>JBOHFJ010000206.1:864-8973 GCA_050699655.1 Pseudonocardiaceae bacterium
ACCGGCGGATCTCTCCGCGTCGAATGGCAACCTGGGTGCCCGGCCAGAACCCGACTTGGAGCCGCCGTTGCGGGAGGAACCCGAGTCAGAGTAATGGCAAGGGCCAGCGCGTCCAACCGCATGCAATCATCCAGCGTTCTCATCGTGTTCTCATCGGGCGGCTCTAGGGTGGGGGCGTGCGGGTGTTGGTGGTGGAGGACCAGCTGCGGATGGCCGTCCTGCTCAAACGGGGCTTGGAAGAGGACGGCTACGCCGTGGACGTGGCCACCACCGGCACCGATGCGCTGTGGCGGGCCACTGAGTTCGGCTACGCCGCGGTGCTGCTGGACGTGATGCTGCCTGGACTGGATGGCATTGAGGTGTGCCGGCGGCTGCGGGCCGCTGGGCGGTGGACGCCGGTGTTGGTGCTTACCGCCCGCGATGCCGTGGAGGACCGGGTGCGCGGGTTGGACGCCGGCGCGGATGACTATCTAGTCAAGCCATTCAGTTTCGCCGAGCTCTCGGCCCGCATCCGGGCGCTGATCCGCCGCGGCGGGGTGGAGCGGCCCAGCGAGCTGCGCGTCGCTGATCTGCGGTTGGACCCGGCGACGCGCCGCGCGTGGCGCGGTCCGGTGGAGCTGGACCTCTCGGCCAAGGAGTTCGCGTTGCTGGAGTTGTTCCTGCGCCATCCCGGGCAGGTGCTCACCCGGACCAGGATCCTGGAGCACGTGTGGGACTTCGCCTATGCCGGAGTCTCCAACGTGGTGGACCAGTACGTGCTCTACCTGCGCCGCAAGATCGACCGACCGTTCCGGGTGGCGCAGCTGGAGACCGTGCGGGGCACGGGGTACCGGTTGCGAGCCGAACCGGCTGCGGCAGGGCTCTGGTGACGATCAGAACGCTGCGGTAGGCGATGCCCTTGCGGTTGCGATTGGCGCTGCTGTTCGCCCTGGGCGCGGCGGTGGTGATCGCCGCCGCCGCGCTGGCGTTCGCGCTGCAGCTGCGGGTCAGCCTGGACGCCGCGCTGGACCCCGGGCTGCGCGCCCGCGTGCGGGACGTGGCGGAGGAGCTGAGCTCGGAAGGCCTACCCCTGCTGGGTCCCGGGGATCAGATCGTCCAGGTCCGTGCGCTGGATGACCGGCTGCTGGTCTTCTCGCCCGATGCCGGCGATCACCCTTTGCTCGATGCCGCTCAGCGGCGGCAGGCAATGGCCGGGGAGGTGTCCTTTACCACCACGGTATCCGGTAACCGGGTCCGACTGCTGGCCACCAGCACGCTCCTCACGGGCGGGCGGCGGGTGCTGGTGGTGGTGGGCACCGGCACCGACGTGTCCGACGCCGCGGTGGATCGCGTGCAGACCGCGCTGCTGATGGGCGGCCCACCCGCGGTGTTGCTCGCCGGCTTGGGCGCGTGGCTGCTGGCCGGGGCTGCGCTGCGCCCGGTGGAACGGATGCGCCGCGAGGCCGCCCAGATCAGCGCCCGGGACACCGGCCGGCGCCTGCCGGTTCCCGTCACCCGCGACGAGATCGCCGCGCTGGCGGTCACGATGAACGGTCTGCTCGGTCGGTTGCAGCAGGCGCTGGAGCGGGAACGTGGTTTCGTCGCCGACGCCGGCCACGAACTGCGCACCCCGCTGGCGATCCTGCGCGCCGAGCTCGAGCTCGCCGGCCGGCCCGGCCGCAGCCGCCAAGCTCTCGCCGAGGCCATCGAGCAGGCGGCCGGCGAGACGGACCGGCTGATCCGGCTCGCCGAGGATCTGCTCCTGCTCGCCCGCGCCGACAACGCTCAACCCTTCCTGCGCCCCGGGCCGCTGGCGCTGCCTGACCTGCTGGCCGCCGCCGCCCGCGGCGCCCGCGCCCGCGCCGCCGAGCGCCGGGTCAGTGTGGTGCTGCACAGCCCCGCTCAACTGAACGTTGCGGCCGACCCCGATCGGCTGCGCCAGGCGGTGGATAACCTGCTGGACAACGCCACCCGGCACGCCCCGACCGACAGTGTCGTGGAGATCACCGCGACCGCGACCCCCGCCGGGACGGTCACGATCGAGGTGGCTGATCGCGGAGCCGGCTTTCCCCCCGAGTTCCTGCCGCACGCCTTCGACCGTTTCCACCGCGCCCAGGCCGCGCGCACTCGTGACACCGGTGGGACCGGACTTGGGCTCTCCATCGTGGCTGCCATCGCTGAGGCCCACGGCGGTCGCGTCACCGCCCGCAACCGACCAGGCGGCGGCGCCTGTGTGACTCTTGAACTGCCCACCGGCGCCGCGCCGGGTTACCCGCCCACCTAGTCGCCCTTCACCTCCTGCTCGGCGGCCAAGGCGGGCTGGGCTGCGGGTTCGTCTTTGCCGGTGAGGCTGAGGTAGACGACCAGGCTCACGATCGCGACCAGGAACAGCGCGGTGATCACACCTTTGCCCAGTCCGAGGCCACCGTGGCTGGCGGGTTGTGACAGGTAGTCGCCCAGGGAGGCGCCCAACGGGCGGGTCAGGATGTAGGCGATCCAGAACGCCAGGACCGCGTTGAGCTTGATCCCGAAGTGGGCCAGGGCGACAAGGGCGATGAGCGCGCCGAACATCAGCGCGGAAGGCCAATAGCCCAGCTGCAGCCGCTCCGCCACGAGGTCACCGGCCGCGGTGCCCAGGGCGAAGGTGAACAGGATCGCCAACCAGTAGAAAGCTTCCCGGCGGGTGGTGTAGATCGAGTGGATGGACAGGGTCTTCTCCCGGGCGTACCACGCCGCGAAGGTCACGGCCAGAGCGAGACCAAAGACAATGGTGGTGGTCTGCAAAGCGATCCCGAAGTTGTCCACCAGGTTGTCGGTGATCAACGTACCGACGACACTGATCAGCACGACCGCGAGCCAATAGATCCCCGGCACATACTTGCGGGATCTGAACTGGAAGACCAGCACCACAATCAACAGGCCACCCACGACGTAGCCCGCGCCGGTCAACCCTAGGCCCAACTTGATGCTCAGGAAATCCGCCGCCGTCTCACCGACCGTGGTAGCGAGGATCTTGATGATCCAGAAGTAGATCGTGACCTCGGGGACTTTGTTCAGCATCTGGCGGGCCGGTGTGTGCGGCGCGACTCGCTGGGGATTCATCGTCATGAGTCCGAGGTTGGCAACCCCACGATGTGAGGCTCATGAGAGATGAGAAGGTTCTCATCTCGGTGGTGCATCATGGAGTGTGTTCGGTGTGGGGAGTCGCGATAGAGGGGACAGCTGAACAAAAATGGGTCATGGTAGCGTACTTCAGCGGGACGTTCGATCTGAGAGCATCACCCCGCTCATCGGAGTGTTTGACATGTTCTCCGCCTCGGTGGCCGCGCAGCACTATGGCGGCTTGTTTGTTTCCGGTTTCGGTTTTGCGGCCTCCTATTACGGCCTTCCCGATATCGGGTTCATCGCCTGGCCCGATATGGTGAACTTCGTGCAGCGGCTGCGGTTGGCCTTCCCGCGCCACCACCTGCTCGTCGACATCGACGACGGCTACGTCGACCCCGAGGTCGCCTGCCACGTCGTGGAGCACCTGGAGCGCATTGGCGGCTCAGGGGTGATCCTGGAGGACCAGAAGCGGCCCAGGCGCTGCGGGCACGTGGATGGCAAACAGCTATTGCCGATGCAGGAGTACCTGGAGAAACTGAACCTGGTGCTCGAGACTCGCCATGATCTGCTCGTCGTGGCGCGCACCGATGCCACCGAGGAATCGGAAATCCTGCGCAGGGCCCAGGCGCTGGCCGCGACCGACGCCGACATTCTGCTGGTCGACGGCGTGCGCAGCGTGGCGGCAATCCGCAAGGTGCGCGCGGTCATCGGCGACAAACCGTTGCTGTTCAACCAGATCGCCGGTGGCAAATCCCCGAGGTTGTCGCTGACCGAGCTGGAGGACGCCGGCGTCAATGCGGCGATCTACAGCACGCCGTGTCTGTTTGCCGCGCAGGCCGCGATGGACAAGGCGATGCTGGAGCTGCGGGCCGAGGACGGTCGGCTGCCGGAGGTCGACGAGGGCAATGTCGGCATTGGCGCCGCGCTGGCACTGCTGGAGCGCAACATCAGCCGCCACCACCCCAAACAAGTGAGGCGCACCGTCTCGGCCTGACCGTGCCACCGTTCGTGCGTGAATTCGTTTGCGAGCACGACCCCGGAGGGTGCCCACTGTGGCGAATGCTCACCGTTTAAACGCGGTCCTGTCCCGGCTGCGGGTCGATCCCTACATCCTCGCGCTGCTCGCCGCCGTCGCGGTAGCCTCGCTCGCCCCGGCCAGGGGCAGTGCTGCGGTGAGCTTCGGCTATGCGACGACCATCGCCATCGGATTCCTGTTTTTCCTCTACGGTGTCAGGCTCTCCACCAGGCAGGCCGTTGACGGGCTGCGGCACTGGCGGCTGCACTTGGTGGTTGTGGCCAGCACCTACGTTCTGTTCCCGTTGCTGGGCCTTGCCGCGGAACCGCTGGTGCCTACGGTGCTGTCCCCCGAACTGTACGCGGGACTGCTGTTTCTGTGCTGCCTGCCCTCGACTGTGCAGTCCTCGATCGTGTTCACGTCGACCGCCAGGGGCAACGTCGCCGCAGCGATCTGCAGCGCCTCGTTCTCCAATCTGATCGGTATCGTGCTTACTCCACTGCTGGTGGCTTTTTTCCTGTTCGATGGTCAGGGTGGCGTGTCGCTGGGATCGGTGGACCATATTATTTTGCAGCTATTGGTGCCCTTCGTGGCCGGGCAGTTGGTGCGGCGCTGGATCGGTGGCTTCGTCAAGCGCAACAAGCAAATCCTCGGGTTGGTTGACAAAGGCTCGATTCTGCTGGTGGTCTACTCGGCGTTCAGCGAGGGCGTCGTCTCAGGTATCTGGCACCGGCTGACGCCGGTGTCGCTGCTGCCGCTGTTAGTGGTCAACGTGACATTGCTGGCGATCGTCCTGGTCACGACCACGGTGACGGCCCGAGCTTTCGGCTTCTCACGTGCGGACGAAATCTGCATCGTATTCTGTGGATCGAAGAAGAGCCTCGCCAGCGGCATCCCGATGGCGACCGTGCTGTTCTCGGCGCAGACCGTCGGCCTGGTTGTGCTGCCGCTGATGTTGTTTCACCAGATCCAACTGATGGTGTGTGCATGGCTGGCCCGCCGATACGCCAGTGGCGCTCACCGGGCGGGCAGTAGCCGGGCGACGGCGGCGGGATCGGCGCCGAGGTCGACGTAGAGCTGGGCCCAGCGGCGGTCGACGGCACTGGGGGGCTGCCCGTCGCAGTAGCGCTTGGACCCGTTGGCCGTGTAGTAGTGCAACACCGTCAGCACCTGCGCGGTGTCCCGGAGTTGCGGATCGGTGTAGCGGTTGCCCGGTGCGGCCGGCTGGTGGGCCATGCAGGTTACGGTGCGCCCGCCCTCGCTGTCGAACACGGGTCCGGGGTCCTCGGCGGCAGCGCCCCCGGAGCAGGAGGCCACGGCGAGCAGCGTGAGCCCGAGGACGCAGGGCAGGAACCGGTATGCACGCATGGGAACTCCCTTAGCTCGCGGGGCCGATACTGCTGGCGGCCAGTCCCAACCCGACGATCAGGACCAGCAGCGCGGTGAGCACGGGTAGCGCGGCGAGGAGTCCCTGGGCACGCTGGCGCAACCGCGCGCCGGAGTTGCTGAGCTCCAGGTGATCCCGGACCCGGACCAGGATCAGCCCGGCCGCGGTGAGTGTGGCGGCCATGCCCGCCCCGTAACAGACGACGAGTATCACGCCGAACCAGGTCCGTCCCAGGGCGACCGCGCTGAACAGGACCACCAGCGCGGTCGGGCTCGGCACGAGACCACCAGCCACCCCCATGGCGACCAGCGCCCCGCGGCCGTAACGGCTGCCCGCCAGCTCTGGATCACCGTGTCCGTGTCCGTGTCCGTGTCCGTGTCCGTGTCCGTGTCCGATGGCCGGCGGGCCGCCGGCTCCGGCGCCAACCCCGACCGGCACCGGAACTGAGTCGACCGGGACGGGGACCGCCCGAGCGGCCGAGCGCTGCCGCAACGCGGAGCGCAACAGCCCGATGCCGATCCCGGCGACCACCAGGCCACTGATCACACCGAGCCAGCGCAGCACATCTTCTGGCGCCAGCGAGCTGAACACCGTCACCAGCAGCCCGAGCACCAGTACCCCGGCGGTGTGCGTGAGTGTCACCGTGGCACCCACCACGACGGCGTCCCGGCGGGTGCCACGCCGTCCGGCCAGGTAAGCGGCCATGACGGTCTTGCCATGCCCTGGCAGCGCGGCGTGGGCCGCGCCGACGACCAGGGACAGCAGCACCGCCAGCACACCCACCAAGGGGGTCAGGGATCCGCCCACCAGGTCGGTGAACAGCCGCGTGACGCCCCCGCTCCAGCGCTCCAGCACCCCGGCGGTGGGCAGCGCCGCTCCCAGCCCGCCACCGGTCACGCCGCTTCCGGGCTGGGTCCGCAGCGTCGCGTCGCGCACTCCCAGCGGGGAGCTGAGCAGGTCGTTGGGGTAGCGGCGCAGCTCATCGCTCACGCTCGCCGCCGGCACCTGTGGGTCGAGCAACCGCACCCCGTTGCCGACGGCGGTGATCTCGTGCCAGCCCACCCGGTCAGCGCGGTAGCCGTCGGCGAAGGAGAGCGTGGCGGCCCGGTCGAGCTGGGCGGGCGCGGACAGCTCGCAGGTCAACCGGGTGGTCGGCAGCCCGGCCTGGCCAGGTGGGTACTGCGCGCTCGCGCCGCGCACCGCCCACCGCAACGGCACCCCGTCCACCGAAGCGGTCAGCCCACCCACCACCTGGGCACACTCGCGGGCCGCGAAGGCCGAGGCCTCGGTGGCGCTGACCATACCGTCACCGTTGGTGTCAGCCAACGGCTTGTCCTGCAAGGTCGGGATCTCCGCGACGTCGACGATGGCGTGATCGGTGACGTGGTCGCGCAGCAGGGTGAGCCCGTCGTAGTGGTTGACGGTGAAGTTTCCCAGCGGGTGGGCCAGGGCTGTGCCGGCCAGCGGTCCGATCACCGCCACGGCGGCCAGCCCGAGCGACCCGAGCAGCCGGCGGATCACCGGGCGTCCCGCGGCTGCGCCAGCGCGGCACGGGCCCGGGGGGCTTGCAGCGGCGAAAAGTATGGGTTGATCCGCAATGCCGCGGACAGCGCTTGGCGTGCTTCGGCGTCGCGGCCCAAGGCCTTGAGGATCATGCCGCGGTGGTAGCTGAACAGCGCGTTGCGGTAGCCGGTGGCGGCGGCTTGGTCGGCGTAGCCCAGTGCTTCGGCGTCGCGGCCGTCGACGTGCAGCGCCCACGACAACGCGTCGGCCACCAGGAGCATGTGCCGGTGGTCCCATTCGGCCCGGCCATGCGCGACGGCCTGCGCCGGGTCGCCCAGATCGGCCTGCGTGATCGCGGCGGTGAGGTCATCGGTGACGCCGTTCGCGGCGAAAAGTCGCTGCTGAGCGTCGAGCAGCTCGAGCTGTGTCTTGGCCTGGGCGCCGCGACCGGCGACGGTGAGCAGCTCGGCGTACTCGGCGATGTACTGCGGCAGCGGCAGCTGCTGGGTCACCCGTTGGTAACTGACCAGCGCCGCATCGAGATTGCCCCGAGCGGCGGCGACCTTGGCGAGGCCCTGCTCCAACGCCGGGGAGTCCTCACCGGCGTTGATGCCTGCCTGGTACTGCCGGGCGGCTTCGTCCAGCTGCCCGGAATTGAAGGCCAGCTCGCCGAGGTAGTAGCGGCAGTAGGCGACATCGGATGTCGTGATGGACTCGTCCAGCGCCTGCAGCAGCGCGGTGCGCGCGTCCGCAACTCGCCCGTGCAGCTCCAGGTCGTAGGAGGCTCGAGTCAGTGAGCTGACTCCGGGCTGCAGGTCGAGCATGTGCTGAACGGCGTCGGTAGCCGCCTGGGGCTGCCCGAGCTGAGTGTAGGCGTCGGTGAGGACGGCGTACACCTCGGCGGTGTCGGGCCGGATCGCGCGGACCTTCTCGCCCCAGTCTCGGGCGGCGGCGAAGTCGTGGCGGGCGTTGGCCAACGCGCCCATGCCAATCATGGCTTCGGCGTTGTCATCCGGCTTTACCTGGAAAGATCGCTCCAGAGCGCCTTGCGCTTTGGCGTAGTAGCTGGGGTCGGCCGTGATCCGGGCCTGCTCGATGTACGGGATGCTCAGCGCGGCCA
>JBOHFJ010000207.1:0-8969 GCA_050699655.1 Pseudonocardiaceae bacterium
TCTTGCGGGTGCCTGCGCTCCACGCGTCCGGCGCCGGACGGGGGACTCCCGGGCGCACGGGACACTGGGAATTGACACCAGTGCTCTGGCGGCGGGATCCGGCGGTCATCGGGGCAACGTTGACGGCAGCTGTCGGTCAGGCAACGACGGTGCTACCGGCGCGGCACTCCACTTTGGAGCTCCCACCAGCGGTACGCGGGAGGTGCAGCACCGCCGGTGAGAGGGTTTAGGGGTGGCCGGTGATCCTTCGACATCTCGGTCGGGGGCACGGATGTTTCGCCGGATCACCGGCCACATGGCGGCCGCTCAGCTTTCGTGAGTGGGGGGGAGACCCACGAATCTTAGCGAGACCGCCAGCTCTATGGAATTGAATAAACGGTGCTGATCAGTGCGCGGCGCCGACGGCTACCTTGGTGGCCAATAGCGACGTCGGGTGGTGCGTGGCGGACACAAGGTGCTCGTGCACGGCCCGCCACACGGTGCACGGGGCGCCGCGCGGTCGCCAGCGGCTCGAACATCCCCGGCAGCGTCCCTGGCGATCTGGTTCATGCGTTGCGAGCAGTGCCCGCCAGCCCTGGGTTAACCGAGGTAGCTCACTGCGCGCCAGGGACAGCAGGGACTCGTTGTCGGCGCTGTTGACCAGCTCCTCAAGCATGTTGAGCCGGTCCCATACCGCCCGTTGGAGCATCTCGCGCAGAACCCGGTCCACCTCGCCACCTTCCCGCCGCCCAGGCCGCGTATCGATTGATGTCGCTTGACACGAGGTCCTGGTCGTGCCGCCTCAATCAAGTTACAAAGGTGCGCGGCGAGTTGAAAGCCGTCATCCACTGTGCTGCGCCGACCAGGCATGGCATGACGGTGAGCGGCGTGAGACGATCGGTCGCGCGGTTCAGCTTCGCCGAAGTGCTCTTCACGGGCGACGCGGAGCATGCTTTAGTGTGCACGCGTCGGTCGTCGGACGACAAGGGGGATTGTGATGAACGTGACCGGTGGACGAGACCCTCGCTTGGCTCTGGAAACGTGGAATGAACCAGAGATGAGGCAGGCGCTGGCGGATCGCGACATCAGCTCCGTGTACCGCCTGCTCCGACGGATCGGCATCTCGCAACGGCACATCGCCGCCCTGACCGGGCAGTCCCAGTCCGAGGTCTCGGAGATCCTCAAGGGTCGTCAGGTCATGGCGTACGACGTGCTGGTGCGGATCTCCACCGGTTTGGGCGTCCCTCGCGGCTACATGGGCCTGTCCTATGACCCGGCGACGGGGGCAAGCAAGGCCGGACCCCCCGCGGATCTTGATCATGCGCGTGCGCGGAAGGAAGAGTTGGTGAAGCGAAGGAATCTGATGACCCACGGGTCGGGCATGCTGTTCGGCACCGCGGTGCTCAAGACCGACCACGGGCCATGGTTGCCCAGCCCGGCCCAGACACCAGCGCCGAACCACATCGGCCTGACGGACGTCAAACAAGTGGAGGCGACCACCAGAGCCCTGCGCGCGCTGGACTACGAGTTCGGCGGGGGAAACTGCCGGGACGCGGTCGTCGCCCAGCTGTCCTGGGCGCAGCGCCTGCTGGGCACCTCGGCCAAGGACGAGGTGCGTCGGCGGCTGTTCCAGGCGCTGGGCGAGCTGCAGGGGCTGGCCGGGTTTACAAGTTTCGACGTGGGCTTGCGGGACTCCGCGCGCAACCATTACTCCACTGCCCTCGAATTCGCCAACCACGCCAACGACTCGATCCTGATGGCGCGCATCATGGACTTCATCGGCCGGCTTTATCTGCATGACAGAGAGGCCAACGAGGCCCTCAAGTGGTTCCAGCTGGGCCAGCTCGCCGCGCAGCGCGGGGGGTCGGAGCGGGCGGTGGCGCTGCTGTGCGCCAACGAGGCGTGGGCGTACGCGATCATGAAAGACCGTGAGATGGCCCAGAAGCTGCTCGATCGATCCCAGTCCGAGCTGGCTCTGGCGGAGCTGCACAACGAGGTGCCCGACTGGTCCCAGGATTTCGACAACACCGAGATGTTCGCGATGATCGGGATAGTGCACACCGAGCTCTCGGCCATCGATCGAGGGCATGCGGCCACCGCGATCCCCGCGCTTCGCCAGGCACTGGCTGGCGACGACTACAACTTGGTCCGCGGCCGGATGTTCCGTATGACCTCGTTGGCCACCAGCTACCTGCGGGAGGGCGAGGTGAACCAGGGTATCCAGCTCGCCCGCAAGACCGTCCTGACCGTGCCCACGATGAAGTCCAAGCGGGTGCTCGACCGGTTGCGGCCGTTAGAGCTTGAGCTGGCGCGACTGCCCAACAGCGCGGACTCCCGTGAGCTGTGCCACCAGATCCGTCAGTACCGAGGCGTCTGAATGTGCCCCGCTGGCGGCTAACACCAGGCGCTCGTCTGACGATGGTTCGGGTAACCGGACTATCGACAGGGCGGTAAGCATGGTGGCAGGGCAGGATCGCTTCAGGTGGCGCCGCCACCGCGCCGTGGCTCGTGAAGCCACCTTCCTGGACCGCGTGGTCGATGCCCACCTGGAGTTCATCCGCCAGTTGCCGATGCACCGGCGTGCGGAGCTCACTGAAGCGCTTGCGGTGCTGGTGATGCTGGCCCAGGATCACCAGCACCGAGCGCAGGGCTGGATCAGCCGTCGTGAGCTCCGACACCGCGCCGAACACGCGCTCGCCGAGCTTGACGCGTTGGTCCAGGTTCCCGGCACCGCGGCCGCCATGTTGCGGCTGGGGGGGCGAGGGGGGCAAGGCAACTGACTTCACGCTGACCTTTTTCGTGTGTCCGGAGTGTGGGAACGCGCCACTGTCGGTGCCTCGATCTAGTCTGGCGACGTGAACTCAGCAGTGTTGCTCGACGCGGCGGTGGTGACCCGGTGCCGTCGCCGGGTGCATCTGGAACATGACCCCGCCGCGGCTGATGCGCCACGCGCGGCTCTGGATGCGACCGCTCAGCGACGGATCGCCGACACCGCCGTCCACCGCCGCATGGTGGCCGACCGGCTGGCCGCGCTGCACAGCGCTGACTGGGCGGAAATTTCGCCCGAGCTGCCCGCCGAAGCGCGCCGCGCCGCCACTCTGGAGCTGCTTAGCCACGGTGCGCCTTTCGTCTGGGGCGGGTTGTTGCCCCCGGATCCCTCGGGCGGGCGCCGTGGCGGCGTGGAGCTGCTGGTGCGCCATCGCGGCGGCTACCTTCCGGTGATTGTCGTGCGGCACAAGGTCACCGACCCGGGCGCCGGTGCCCAGACCAGCCCGCTGACCCAGCCGGTCCGCACCGCGGCCCGCAGCGACCCGGAGCGCAAGGTCCGCCCACACGCTCGGGACCAGATGCGGCTGGCGCACATTCTCCGGCTGCTGCAGACGGCCGGGCTGGCCGCCGGCGGTCGGGCCTCCGGCGGGGTGATCGGGCTGGAGGTCGACGTGGTGCTCTGGTACGACCTGGACGCTCCCACCTGGTCGGGCGGCCATACCGCGATGGCTGAGTACGACACCCGGTTCGCCGATCGGCTGGCCGTCGCGCGGGCCGCCGTCACCGAGTCCGAGCCGCTGGCCCAGCCGTCCCGGGTCACTGAATGTCGCTCCTGCCCGTGGTGGCCCACCTGCGGCCCGGCGCTGCGGGCGTCCCGGGACATCAGCATGGTGCTGCGGGGATGGGAGGACACGACGGCGCTGCGGACGGCCGGGGTCGCCACCGTGGATGCGCTGGCCGCGCTGGACCCAGTGGGCCACCCACCAGTGCCGATGATCGGGATGCCCTTTCGGGACGCGGTGTGGCTGGCCCGCGCCTGGCAGCGGGACCTCACTCTGGTGCGGCGCCACCGGCGGGTCACCGTGCGACGCGCCGACGTCGAGGTGGACGTGGACATGGAGAGCTTCGACGATGACGGCGCCTACCTGTGGGGCGCTCTGCTGTCCGGCGCCGACATCGGGATGCCGGGTGGCTACCGCGGCTTCGTCACCTGGGAGCCGGTGCCGACCACTGACGAGGCGCGGTCGTTCGCGGCGTTCTGGAGCTGGCTCACCGAGGTCCGCCGCCGCGCCGCCGAGCGCGGTCTGAGCTTGGCCGCCTACTGCTACAACGAGCAGGCCGAGAACCGCTGGATGCTCTCCTCCGTCGAGCGCTTCGCCGGCGCCCCCGGGATTCCCACCGCTGTCGAGGTGCGTAAGTTCATCTCCTCCGAGGCGTGGATCGATATGTTCGGGGTGGTCAACGCCGAGTTCCTTTGCCCGCAGGGCAAGGGGCTCAAGACGATCGCCCCGGCCGCCGGGTTCTCCTGGCACGATCCGGAGGCCAGCGGGGAGAACTCGATGCGCTGGTACGCCGACGCGGTCGGGCGCGGCGGTGGTGAACCGGATCTGGCGCAGCGGGCCCGGCTGCTCACCTACAACGCCGACGATGTGCGCGCCACCCACGCGCTGCGGCTGTGGATGAGCTCCGAGCGGGTGAACGACGTGCCCTACGCCGGAGACCTCTGACTCGGTTGCCGTATGCGACCATTGCGACAACACAGCGTGAGAAGGGAAGCGCATGTTCGTGCGGCGGATCGCGGTGATCGGCTCGGGGTATGTGGGCCTGACCACCGGCGCGTGCCTGGCCTCGCTGGGACATCGGGTGGTGTGCGCCGATGTGGACGAGGCCAAGGTGGCCCGGTTGTCCGCTGGGGAGGTGCCGATCCTGGAGCCGGGGCTGCCGGAGCTGGTCGCGCAGGGTCTGGCCGCCGGCCGGTTGCGGTTCGTGCTGGGCGCCGCCGCCGCGGTCGCTGACGCTGAGGTGGTGTTCCTGTGTGTGCCCACGCCGATGGCCGCCGGTGGCGCGGCGGATCTGTCGGCCGTGGAAGCGGTGGCCACCGAGGTCCGCGCACTGCTGCCGGCGGGCTGCGTGGTGGTCAACAAGTCGACCGTGCCGGTCGGCACCGCGGCGCGCACCGCGCGGTTGCTGGCGCGGGCGGACGTGGCGGTGGTCAGCAATCCCGAGTTCCTGCGGGAGGGCTCCGCGGTGGAGGACTTCCTCAATCCCGACCGCATCGTGGTGGGCTGCGACGCCCAGGACGCCGCCGAGCGGGTCGCCGCGCTGTACGCCCGGCTGGGCGCGCCGACGGTGCTCACTGACGCCGCCAGCGCCGAGATGGTCAAGTACGCCGCGAACTGCTTCCTGGCGATGAAGCTGTCCTACGTCAACACCATCGCCGAGCTGTGCGAGCGGTTCGGGGCCGACGTGCTGGACGTCACCGAAGGCATCGGCTACGACCGGCGGATCGGGCAGGCATTCCTCCAGCCTGGCCCCGGTTGGGGTGGATCCTGCCTGCCCAAGGACACCCACGCGCTGCTCCAGGTGTGCGCCGCGGCGGACTTCGACTTCCCGCTGCTGCGGGCCAGCCTGGACACCAACACCCACCAGCAGCACCGGATGGTCGACAAGGTCCGCGACGCCGTCGGCGGGTCGCTGACCGGACAGCGGATCGGGCTGCTGGGGCTCACTTTCAAGGCCGGCACCAACGACCTGCGTGATTCCCCGGCCCTGACGGTGGCCGCGCTGCTGGCCGCCGAGGGCGCCGATCTGATCGGCTACGACCCCGGGGTGCCCGCCGCCGTGCCCGGCGTGACCGACGACCTGCAGGTCACCGATGACCCGCTCAAGGTCGCCTCCGGTGCCGCCGTCTTGGTGGTGCTCACCGAATGGCCCGAGTTCCAACTCCTGGACTGGGGCCGGCTGGGTGAGCTGGTAGCGCGCCGCGTCGTGGTCGACACCCGCAACCTGCTCGACGCCGACGTGCTGCGCCGGGTCGGCTTCGAAGTCCGCGGCATCGGCCGCAGACCCGCCCCCGCGCTAACGCCTTCCTAAGCGGTGTCGGCCGCGCCAGGCTAAGACCAGCGATCCGACGCCCAGCGCCCCACCGGCCCCGCCCGCGAACACCAGCAGCGCGGCCAGCACGCCAACCAGAAGCAGCCCGACCAGCGCCATCAGCGCAAACCCTCGCCACCACTGACCACCGGGGCCCTGCACCAGCAGGAACAGCAGCCGCCACCAGGGCGGGTCCTCCGGTTGCGCCCCCACCGGGTCGGGCTTCGTGGCGGTCACAACAGCTCCCGACGACGCGACCCGCTCAGTCGCACGGCCCAGCTGGTCCAGATCAACCGTGGCACGTTGCGGCGGTAGCTGCGGACATACCGGCGCCGTTCGCCCTTATCGGGGGTTTGGACAAGACACGATGCCATCTCCGCCAGCCAGGCCGCACCCTCGTCACCGGGAAGCAGACCGCCTACCCATCGCAGAGTCCGGGGCGTTAGAGGTTGGACCGCGCGAAGGTGCGCAGGCACCTGCGCTGCTCGACGTTGCCCAACCTCGACGACGACGCTGAAGACGCCGAGGAGGAGGAGCAAGCCGCTGACGCCGACAACGATGCCGACAACGACGCCGACGAGGGCGTCTCCAAGGACGCCGAGAAAGCCGCAGACGACGAGAAAACCGAGAAAGCTGAAGGCGCCGAAGACGCGAAGGACCCCGAAGCCGCGAACTAAGACGGGGAAGGACTCGACGCCGACTGTGGCGCATAAGAGAACGGTGCCGAAGGCAACCAGATCCACGACGGCGTCTTTCATGATGGACCTGCCTCGGGCGCGGGGGCAGCGGGGGGTGGGGTGAGCAGCCGGCTCAGGCCGCTGCGGTCCCGACCGCTGTGCAGGGAATGCACCGCGCGGGCGCGGCCCTCCATAGTCAGCTGGTAGTAGCGGCGTGGGGGCCGGCCCTCGGTGTGAGCGAGCTCGGGCTCCTCCCACCGGTCCCTGACCCACCCGGCGCCGCGCAGCCGTTGCAGGATCGGGTAGATGGTGCCCGGCTCCAGCCCGCTGGCCTTCACGATCTCCAGGCCGTACAGCTCAGTGTCAGGTTGCTGGAGCAGCGCCCCCAGCACCGCCTGCACACCCACCGTCATCCGCAATCCGGCCATAGGGGTAACTCTACATAGCTTGTGTCCGAGTGTCTGTGGCTCCGCGGAGCCGCCCAGCTGCGGCCGATGATTGCCAGCCCAAGCCACCTCCCGAGTGCAACCTCCAGGGCGTGTTCCGATAGATCTCGTGGTTGTGATCAACACTATCGTTGCCGAGTTCGACAGTGATGATGGTGCAGCGGATCGGTCAGCAGAGCTGCTCGCCCAGTCCTACGGGGTCGTACCCCAACCCGGCAAGGCATGTGATCGTAGGCTTCCGGTGCCGGCCCACGTAGGGTCTGCGGCCAGAGCGCTAACTGCCACAGCCTACGACGATGCTGGCGCAGGGTGGCCCGCTCGTGATCGCGGTTTGTGTGCCGTCAGCGACATCCCGTGTCGTTTTCGGCACACAAACCACGATCACCCTGCACCGACCGCACACGCCACGCCGAACAGGCGCAGCACGCGGGCACCACACTTGACTCGATCACACTGACTTTGGCGGTCCTAGCAGGCATTGTCGGTCCTAGCGGTCTAGACAACCCCACTGTCGAAACTCGGCGCGCTGAGCGCGTCCAAGATCAGAAACGCTCCTGTGCCTGGTGAGCTGCGGGAGACGCTGTGGGTGGCGGGCTAGCTCTGTTCGGCCTAGTTTGGTTGTATGCAGCAACCAATATTGTTGTCGCGTCAAGCGGCGGAGCCGCGGGGGCGGGCTCGGGCCTTGGTGGGGACGGTCAGCCCGCGTTACAAGTGGATCGCGTTGTCGAACACCACGCTCGGGGTGTTGATAGCCACGATCAACTCCTCGATCCTGCTGATCGCGCTGCCGGACATCTTCACAGGTGTGGGGATCAACCCGTTGGCGCCGGGGAACACCAGCCTGCTGCTGTGGTTGATCATGGGATACCTGGTGGTCACGGCGGTGCTGGTGGTCAGTTTCGGCCGGCTGGGCGACATGTTCGGCCGGGTCCGGATGTACAACGCGGGTTTCGCGGTGTTCACGGTGTTCTCCGT
The DNA here is from genome assembly GCA_050699655.1 of Pseudonocardiaceae bacterium. Classification (GTDB taxonomy): domain Bacteria; phylum Actinomycetota; class Actinomycetes; order Mycobacteriales; family Pseudonocardiaceae. Next base: position 7,940 of record JBOHFJ010000207.1, read on the forward strand.
CCTGCTGTCGGTGACGTGGCTGCGAGGCACGGACGGTGTGCTGTGGATGATCATTATGCGGGTGTTGCAGGGCGTGGGGGGCGCGATGCTGCTGGCGAACTCCAACGCGATCATCACCGACGCGTTCCCGGTTGAGCGGCGCGGGCTGGCGCTGGGGCTCAACCAGGTCGCCGGGATCGCCGGCTCGTTCCTCGGGCTGGTCCTGGGTGGGTTGCTCGCGCCGCTGGAGTGGCATCTGGTGTTTCTGGTGTCGGTGCCTTTCGGGGTGTTCGGCACGTTCTGGGCGTACTGGAAGCTGCGCGACACCGGGATCCGGCGGCCCGGGCGGCTGGACTGGTGGGGCAATCTGACCTTCGCCGTCGGCCTGATCGCGGTGATGGTGGGCATCACCTATGGCATCCAGCCCTACCGCGACCACACGATGGGCTGGACGAGCCCGTGGGTGCTGGCCGCGCTGATCGGTGGCGTGGCCATGTTGATGATCTTCTGCGTGGTGGAGACCCGGGTCGCTGAGCCGATGTTCCAGCTGCGGTTGTTCCGCATCAGGGCATTCACCGCCGGGAACCTGGCCAGCTTGCTGTCCGGGTTGGGCCGCGGCGGGCTGATGTTCATCCTGATCATCTGGCTGCAGGGCATCTGGCTACCCGAACATGGTTACAGTTTCGCGTCCACGCCCTTGTGGGCGGGCATCTACATGCTGCCGCTCACCCTCGGGTTCCTGACCGCCGGGCCGGTGTCAGGGTGGCTGTCTGACCGCTTCGGGGCGCGGGCGTTCGCCACCGGCGGGATGCTGGTGGCCGCCACCAGCTTCGTGTTGCTGGCCCGTGTGCCGGTGGACTTCAGCTACTGGGAGTTTGCGCTGGTCCTGCTGCTCAACGGGATCGGCATGGGGCTGTTCGCCGCACCCAACCGAGCGGCGATCATGAACAGTCTGCCGCCGCACCAACGCGGCGTCGGCGCGGGGATGAGCACCACGTTCCAGAACTCGGCGATGGTGCTCTCGATCGGGGTTTTCTTCAGCCTGATGATC
>JBOHFJ010000208.1:0-8937 GCA_050699655.1 Pseudonocardiaceae bacterium
ACGATATCGTCTGTCATGACCTCAACAGAACAACCTCCCTATCGCGTCTACTTGTCATGTGCGACCGCGTGTCGCACGCCGGTGCCGATCTCCAGCACGCGGTGCCCGTCGGCTACCGCCAACGCCTCCAGCATGCCGACCATGAGACTGGGCATGCTGGACGAGCTGGTGAACCAGTCAACGTCGGTGTCGGGGACCCGGGTCATCCTGGTGACCAAGGGAATGTCTGAGTAGACCGTGCTGAGCCAGCGGTGTTGTTGTTCCGGATCGGTGCCGTCGACCAGGTTCCGATCGTCATCGTAGAACCGGGGCACGAACACGTGCCGGGGCACCGCCTTGACGGCCGCCCGCCACCTCGGATCGGTCAGATGACCGTTGGCTTCGATTTTATCGGCCAAAGCGATAGCTTTGGCTTTCCAGTCCGTCATCGCCGCCCCCTGGAAACCAGGAGATCAGCGATTCCCGCCGCGATCTCCACGCCAACCTCATCCTGTAACCACAACCATTGGCCAGCCGGATTGCATTCCAGCATGACCCATTCACCGTGGGGGGTGATGACGAAATCAAACGCGCCGAAGGTGAGGCCGAGACGTCGCAAGAACCGGGCTGAGGCGGCTGTGACTCCGCTGGGCGGATCGATTCTGCGGTAGGTCAAAGACCCGTAATCTGACCGCCAGTCCACGCGACCCTGATCCGAACTCGCGTGTATGGCCACCGCGAACGCGTGCCGGCCGACCATGGTGACCCGGGCGTCGTATTGCTTGGGCACCCATTCCTGGATGAGATGAGCGGTAGTTGCCAACGCGGCGGAGTCGATCGCGCGGGCATCGACCGGAGTGGTGTACGTCATGTGCGGTACGCCCTGCTCGCTGAGCACCAGCGACGACAGCGTCTTGCACACCACAGGCCCGCCCACCGCCTCGGCGAACTCTATTGCGGCCGCCTTGTCATTGGTGATGAGTGTCCGCGGGGTGCTCAGCCCGCATCGAGTTGCGAGGTGTAGCTGAATCGGCTTGTATTCAGCGACGGCGACACGCGCCGGATGATTGATCCACAGTGCGTCGAGCGCCCCGAGCACGCCACCGAGACCAAGGCGGGCTTCGGTAGCGGCGAGCACCCTATCGGCAGTCGGTGATCGTGTCGGTCTTAGCGCCCTCGCCGTCGGGCTGGATGAAAGTTTTCTCTGTGGTGCTGTTCCTGGTGTCGGTGGTGTGGTGCTTGGCCGTTGGAGGTGCCGCGACAGCCAGGGTCGCGACGAACGGCCGAAGATTTCCGGGACAGTGGTCAATCGGGTAATGGACCCCGCCGACCTCGCACAGCGGCAGTGTTATGCCGCCGGGGGAAAGTGGATCTGGTGCGGCAGAGTGAATAGGCGACGTTTCCATGCGATATCCCATCGAGAGTCCGGATCAGGCCGACCCGGTGCGGATCAGGTCACTGAACTTGGCGTCGAAGTCCTTGACCTGCGCCGTGGCGGCGTACGGCTGAACGGCTTTCCGGAACTCGGCAAGACGGATGCGCTTGTGTTCGGAGTCGAGCCGTCGCAGCAACCCACCCGCCTCGGTAGCGGCGCGGCACGCACCATCCAGCTCGCCGAGGCCCACCCGCACCAGCGCGAGTCTGGTGAGAACATTGATCCGTTCGCGCGGAAATGACGGACTGAGCCGCGCGAGAGCGTTGCGGAAATGGGTCTCAGCCTGACGAGACTTGTCGAGCGCCAGCGCGGACTGCCCGGCGTGGTAGTGCGCCTCGGCCTCAGACCACCAATACATCCACGCTGGCTCGGCGGCCGGGTCGACGGCGGCCGTGAGCTCGAACATGCGGCCCTGTGCCCGATCCGCCGCGATCGTGTCACCCGCGGCGGCGGCCGAGCTGGCCAGCCGGGCCTGAATCCAGGATTCCACCGCCGGGGTCAGATCCTTCGCGCCAACCAGCGCCGATTCGGCTAACCGAAGCGCGTCGCGTGGGTCACGGTCCCTGACCTGCCGGCTCATGAACCCCAGGATGTTCGCGCCGACCGCGCGGTTACCGCTGCTGTGCGCCGCGCGCAGCCCGGCCAGGAAGTAGCGCTGGGCGAGCGCCTCATGGTTGTTGTCGTAGGCCAGCAACCCGGCGAGCCTGGCGAACTCCGCGGCCACCGCGTACAGCCGTTGCCCCACCTGCTCGGTATAGCTGGCGTTGTCCAGCGTTTCGGTGACCAGACGGAGATCCTCACGGACCGCGCGGAACACGGTTGCGCCACCGAAGGCGTCATCGAGCCGGCGCCGGGCATCGGCGACTCGCTCGAGATCGTCGACAACGGCGTGGTCAACCCGCTTGCCCTGAATCGACGCTGCCATGCGGGCCGGGTCGAGCAGCCAGTTATGAGCAAACGCGGTCATGGTGGTGCCGCTGATGACCACGAAGTGCCGTCGGTCCATGCCCGGTGCCTCCAAGACTTCCCGTAGCGACGCAACCGCCCCGCGAGAGTCCCACGCGTGGTCCAAGCCGTGGTCCAAGCCGTCGTCAGCTGGAACGTAGAGCGCGCCAACGCTCGTCTGCCACCCCAAGCATGCCAGGGTGACGGGCTCGTGGAGTTGGCGTGACAACAGCGTGCACACCAGAGCGGGCCAGGGCTGTCGCGGGACGCAAGGCAGGACGTTCGGCGGTCTGGCCCGCAGCCACCGGCGGGGCGTCTTCGGATGGATCTCCTTGGGCAGGCGCATGCGGCACGCGAGCTCGTTGAGGTGGCTGGCGAGCTGTTCAGGTGACCAGCCCAACCGGGTCAGATAGCTCTCCAACGCGACATTCGTCGGCACCTCGGGTGTGAGGTTCGGCTCGTGCGCAACGCCCCCTGGGGATCTCCCGGCTGGACAAGCGGTGCACCCACGGTAGTAGCGCGGGCACGGGCTGTCTCGGGTCTACACCAAGTGCTCATCCAGATCTGTCCTTGCTCAACGGCCTGTGCGCCATGGTCGACAGCGCGCGGCATGGAGTGTGCGGGAGTTCGAGTCGGGGGAGGGGCAGCTCGGTGGTGTCGGGTGCGGACTACCCCACGCTGTGGCTGGTTGCCCTCATCGGGGTCTGGGTCACGGTGCTGGTGCTGATCGCCGAGCAGGTGGTCCGTGGCGGCGTCGCGTGGTGGTACGGCCGCCGCCAGCACGGCAATCACCACCCCACCAGCCAAGCCGCCCGCACCGTCGAGGAGATCCAGTGCCGGCTGCGGCGCGAGGCTGAGCACCCGGCCAGATCCATCGTCATCCGCCATCGGATGGCCACACCTCCACCGGCCACCCCCAGCCGCGCCGCCCAGAAAGTGTCGCCCAAAACGTGAGGAGCGGCCCCCGATACAGAACCTGACGTAGCCGCTGACCTCCACATCCGTTGTTTTCCCGGCTCTTATTACCGAGACCGCCGCTATCCATGCACACTATCGGGTGTCGGGGTTTGAGGAGTTCGTCGTGGATGTCTTGATCTCCGGTGCGGGCCTTGGTGGGCTGTCCGCGGCGGGCATTGAGGCGCGAGTGATCGACGCGGCTCGCGAGCTGTGGGCGCTAGGCGTCGGCATCAACATCCTCCCGTCCGCCACCCGCGAGCTGGTTGAGCTGGGATTGTCTGACGAGCTGGCGGCCATCGGTATCCCGACCAGGGAGCTGATCTATTGCGACCGCTTCGGCAGCCGGATCAGCGGTGAGCCTCGGGGCCTGGCCGCCGGCTACCGCTGGCCGCAGTACTCGATCAATCGGGGCGAGCTTCAGATGATGTTGCTGCACGCCGTGCGGCAACGCCTCGGTGCCGACGCGGTCCGGACCGGTCTGGCCCTGGAGCGCTTTGAGAACAGCGATGTTGGGGTGTCGGTCGAGCTGCGGGATCGGCGAACCGGTCGGCTTGTGATCGAGTCGGCTGGCATGCTGATCGGCGCCGATGGCATCAACTCCGCGGTCCGCGCGCAACTGCATCCCAATGAGGGTCCGCCGATCTGGAACGGCATCCATCTGTGGCGGGGCCTGACCGACACCGAGCCGTTCCTCGACGGCCGCACCATGATCGTGTCCGGGGCCAATCCGACCGTGGTCGCCTACCCGGTCTCCAGGACCGCTGAACAACGCGGCCGATCCGCGGTGAACTGGGGGGTCGCGGCGCGGCTAGGTCAGTCCACCCAGGCCCCGCTCGGGGACTGGCACCACCTGGGTGGGTTGGGCGACGTGCTGCCGCATGTGGCCGACCGAAGCTTTGACTGGCTCGACGTGCCGACACTGATCCGCGCCGCCTCGAGGATCTGGGAATACCCGATGGTGGACAGAAATCCGTTGCCGCACTGGGGCACAGGTCAGGTCAGCCTGCTCGGCGACGCCGCGCATCCGATGTACCCGTTCGGCTCCAACGGGGGCACCCAGGCGATCATCGACGGTCGAGTCTTGGCCTGGGAGCTGGCCCGCGCCGATGATCCAGTGGCTGGCCTCGCCGCCTACGAGGACGCCCGGCGGGAGCCGATGAACGCGCTCGTGATGTCCAACCGGCGGGGAGGTCCCGAGCGGATAGTGCAACTGGTCGAGCAACGTGCACCCAACGGCTTCACCCGAGTCGACGACGTCATCACCAGCGATGAACTCGACTCGATCGCACAGCGGTACCGGCAGACTGCCGGGTTCGACGTCGAGACAGTCAACGCCGCGCCATCGTGGGACGTCGCCAGGAGAGCTTGACCGGCGTCGAGCCATCAGGACGCGGTACCGGCAGGTGCTCGCGGGTGCGGCAGCTCGCCCAGAACGCGGCCATCGCCACGACCACCGAGGCGGCACCCAGGACGTGCAATGAGACCAGTACGTCCGGCACCCCCGTGAGGTACTGCACGACACCGAGCGTGCCCTGGGCGAGCACCACGCAGGCCAGCACCGTGTAGCGTCGCCATGCCCGTGCCGGCACACCCACCGCATACAGCGAAAACCCCAGACCTGCGAGCAATCCCAGGAAGCCGACGAGCAGGTCGGCGTGCAGCTGCGCCAGCGCCGGGACACCGACCGCGAGCCTGGGGGTGGCGGCGTTTCCCGCGTGTGGTCCCGCCGCGGTTACCAGTGTCCCGGCGCTCAGCAGCGCCGCCAGTGCCGTAGTTGCGGTGTAGAGCAAGCCGCGCAGCGGCCCCGGCAGGTGCCAGCGCGGCGGCGCGTCGCCCTCGGCGAAGGCCGCGACCAGCAGCACCGCCAGCCACACCAGCACCATCGACACGAGGAAATGCACGGCGACGGTCCACCAGGCCAGCCCGGTCAGGACCGTGATGCCGCCGAGGACGGCCTGCGCCGCGACACCGAGGGGCATCGTCGCGGCCAGCAGCACCAGCCGCCGACGCCGAGGCCGGACCGCCACCGCGACGACCAGGCAGGCCAGCGCGACGAGGCCGACCAGGCCGGTGAGCAGCCGGTTGCCGAACTCGATCCACTGGTGCAGCGTGGCGACCTCAGGATGCGGCTGCGGGACCAGGCTGCCCGGGAAGCACCGCGGCCAGGTCGGGCAGCCGAGCCCCGAGCCGGTCACCCGGACCACCGAGCCGGTCACCGCGATTCCCGCCTGAGTGATCACCGCAGCGATCGCCGTACCCCGCGCCAAGCTTCCCAAAGATCTCCCCGCGCCAAGCACATCGCTGATTCTAGCCAGCCACCCTGCCCAGCAACCGCACACTCTCGCCATTCGGAGCCGAATAGCGCTGTCCGGGTCGCGTGAACCGCTATTCGGCTCCGAATGGCGCGGGTGGGTGGCGGTGGGTGGGGTGGGGGTTAGGACAGGCGCAGGGTGCGGGTGGCTAGGGTGGCTGCGAGTGCGGCCCACACGAGCAGCACGGCTAGGGCGGGCCAGGGTGTGGTGCCTTCGGCTAGCGCGGTGTGCAGGCCTTCGGCCAGCGCGCCGGAGGGCAGTGCGCCAGCGAGCGTGGCGAGTGGTCCGGGCAGGGCGTGTACGGACAGCACGATGCCACCCGCCACGACGAGTGCCAGCCAGACCGTGTTCGCTACCGCGAGCACCACCTCGGCCCGCAGCGTTCCGCCGAGCAGCACCCCGAGCGCGCCAAACGCGGCGGTGCCGGCGAGGATCAGCAGCGCGGCGGGGGCCAGACCGGACGGCTCCGGCCGCCAGCCCAGCGCCAGCGCCACCGCCCCGAGCGCCACCAGCTGCACCAGCACCACCCCGAGCACCGCGAGCATCCGGCCAGCGACCAGAGACCAGCGCGGCAGCGCGGTGGCGGCCAGCCGCTTGAGCACCCCGTAGCGGCGGTCGAAGCCCAGCGCGATGGCCTGCCCGGTGAACGCGGTGGACATCACGGCCAGCGCCAGAATGCGCGGGGTGACGTTGTCCACCCGCGGGTTGGGCACCGGCACCACGTTCAGCACGGTGAGTCCGATCAGCATCCCGAGTGGGATGAGCAGGGTCAGCAGCAGCTGCTCACCATTGCGCAGGGTGAGGATGAACTCGGTGCGCGCCTGGGTGAGCAGCATCCGGGACAGCCGGCCCCGGCCTGGCGCGGGCGCGAAGGTGCCGGGTGAGAAGGTACTGGGGGGCAAGGTGCTCACGACCGCAGCTCCCGTCCGGTGAGTTCGAGGAACACGTCTTCCAGACTGCGCCGGGCCACCCGAAGCCCCTCCGGGAACACTCCCTGCTGGGCGCACCACGCGGTTACGATGGCCATCACCTGCGGTTCGATCAGGCCCTCGACGAGGTACTCACCGGGGCACGGTTCCCTGGCCTGGCACCCCGGTGGCAGCGCGCCGCCCAGCGGGCCGAGGTCCAGGCCGGGCCGGGCCGCGAACCGGAGTTGCCGCTCCATGCCCGCTGAGGTCAGCTCAGCGGGGCTGCCCTGGGCCACCACCCGGCCGTGGTCGATGATCACTACTTGGTCGGCCAGCGCCTCGGCCTCCTCAATCAGGTGCGTGGTGAACAGCACGCTGACGCCGTCCGCGCGCAGCCGCCCGATGATGTCCCAGACCAGCCGCCGGGCCTGCGGATCCATGCCGGCGGTGGGCTCGTCGAGGAACACCAGCTCCGGCCGGCCGACCAGGGCGCAGGCCAGCGCGAGGCGCTGCTGCTGGCCGCCGGACAGTCGCTTGTAAGGTACCCGAGCGACGCCGGTGAGCCCGAGCACGTCAAGCAGCCACCCGACGTCCAGCGGCCGCGCCGCGCAGACCGCGACCAGATTGAGCATCTCAGCGGCGCGCACACCCGGGTAGGCCCCGCCCCCCTGGGGCATCACCCCGACTCGGGGGCGCAGCGCGGAGCCGTCGGCGACCGGGTCCATCCCCAGCACTCGGACCACGCCAGCATCCGGGCGCTGGAACCCCTCGCATACCTCGACCGTAGTGGTCTTGCCGGCACCGTTGGGGCCCAGCAGCGCCAGCACAGTGGCCAGCGGCATCCGCAGGTCGAGCCCGTCCACGGCCCGGACCGCACCGAAGTTCCGAACCAGGCCGCGGACCTCGACGGCAGCCGATGACGCGGGCGGAGTCACGTTCACAGAGCCTAGGTCGCGCTCCCGGATCGGTGCCCACTGGCCTGAAGTGCCCCAGAAAGTACCCCAGAAAACGCCCCAGAAAACGCCTCCGACAATGCGGGAGTGCGGCCGCGAACCAGCATGATCGGCACCACCAGGGTGATTGCCGCCGCCGCGATCGCCGCGGGCAGCACCCAGTCCCGGAACATGAAGTCCGAGCCGGTGGGCGCCACCATCACCGCCAGGATCGCACAAGCTACGACAGCGCTGGCGCGAAAGGCCGGGCGGGTGGCTGAGCCCGCCAACGGGATCACGGCCCACAGCAGGTACCACGGATGCACCACCGGCCCCAGCAGTACTACGGCACCCAGTGCGGCACCGAGCCCAGCCAGTGGCTCAACCCGTCCTTTCCAGCAGCGCCACAGCAGCAGCAGGCAGACTCCGCCAGCGGCGGCCAGTCCAGTGGCCCTGGCGAGTGTGAGCACCGAGGTGATGTGATCGCCCAAACCGAGCAGCGTGCCGATCCACCCGCCGAGCAGGCCGAGCTCGGTGACCACTGACATCCAGCTGCGCACCGCGTTGGGGGTGCCGAGCGCACCGACCCAGCCGAAGCCGAGCCCGGTGCCCAGCCCGATCGCCACCGTGGTGGCCGCCGCGACCCCACCGATCGCCGCCGCCGCCCACACCACGTCGCGCGGGCGGCCACCTCGGTGGCGGGCGCACCACACGATGACGAAACCGAGCGCCAGCGCGGCGGGAACCTTCACCTGGGCCGCGGCCGCGATGAGCGCGCTGCCGCCGAGCAGGGCTGGTCCTCGTGCGGGGCCGCGCAGCGCCAGCTCCAGGCCGACCAGCATCAGGCCAAGCATCAGCGCCTCGTTGTGCACGCCGCTGACCAGGTGAAATAACACCAACGGGTTCGCGACACCGAGCCACAGGGCGAACACCGGTGACACACCCACCCGGCGGGCCAGCCGAGGCAACGCCCAGACGATCATTAGCAGTCCAGCCACCGCCAGAGCTCGGTGCGCCAGTACGCCGAGCACCACGTTGTTCCCGGCGATCCAGTCGATCGATCTGCCCAGAGTGAGGAACAGCGGGCCGTAGGGCGCCGGGGTGTGACGCCAGATCGTGGGGATCCCCCGAACCAGCGGATTGGCCACGCCCAGCGCGTCAGCCGGACCGAGCAGGTAGGGGTCCAGCCCGCGGTTGATCATCGCGCTCTGCGCCAGGTAGCTGTAGACGTCCCGGCTGAACATCGGCGGGGTGACCAGCAGCGGTGCCGCCCACATCAGCATCGTGCGGTCCAACTGTGCTCGGTGGAGCAGTCGGGCCCGTCCGGGCGTGGCCAGCGCGCCGAGCCACAGCCAGGCCAGCACTACCATGACAATGCCGGTGTAGGCGAGCGCCAGCGACGCGGTGGGCATCCGGGGGAACAGCCCCAGCACCGGAAGCCCGATCACCGGGTTGCCCAGCACCGGAGC
>JBOHFJ010000209.1:0-8899 GCA_050699655.1 Pseudonocardiaceae bacterium
CCGCTTGCCACCCATCCCGCCATTCCCACGAGACAGACTGCCCTCAGCTTCACCCGGCTGCCGTGACAGCCCGGCGACGGGGGTCTCTCACCCCCATTCGGAGAACACGCGCCTCATGGCGCACGTGTCGACAGTGGTGGGCTTGACACAGTCCCGGGGGCCGGTCGCAGCCGGGGAAAACACAGCTGCGGTCGCGGGCGACGAGTGCTCGGCGCAGGGACAGCGGGACGGTGCGCATCGCGCGCCCGACGTCGAGGGGTTCGGATGCCCCACCCAGGACAATGGGGATGATCTTGGCGTCGCACGCCCACCTGCGGGCTTCGGACGCGGTGAGGTGGGTGCCGTAGTCCAGGGTCGCGACACCCACGCTGGTGCGCAGGGTGTCCCAGTCGAGGGTGACCGTGAGGTGTGGGGGTTCCCCAGCGGTGGTGGGGCAGTCTTGCGCGGCGCGGGCCAGTCCGCAGAGTTCCAGCAGGGCGTCGGCGTTGCGCTGGTCGGCGGTGCGTGGGTCGGGGATGCCTTCGGCTGCGGGGCGGGGCGCGGCGAATTGTTCGATGAGGGTGCGGAACGCGGCGCTGTGTTCGGGTTCGAGGAACCCGTCGAGTCCGAGTCGTCCGTCGCGGCGTTCGCGTAACCGGAGCTCGCCTGCGGCGGGGGCGGGGTCCTGGTCGCGGGGTTCCCGTCCGTCGGGGTCGAGGTGGGCGAGGATGTGTCGCCCGATCTTGTGCAGCGAGGTGGGGTCGAAGGAGCGGGCGTAGCGGGCCAGCTCGGCTTCGGCGGCCTCCCGGTCGGTGGCGCTGACGGAGGTGGGGATCGCGTTCATCGTGTCGGTGATCACCCGGACCTGAGCCGGACCGATCTCCCCAGCGGCCAGCGCCGAAGCCGTGTTCGGCAGTGCCGGCGGCAGCACGGCACCGCTGAGGTTGCGGTGGGCGGTGAGTTGGGTGGCGTGGGTGACGCGGGTGCCGGCTTCGGTGGCGGACAGGTGCAGGATTCCGGCGAGCAGTCGCTTCGTCGTACCGAACCCGGCGGTGGCGGCGACATTGCGGGAGTCCAGCTCCGCGACCGCGTCCAGCATCACCGAGTGCAGCATCCGGGAGACCGACTCGATGTCCCGAACCTGATCTTGCAAGTCCGCATCATCACACCCGGCGATCTGATCACGCCACTGGGCAAGACCGGCGACCATCGCCTGCCTCGGATTCCCCAGCGTTTGCAACACGCCACCATTGTCTACCCCACCCCTGACAATTTCGGGGGTTCAGATCAGCGACCAGACAAGAAGATTCCGTCTTGTCTCGCGCGAGTATGCCGGGAAGGCCAAAGCTGATGAACCGACTCTGGATCACTTGTAGGTGCGGGCCGCCGTGGCTGACATAGAACGGTGGTTAGCGCTGATCATCACTGTGCTGCTGTTCACGGGCGCCATCCAGTCTCCCTGGTTCTCGCTAGCGCACCTGCACTGGTTCCAGGTGCTGACCGCCACCAATTTGATCATCTGTGTCATCAAGGACGTGTGAGCCGGCCTGCGCCGCCATTCCGCGAGGTATCAAACTGGTATCATCGTTACTGTGGCGATGACGTTGCGGTTGACGGATGAGGAGACTCAGGCGCTGCGCGCCCAGGCTGAGATCGAGCACCGGTCCATGCAGGACGTGGCCCGGGCGGCGGTTCGCGAGTATGTGCAGCGGCGCAGTGCCGCCGCGCAGGTCGACGAGGCGTTGGACGTGATGATCCCGCGTTACACCGGCCTGCTGGACCGGCTCGGCAACGCGTGACGCGCCACCTCACCCTCGACCTACTGCGGCGGGTCGCCGAGCGGGCCTGCTCAACGCCGGTGCGGGTTCGCGACTATGGGCTGTTTTCCTCGGCGCTCGCCCGGCCCGCCGCGACAGTCTTCGGTGCCGACGCCTACCCCACGGTGCACGGCAAAGCGGCGGCGCTGCTGCACACGCTCGTCAGCACCCATGCCCTCGTCGATGGCAACAGGCGGCTGGCGTGGGCAGCGACGGCCGTGTTTTTGTGGATCAATGGTCACGACCTCGACGCGCCCGAGGATGCCGCGTTCGACCTGGCGATCGCCGTGGCTGACGGGTCATTGGCTGATGTGGAGAAGATCGCCGAGCGGCTGGCGGGATGGAGCCAGCCCCGCTAGCGGCGTGTGCTCACCGGAATGGGCGTGGCGCGGTACTACGCTCGGTGCGGTGTCTACCCTCAGCGTGGTGTCACCGTGGGCGTGGTTTGTGACCGCGGGTTTGTCCGCTGCCGCAGGCAGCGTGCTGCTGGCGCTGGATCGTGGTCACCACAGCGTGCACCAGCGGGAACGGCGTCGCTGGGCGGCGCTGCGCGGGTGGCGGTTTGTGTTGTCTGATCCGACGCTGGCCGATCGCTGGCACCATGGTGCGCTCGCTCAGGGTGGCGCCGGGCTGGCCAAGGACATCGTGGCCGGCAGTCTGTTCACCCCGCTGGGGCGCCGCGTGGCGCAGGTCTTCGACCATGAGCAGGGCGGTCAAGTCTCCAGCGTGGTGGTCGCGGTGCAGCGGCGTGACCACCACGCGGATCTGGTCGCCGAGCTGTGGCTGCCAGATCAGTCGCCAACTCGGGATGCCGCGCTGAGCATGCTGGGGCACGTGGGTGACCGGACCGCCCTGGTCAGTGATCCGGACCGGGCTGGCGCGCTGCTGTCGCCCGAATTCGTCTTCGCGGCAGGCGCGCTGGGGCCCGACATCCCGGTTGCCTGGGTGGAAAACGGCTGGGTGCTGGCTGCGGCACCGTGCGGCGCCACGCCCGCCCGGCTGGAACGCCTGTTGCGTGCCCTGGATGAGCTTGCTGACCTGCTCGACGTCGCTGAGGAGCCCTTCGAGTTCGTGGATTCCGCTGACTGGGCCACCAGCTAGCCTGCAGAGTATGCCGACCGCGCTGATTACCGGCCCCACCGCGGGGATCGGGGCAGCTTTCGCCCGCAGGCTCGCCGCCGAAGGCTATGACCTGGTGCTCGTCGCCAGGGACCGGGAACGGCTGCGGCGGTGCGCCGCTGAGCTGACCCGGCGCCATGGGGTGAGGTCCGAGGAGTTTCCCGCCGATCTGGCCAGCGCCAGTGAGCGGCAGCTAGTCGAGCAGCGGCTGCGCACCGGAGATCCGGTGGATCTGCTGGTGAACAACGCGGGTTTCGGCACCGCCACCGCCTTCGTCGACGCCGACATCACGGATCTGCAGACCCAGCTGGACGTCAACGTGACCAGCGTGCTGCGGCTGACCCATGCCGCGCTGCCGGGCATGGTGCGCGCCGGGCGGGGCGCGGTGGTCAACGTGTCCAGCGTGGCGAGCTTCCTGCCTGGCTTCGGCGACACCTACAGCGCGAGCAAGGCGTACGTGACGATGTTCTCCGAAGGACTCGCGATGGCGCTGCGGGACACCGGGGTGCGGGTGCTCGCGCTGTGCCCGGGGTATGTCCGCACCGAGTTCCATGCCCGCGCCGGGGTTGACGTGTCCGCAAGCCCGTCGGTGTTCTGGTTGGATGCCGACGCCGTCGTGCGTGAGTGCCTGGCCGACCTGCGGTGCGGGCGCACCATCTCGGTGCCCGGACGGCAATACCAGGCGCTGGTGGGGCTGGTGGACGTGCTGCCGCGCGGTCTCGTCCGGCGGCTGGCCAGGCTGGGTCGAAGGTGACGGGGCCGGGGGTGACGGGGCCGCAGGTGACGGGCTCAGCGCTGGCGACCAGCCGGGCACGGCTTGCCGCGCTGGTGCGGCAGCTGGCGGTGTTGCCCGGCCAGGTCACGCTGTCCTCCGGGGCGCAGGCCGATTACTACGTCGACCTGCGCCGGGTCACGCTGCACCACGAGGCCGCGCCGCTGATCGGGCGGCTGGTCCGCGAGCTGACCAGCGACTGGTCCTACCAGGCGGTGGGTGGCTTGACATTGGGTGCCGACCCGGTCGCCACCGCCGTGCTGCATGCGCCGGGCCCCCCGGTGGACGCCTTCGTGGTGCGCAAGTCGACCAAGCGGCACGGGATGCGGCGGCCCATCGAGGGTCCGGATGTCGCGGGTCGCCGGGTGCTCGCCGTCGAGGACACCTCCACCACTGGTGCCTCCGTGCTCACCGCTGTGGCGGTATTGCGCGCGGCGGGCGCGGACGTCGTCGGTGTGGCCACCGTGGTGGACCGGGACACCGGCGCCCGGGAGGCCATCGAAGCGGTCGGGCTGCCCTACCGCGCCGTCTTGAACATCTGCGAGTTCGTGTGAGTGGCAATCCGTGGCCTGACACGGATTGCCACTCACAAGGCCCCACGGAGTGGGGCCCCACGGTGGGTGTCGGCCCCTGGCCAGGCCCCTGGCCCGAGGACCCCCGCTACGACCCCGACCTGCTGCGAGACGGTGACCACCGCAACGTCGTCGACGTCTACCGCTACTGGCGCCGCGACGCGGTGGTCGCCGCGCTCGATGCCCGCCGCCACCCGCTGCACGTCGCGATCGAGAACTTCGGGCATGACCACAACATTGGCACCGTGGTGCGCACCGCGAACGCTTTCGCTGTGGCCGAGGTGCATATCGTGGGCCGCCGCCGGTGGAACCGCCGCGGTGCCATGGTTACCGACCGTTACCAGCATCTGCGCCACCATGACGACATCGCCGGGCTGCTCGGGCACGCCGCCGCGACGGGACTGGCGGTGGTGGCCGTGGACAACTCTCCGGGCGCGGTGCGGCTGGAGACCGCCAGCCTGCCGCGGCAGTGCCTGCTGCTGTTCGGGCAGGAGGGACCGGGCCTGACCCCGCAAGCCCGCGACGGGGCCGCGCTGACCGTCTCGATCGCGCAGTTCGGCTCCACGCGGTCGATCAATGCCGGGGTGGCCGCCGGCATCGCCATGCACGCCTGGATCCGCCAGCACGCCGAGCTCGAGGTGGCCTGGTGAGTGCGTGGGAGGGCCGGGCGGCCGCCGCCGAGCGGGCGGTGCACACCCGACATCTTCGCTGGCTCTGCGGGCTGCCGAGCACCCGGCTGGGCGGCCCGAACTGGCCGGGGACATGGCCGAAGGACCGGCTGGGCGGCATTGGCTGGCCGCCGGTGCACTGGCATTACTGGTGGCAGGCGCACCTGCTGGACTGCACGCTCGATGCCTATCAGCGCGCTCCGACGCAGTGGCGGCGGGACACCATCGCGGCACTGGTGCGCGGTGTGCGGGTGCGCAATATCACCGGCTGGGTCAACGACTACCACGACGACATCGCCTGGCTCGGGCTGGCGCTGCAACGCGGCGCGGCGCTGGCGGGGTTGCGCACACCGGGCGCGGAGCGGGCCATCATGCGCCGGTTGCGCCTCGGGCGGGGACCGAGAGGGGGAATGCGCTGGCGGGTCGGTGACGATTTCGTCAACGTCCCGGCCACCGGCCCGGCCGCGATCTTCTACGCCCGCCGGGGAAACCTGGGCATCGCCACGTCCCTGGTGGACTGGATTCTTGAGCACCTGATCGATCCGGGCACTGGCCTGGTCTTCGACGGGGCGCGGGTGAACTCTGATGGGTCGGTGCGCACCGTGGAGCGGGCCGTCTACAGCTACTGCCAGGGCGTACTGCTCGGGGCCTGTATCGAGCTGGGTGTGGCCACCGGTGCACCGCGCTGGTGGCAGCAGGCCGACCGCACCGTGCGGGCGGTCGCTGAGCACCTTACTGACGGCGGAGTGTTGCGGGGACAAGGCGGCGGCGACGGCGGGTTGTTCAGCGGTATCCTGGCCCGTTACCTCGCCATCGCCGCGGTGGCGCGGCCATCCGGAACCGTAGCAGCCGCAACCCTGCCCTGCGGCGTGATCGCCGCGCGCCTGGTGCTGGATTCCGCCGAAGCGGCTTGGCGCAACCGGGGTGTCGCCGATGGCGGCCCGGTTTTCGGTCCGCGGTGGACGGTTCCGGCGCGGCTGCCCGAACCGGGATTGGCCGAGCGTGACCTGTCGGTGCAACTATCGGGTTGGATGCTGCTCGAGGCCGCCGCCGTCCTGTCTCGCCGCCCCGAACCGGGCTGACTCAACCGGCGTGAGTCAACCGGCCTGAGTCAACCGGCCTGGCCAGCGCTGGCTGCCACGTAGGGTCGGGGCATGTGGAGGCCGCGGTTGGTCGCGTCAGATATTGATGGTACCTTGTTGGACCCGGCCGATCAGATCTCGGTGCGCACTCGGGCGGCAGTGCACCGGGTGTTGTGCGCCGGGGTGCCTTTCGTGCTGGTCACCGGCCGACCGCCGCGATGGATCCCGCCGGTCGTCGAGCAACTCGGATACGCCGGGCTGGCGGTGTGCGCCAATGGCGCCGTTCGCTATGACGCCTCGACCGACCGCGTCAGCCATGCGGTGACGCTGGAGCCAGCGCAGCTGCGCCACGCCGCGGACGTGGTGGCCACCGTGTTGCCAGGCGCGAAGCTCGCCGTCGAGTTGGCTACCCACGGCGCCGCGGTCAACGGTGCCATGGTCAACGGTGCCGCGCAGTTCCTCGCTGAAGCGGGCTACACGCACCCTTGGCCCGGCGCGGACGCGGTGCAGGCGCCGCGAGACGTGTTGCTCGCCCGCTCCGCGATCAAATTGCTGGTCCGCCAGTCGAACGTGAGCAGTGACCTGATGGCCGTCGCGGTCGAGGAACTGCTCGGGACCCGAGCTGGGACACCAACTGCGACACGATCGGGGGCCCCAGTTGGGGCACTGTCGGGGGCCGGATCAGGGTCATCCTGGGAAGGCCGCGCGGGGGACCGGTTGGACGTCACGTATTCAACCAGGCATGGCTTGATCGAAATTTCAGCGCCCGGGGTCACCAAGGCCACTGGATTGGCCCAGTTGGCCAGCGAGTTGGGAGTCGCCCCAGCTGACGTGCTGGCCGTGGGCGACATGCCCAATGACCTGTCGATGTTGCGGTGGGCGGGATGCGGGGTGGCGATGGCCAACGCCCATCCCGCCGTGCTCGAAGCAGCCGACGAGGTGACCACCCGCAACTCCGAGGACGGTCTCGCGTTAGTTGTCGAGAGGTGGTTTTGACCGTGCCCCGCCCCTGACCCGCCAGAATGTGACCTGATCGTGACCAAATGTTGCGAACTGGCTGGGGGTGCGGAGCCGAAAGCTCGACTGCTTCCTCTCGCGTGTCTTGTTGACACCGGGTGAGCTTGAACTCCCACCAGCTGTTTGGAGGTTTCGTGCAGAACAAGATTGATGAGGGCAGGTTCCGAGAGCTTCTGGAAGAATCTGATGATCTTCAGTCCGATGCGATGCGGGTTGCTCGGACTGGCCTGGGTGACTATGTGGAAGCGGCTCGAGAGGCCCGGGCGTCCGCTGGCCGGGATGGCGCGCGGTGGGGAACTGTCGCGGCCGCCGCCGGTGTGGCCGGAGCCGCGACTCTGCTGGCGAGCGGGACGGCCTGGGCAGCTGGTGATGATGTGTCTGCCTTGCAGACGGCCGCTGGTTTGGAGAACCTGGCGGTGTTCACCTACAAGACCGCGTTGACCTTGCCGTTCATTGGTGGGAGTTCAGCCAATGGCGTGGTCAAGGCGTTCGCGATGAAGACGATGGACCAGCACGCCGAGCATGCGATGGCCTTCAACGCGGCCGCGCAGCGCTTGGGTGGCCAGGCCCAGACGGGTACCGACCCGAAGTACACGCCGGTAGTGAAGGCGGCGGTGCCCACGATCAAGGGCCCCGGTGATGTGGTGGGTTTGGCGATCACGCTGGAGGATGTGGCCGCGCAGACTTACGTCAAGGACGTCTCTGTGGTGTCCACTCCGGAGTTGCGGCAGTTGTTCGCGAGCGTGGCCGGGGTCGAGTCGCAGCACCGAGCGATCTTGTTGGCGGTTCAGGCCTTGCTGAAGGCGGATGCCGTGCAGCTGATCGCGTTGCCGCCGGATGCGGCGAAGTTGCCCGCCGCGGCGGGGAGTGTGGGTTTCCCGGACTCGTTCTACCCGACCTCGATGGCCGCTCCGGTCGATGAAGGAGCTGTGAAGTGAGTATCTTCTCTCGCCGGGCTGAGCGCGCCGAGATGGCGATCAGTGAGCACGAGCTCTCCCAGATGACTCGTGAGCTGGACGAGCTGCATGAGTCGACATTCCCCCAGGTTCGTAAGGCCATTGATGACATGGCCGTCAGTCTGGGCCGGGTGGTGCGTCACCCTTCCACTCGCCGTGGTTTCTTCGTGGGTGCGGCTGGCGCTGTCACGCTGGGTGCGGTGGCGGCTTGTTCCAATGGAGCCTCGCCCGCGACGGGTTCGTCGGGTTCGGCCGCTCCGGCTGCCCCCGAGGAGACGTACACCGGGGATTTGAAGGTCGTGGCCTTGGCGACGGCGTTGGAGAATCTGGCTGTCGCGGCCTACGGCGGCGCGTTGAAGAAAGCTGGAGCTGGGCAGTTGGGCACCGTGCCGCCAGCGGTGGCCACTTTTGTGCAAACCGCGATGAAGCAGCACGCTGATCACGCGCAGGCCTGGAACGCTGTGTTGTCCAAGGCCGGCAAGCCGACCGTGGACACTCCCGCGTTGACGATCACTGCTGATCAGGTGAGCATGCTCAATGCGGCAACCTCGGTGCCTGATGTGGCCAAGCTCGCGCTGAACCTGGAGAACGTCGCCGCGCAGACGTACACCTTCGCCACCGCGAACGTGTCCGACGCGGGCGGGATCATGACTGCGGCCACCATCCAACCGGTGGAGACCATGCACGCGGCGATCCTCAACTTCATCCTGGGTCAGTACCCGGTCCCGGACTCCTTCATCGGAGTCACTAACTCTCTCAAGCCCGACATGCTGACGGCGAAGTGATCTCATGACGACTCAGTCCGCCACCGGCTTCCGATCGCGTTCATCGGCGATTCTGTTCACGGCGATCCTCGCCGTGCCAGGGCTAGTGGTGGGTTGTGGCGCCGCGGCAGCGAGTAGCGGGTGGAGCGGCGG
>JBOHFJ010000210.1:0-8887 GCA_050699655.1 Pseudonocardiaceae bacterium
GCTGAGCATCGGTCGTACCTTCCCGACCGGCGTTGCCGCGCCGATCTTGCTTGAGAACCTCAGGATGATCGGGAGGGTACGACCCTCCGTTGATCTTTCTCATCCACAGGTTTCAAGTATTGCTCGCGCCATTCATGATCTCACCAGTACCCGTCATCTCCGCCGGTAGGGAGTAGTCGGTGAGGACGTCTTCGGTGGCGTCGTTCTTGGGCATAGTGGAGATCGTGAAACTGTCCACGGCCCCGATCAGGCTGACGATCGCCCCGCCTGTGATGCCAAGGCGCTTGGCTTCCTGAGCTACGGTCTCCATCAGCTCAGCGTTGCGGACCTCAATGACAACCACAGCTACCTTCCCATCATGGGACTGAACGCTTCATGTACGACGCGCGCCGTCAGGCCACACGACCGTGACCGGTATCCCGCGCTCGCGTGCGGCTGCCACAACATCAGCGGTACCCGAGTAACCCCCGGCAGGGTTGCCATCCCATACCGCAATGAGAGAATCAATAGAGTCGAGCACTTCTTCGCTCGCTGCCATATACGCATCTCTGTTGGATTCTTCATAGGGCAACGTCCGCACCACGCGAGCCCGACTTATGAGGTCATCGAACTTCGCTAAATTGTCGGGCGCGATCTTCCACTCTCGATAATCAGCAGCCGGGAGAATTATTTCCAGAAAACCTCCACACTCCAGCACAACCCTAGCGAAGATTTGATCCGAACCCCGCGCTAGACAAGAAACGCCGACCAGTTCACCCTCGCTGCGGCCCCTCAGGACGTCACGAAGCGCCACGGCGACAAGGGAGGCGCTGTCGCGAGAAAGGTCCATGTGGCCAGTTATCCCAATTCGCGGCAATTTCTATCCCCTCATCCATCCATTGGCGGAGGTCAACTCCCGGATGAGATCCCGGGTGTCTCGCACCACGGGAATGTCCGCGTACCGTGACGCCTCCTGATGGAAATCTCGCAGTTTTGCGCCAACTCGCCCGTTCACCCACGGCCGCCCGAGTGGAATCGCTTGATGAACCACCTCGCACGCGCGTTCCGGGTCGGCGACGATCAACTGGGTGCGCGCCAGATTAATGAGATCGAAAGCGCGGAGCCGGGGTTCCGACTGGTGGCGCAGCTCAAGTGCTTTTTCAATATAATCTTGAGCCTTCCGGGCCCATCGCGGCTCGTGCCGAGCCAACTCGCGGTAGCGCCCACCGATCACACCCGCGAGCTCGGCGGCGTCAAAATACCGGACCCGACGATGGTCACTATCCGACGCGCCTTGGGAGAAGTACTCCTCCGCAAGGCCAACGGCACGAGTGAACGCTTGAGACTCTCCCAGTAGGGCGTACCCCCACGCTTCACGTGTCGCCAGCATCGAGCGCAACAGCGCTGTCGCGGTCTTTCGGCTGCCGTACTGCGCGAGTTCCACAATCTCCAAGCCCTCCCGGGGGCGACCAAGATCGTAGCACTGCCGCGTCAGCGCCGCGAGCACGGTGGCGGCGTGCCCGTCGTCGTTCGCCAGTTTCGCCAGCTGCACAGACAAGACGTAATACCGCTGCGCGCAACGTTGCAAGCCATAAAAAAACAATATCGAAGCGACTACTTCGGCGAGCTCTGCCGCTATTCCGAAAGCCCGCCAGTTCGCCGACTCCGGGGACACCTCGTGAAGACGATCCGTGACGTCATTCAACTGGGCGACAACCGCCTTGCGGACAAGCATCCCACGACCGCTCCTAACCCAGCCCCTGAATTGCCCCACTAGCCCTTCGAGCGAAGCGAGTTCATCAGCGCAAAAATCAGGTCCGCGCGTCGCGAACTCCACATCATCACCGATCGGAAGTAGCCATTGCTGGAGCGGTTCAGTCAGCGCGACCCCCACGAGCGCCGTGGACGCGCCCGCCGCTATAGCCTCTCGGCGCGTGACAGCCAGGTCCTCAGCCGTGATCCGCCGCACCGCGAACGTAATCGAATTACTGGTCCACTGGATAACTGCTTGTGACACCTTCGAGGATTTCGACGGAAGAGCCGTTGCTAGCTCTTGAACAGTGGCGCGAGCCCGCGCTCGCCGCTTGGCTTGTTGTTCGGCGAGGTGAGCCGATTTGGCTTGGATAAACTCATCATAACGGGCGATCAGCGCACCATCCGCGCCGACGACTCGATCCGCTATCTCCCAGAAATCAGCCTCCGGCAGCTGCGAGCCTGCTTCGGCATGTGTGACGGTCGTGCGGTGACAGGGCACGGCCCGCGCGACATCCACCTGGTAAAGACCAGCCGCCTCCCGAAGAGCCGCCAAGTGCCGGCCGAGTTCTCGTTGCTGTTCTATGAGGTGTTCAGGTTGACGAGCCATGCGCTTCCTTCCCCCGTGCTCTGCCGGCCACCAGACCGTGAGTCGGTCGTCAGCCTAGCGCTGGCGAGGTGCGCGTGGTTGAACCCGCTACCCCACCCGCCAGCTCATGATCTTCCCTCGTTGCTCAGGCTCCCAAGGTCGCGGATCCGTATGGGTCTTGCCACACCCGGGTGCTGCTGTGGGTCGGCGGAGGACGAATCTGAAAGGGAGAGCACCATGCCAGTTAAAGATGAAGTGGAGTATGGCCTGATACAGGTGAGGACCAAAGTAACTGACAACGCAAGAGCAGAGATGATCAAAGAAGACGACGGTCACCCGGCGTGGTGCTCAGCGGAGCACTGCTTCATCACCGATGACGGGGTGCGGGTCCATGAGCAGGCCCCCGTCCGCGGGGAGGACGACGACGCGGAAGTACAGTTCGAAAGCCGGCTGGTCGATCTAGCGGACGACCCGGACATCTACCTCGAGCTGCGCCTGAAGAGTCCGAAGTTGAGGGCCAACGAGTTCTACGGATTGATGCCGGTGGCTACCGCGCGGCGACTGCGCGACCAGCTGACCGCGCACCTGGACGCCGCGAGGTGAACTCGGATCAGGGGTCGCGGTCGGGGCTGGAGGCCCGGGCCCAGAAGCGTTGCGGGATCCGGCCGGCCAACCGGGCGTGCCGGCCCGCCTGCACGGCCAGCCGCATCGCTTCGGCCATTCGTGGTGGGTCATCGGCCCGCGTCACCGCGCTAGCCAGCAGCACCGCGTCGCAGCCCAGCTCCATCGCCAGCGCCGCGTCGGAGGCGGTGCCGATCCCGGCGTCGAGGATGACCGGCACCGGGGCCTGCGCCACGATCATCTCGATGTTGTGCGGGTTGCGGATGCCCAGCCCGGTGCCAATCGGTGAGCCCAGCGGCATCACCGCCGCGCAGCCGGCGTCGACCAGCCGGCGGGCCAGCACCGGGTCGTCGTTGGTGTAGGGCAGCACGGTGAAGCCGTCGGCGACGAGCTGCTCGGCGGCGTCGAGCAGCTCGATCGGATCGGGCAACAGGGTGCGGTCGTCGGCGATGACCTCCAGCTTCACCCAGGACGTCGACAGCGCCTCCCGGCTCAGCCGCGCGGTGAGCACCGCCTCCGCGGCGCTGCGGCAACCCGCGGTGTTGGGCAGCGGCTCGATCCCGTGGCGGCGCAGCACGTCGAGGACACCGGTGCCCGCGCCGGTGTCCATCCGGCGGAGCGCGACCGTGGTGAGCTCGGTCTGCGCGGCGAGCAACGCCCGCTCCAGAACGGCGAGGTTGCCCGCGCCCCCGGTTCCCAGGATCAGCCGCGAGCCGAATTCCCGCCCAGCGATGACCAGTGGATCATCCGCCATCCACGTCACCCTCCCTGCACCGCGGTGAACACCTCGACCGATGCGCCTTCGCGCAACACCGCCCCAGGCCATGCCGCCCTCGGCAGCACGGCGCCGTCCAAGGCCACCGCGACACCACCAGACGGCACGCCGAGCCGCTCCAGCACGTCGGCCAGCGTGGCGCCATTGGGGAGTTCCCAGGAATGGCCATTCACAATCACGATCATGGCACGGGTTGTCCACAGGGGAGGCGGGCTGGGGTGGCCGGCGCGACGTCAACCGGCACGGGCTGACCGCGCAGCAGCGCGAGCACCGCGTCGGCGGTCAGGGGTGCGAGCAGGATCCCGTTGCGGTGGTGGCCGGTCGCGGCGAGCACGCCGGGCTCCAGCTCACCGATCACTGGCAGGTTGTCCGGGCTGGCCGGGCGCAGCCCCGCCGCGCTCTCCTCCAGCGTGTACTCCGCGATCGCGGGCAGCACGCGCTCGGCGTCGGTGAGCAGCTCGCGCACCGCACCGGCGGTGACGTCAGTGTCGAAACCCACCTCGCGCTGGGTGGCACCGAGCACCAGCCGCCCGCCGTCGCGGGGCACCAAGTAGCTGTGGCGCCCGCCCACGATCGCGCGGATGGTCCGCGACGGCGGCGCCAACGCGCCCGCCCGGCGGCGCAGCCGCAGGATCTCGCCCTTCACCGGGCGGATCGCGCGGCACAGCACGGGGTGCAGCGCGGCACTGTGCGCACCGGCGGCCACAACGACGACGTCAGCACTCGGCAAGCGCGGGCAGCGCCCGGCGTGAAACCGCACCCCGGCGCCGCGGCAGGCCACCAGCAGCGCGCCCAGCAGCGCCCGGTTGTCCACTGACAGATCCTCTGGAATCGACAACGCCCCGCACACCCGGGGGCCCAGCGCCGGCTCGAGCCGGCGCGCCTGCCGGCCCGAGAGCGCTTCCACGGCGCGGTCCATTCGGGACAGCTGCTCGGCGATCCGGTCCAGCTCGGCGCGATCGCCGGGATCCAGCGCGACCATGAGGGTGCCCCCGGTCCGCAACCCGGGGTCGGCGCCGGCGGCGGCGAGCTCGGCGGCGAAGTCCGGCCAGCGGCGCAGCCCGGCCGCGCCCAGCGCGAACGCCGCAGGTTCACTCGGCACCGCCTCGGTGACGGGAGCGAGCATCCCACCAGCGACGTGCGAGGCACCCGATCCCGGCGCCGGGTCGTGCACGGTCACCGCAAATCCCGCGGTCGCGGCGCGCCAAGCGCAGCTCAGTCCGATGACGCCACCACCGACCACCGCGACCGTGCTGGACGAGCCCTCCAACGGCACTCCCGACGACACACCGACTCAGCACGCGCGGACCAGTCCAACCCTAGCTCGATGGCTCGATACGGTCGCCACATGGATGGCAAGCAGATCAGGGCCCGGCTGGCCGACGCGCGGCTGTACCTGTGCACCGACGCCCGGACCGACCGCGGCGACCTCGCCGAGTTCGCCGACGCGGCACTGGCCGGCGGCGTGGACATCATCCAGCTCAGAGCCAAGGGGCTGGAGGCGCGCCTCGAGCTCGCCGCTCTGGAGGTGCTCGCCGACGTGTGCCGGCGCCGCAGCGCGCTGCTGGCGGTAAACGATCGGGCCGACGTGGCGCTGGCCGCCGGTGCGCAGGTGCTGCACCTGGGACAGGACGACCTGCCGGTCAGCTGGGCGCGCCGGGTGCTCGGCGACGAGGTGGTGCTCGGCCTTTCCACCCATGACCGCACCCAGGCCGCCGACGCCGCCGTGCGGCGTGGCGTGGACTACTTCTGCACCGGTCCTTGCTGGGCTACCCCGACCAAGCCAGGTCGCCCGGCCGCCGGGCTAGACCTGGTCCGCGACACCAGAGCGCGCATAGGGGCCAGTCGCCCGTGGTTCGCGATCGGCGGCATCGAGTCTATCGAGCGCCTAGAGGAAGTGCGCGCCGCCGGTGCGGACCGGGTGGTGGTGGTGCGCGCGATCACCGAGGCGGCGGACCCGCGGGCGATGGCGGCGGCCTTCACCCGGCGGCTGCGCTCAGCGCGCTAGGGCTCGTCCCTGGAGGGTTCATCCCTCCTGGAAGGCTCGCCGGTGAGGAGGGTGAGCCGGTAGGTGGACAGCACCGGCTGGATCGGCTGGAAGTAGGTTTGCCCGCCGAGCAGGCAACCGCCGGTCCCGCCGGACAAAATCCCCTGCGCCTGAGTGCCGCTCATGAAGGGCCCACCAGAGTCACCTCCCTCGGCGCAGACAGTGGTCCCAGTGAGCCCGCTCACGACGTCGCCGTTTCCGTAGTTCACGGTCTCGTCGATGGACTGCACCTGGCCGCAGTGGTGGCCGGTGGTAAATCCAGACAGGCACACCTCCTCACCAACAGCGGCGGGTGCGTCGCCAGTCACGGGGAGGTAACCGTCGCCTGCTTCGACGTCGTGGGTCTGCGCCCAGGACGGCGACGTCACCTGGACCAGGCCAAAGTCGTGACCGGGGAACGACGTTGCAGCGACCGGGCCGATGACGGTGCCATCCGGGCCGGACCAGGTGCCACCCAGGCTGGTGCAGTGCCCGGCGGTGATGATGTAGCGGGTGGCGCCCCGGACCGCGTTGAAACCGACCGAGCAGTGGTGGCCATCCGAGCTGGTGGTGATCATTTCACCCCCACGCAGGTCGGCCAGCAACACCGGGCGAGCGTTGACGTGCACGATCCGCACCTTGTTCTGACCCGCCGCGAAAGCCCGCGCGGCCGCGTCGTCGGTGCTCGACACCACGACGGCGTCGCTGGCCGGGTCGACGTACCAGCCAGTCACCGAGTTCGGAACGGCGCCGGAGCGGGAGTCCAACACCGCCACCACCCCTCGCAGCGCCAGCAGCTCCTGGGCAGCCAACCGCGGCGCGGCGCTCACCGGCCCAGCACCAACCGGCCCAGCGCCAACAGACACCGGCGAGGCCGACGCGGGAAGCGCGGCACCCACGCTGAACAGCATGCCCACGGCGGCGGCGGCCAGCGCATACGGGCGGCTTCGGACGAGCACTGATCGGGTCCTCTCGTTCAGTGGGTGACCCCATGGGCAGCTCCCCGACGGTCGCTCCACGCTGCCGACAGTCATACAGCGGTGCGGAAACCATTCGGTGAGCCAGGGTAGTCTATACGGTGAGTGTCTACATGACTACTTATAGTGGGAGCCGTGCGCGGTGCAGGCTCAGGGCTCCGCAGCGATGCGCGCAACCGCGGGTTGGAGATCCTGGGCGCGCATGGCGTGCAGGAACACCGCGGCGACCCGATGGTGGCGGTCCAGCACGATGGTCAAGGGCACCACCGAGCGTGGGATGCCGTGCAGAGCGAACAACGTACGGCCCGGTGGGTCGAAGATCGATGGGTAGGTCAGGCCGAAATCGCGGGCGAAATCCGCCCCAGCGGCTCGATCGTCCCGCACGTCGATCCCGAGGAAGCGCACGCCCTGACTCGCCGTCGCGTGGGCGAGCTGGACCAGGTCGGCGGCTTCGGACCGGCACGGCCCGCACCATGAGCCCCAGACGTTGAGCACCACCACCCGCTGGGGATAGCGCGCCAGCGACACCGTCGTGCCGGGTTCGGTGAGGCTGTCCCCGGCCAGCTCGCCGACGGTGCCCCGGGTAGCCACCGGGTCGTAGAAGATGTCGGTCTTGCCGCCAGGTGAGACAAACTCGAAGGTGCCGCCGCGAGCCACCGCGTCGGTCCCCGTGGCGCAGCCAGCCAACAACCCAGCGGCGCAGCCAACCAGTAGCCCAGCCACCGTGCGGAGCCACCGCGCGTGCCTCATGCGCCTGCCACCGCGGGTTGGCTGTAGACCACATCGACCAGCGCTCCCTCGACAAACACCAGGCTGGTCAACGACGCCAGTGAACACCGCCGCCGCCGCGGATCGTGCCAGAGCCGCTGCCCGGTCAGCTGCCGGATCACCGCGCAGATCGGCAGCTGATGTGACACACACACCGCTTCATGCCCGTCGGCCCGCTCGCGGGCCCGGTGCACGGCGGCGAGCATCCGGGCCGCGATCTCCCGGTACGGCTCACCCCACGACGGCCGCAACGGGTTGCGCAACGCCGGCCAGTTCCGCGGGTCGCGCAGCGCGCCACCCGCACCTGACACGCGGGTGCCCTCGAACACGTTGACCGACTCGATCAGCTCCTCGTCGGTGGTCAAGTCCAGGCCGTGCCGCGCGGCGATCGGCGACGCGGTCTGCCGCGCCCGGAGCATTGGCGAGGCGACCACATGCACCACATCGTGGTCGCTCAGATGCGCCGCGACCCGCTCGGCTTGGCGCACGCCCACGTCAGAGAGCCGGAAATCGGGCAGCCGGCCGTAGAGCACCCCGTCCGGGTTATGCACCTCGCCGTGTCGCAGCAGGTGGACCACAGTCCGGCTCATGCGCCTTCCCGAGCTTGGGCAGCGGCTCGGGCGGCGTGCGGCAAGGCCGCGGCGATCACCTCGAAGGCCTCCGCTCCCAGGGCCGCGCAGACGAACCAGGACTCGAACGCACTGGGCGGAGCGTAGACACCATGTTCGAGCAGCGCGTGGAAAAACGCCGGGAAACGCCAGGTCTGGGTGGCTTGCACCCCGGTGTAGTCCCGCACCGGCCCGGTGGCGGGGTCGGTGAAGAACACGCTGAGCAGCGAGCCCGCGGTCTGCACCAGATGCGGCACGCCTTCCGCCTCCAACACCTGATCGAGCAGCGCGGCCAGCCGGGTGGCCGCCACATCCAGCCGGGCGTAGACCTCCCGGTCGGCGGCCCGCAGGGTGGCCAGCCCGGCGGCCACCGCCACCGGGTTCCCAGACAGCGTGCCCGCCTGGTACACCGGCCCAGCCGGCGCGAGATAGGCCATGAGCTCCTTGGCTCCACCGAACGCCGCGGCTGGCAACCCGCCGGACATCACCTTGCCGAAGGTGTAGAGGTCCGCGCGCACCCGCTCGAGCCCGAACCAGCCCGCGGCCGAGACCCGGAACCCGGTCATCACCTCGTCCAGGATCAGCAGCGCGCCGTGCGCGTGGCACAGCTCGCGCAGCGCGGCGTTGAAACCGGGATCAGGTGGCACCGTGCCCATGTTCCCGGCGGCCGCCTCGGCGATGACGGCGGCGATCTCCGCGCCCCGTTCGGCGAACAGGGCGCGGAGGGCGTCGAGGTCGTTATAGGGCGCCACGAGCGTGTCAGCGGCCTGCGCGCCGGTGACACCGGGGCTG
>JBOHFJ010000211.1:0-8883 GCA_050699655.1 Pseudonocardiaceae bacterium
GTACATCGAGCTGCCGTTGGCCCGGCGCAGCACCATATAGCGGCCCTCGTCGCGGTTGAAGCCAAGCTTCCTGAGATCGGCCACCAGACGACCGAGGTCGTCTTTCTGCGCAATGTTCTCCTTGACAAGATGTTCTTCGATCTCGGTCAGCTCGAGACTTTCCAGCAGGTCGGTTTCGAAGTCGAACTGATCGAAGGTGATTCCGAGCTTTGCGAGGATGGCGAGCTGGCCGTCAAGGGAGTGCCGCGCGATGTCACGCAGCGCGTTGAGCGTGGCGGTGTCGCCCGTTTCGGCCTTGGCGAGCAGATTGAGCGCTTGTTCAGCGATGGCTGGGTCTTCTTCGGCTTGGGCGTTGATGCGCACATAGACGTCCAAGATGTCGGCGAAGTCCACCGAGCGGACCCCATCAGGCCCGAGGGCAACGAGGAGCAAAGCGATCTGACGGCCGAAGTCGTTGACATAGTAGTGACTGGTGAGCTCAGCGCCCAGAGCACGCAGCGTGCGGACGAGGGTGTCGCCGAGGATGGCATTGCGAGCGCGACCCACATGAGGGGACGCGTTGGGGTTGATGCTGGTGTGCTCCAGCAGCACCGGAACACCCCGCATGCCCGCCCGGTCGATGTCGACGACCGCTCCCGCGCGCAGCGCATCAATGTAGGCGGCCCGATCCAGCCGGATATTGAGGAACTTCCCCAGGTAATGCACATCCCGCACGTAGGGGAGGTCCGCCAGAGCGTCCTTGACGGTCTCGGCGGTGTGCTGGCTGAGCAGCGCGTGATCCAGCGAGTGGAGAGCGAAACCGATGTCGCCATAGACGGCGGCGCGCCCGCCGTTGTAGCGCCCCTCAACACCACCGTCGAACGTTTTGCTTACCCGTGACTCAACATCGCTGATCAGCATTTCTTTACTCATCCCGCGTTTCTACAGTAGCCGAGCCAGGCGCCCGTGAGGCGCCTGAGGCCAGCAGGGGTGCGCCCAGCGGCTCCGGAGCAGATGGTGACCAACGGAGGATGCTCGGCTGACGGACACCAGCAGTGTAGTGGTACCGATCTCACGCAGCGCGTCGGACCAACCGCGACGCCACGGCTAACGGCGAATGCAGCTGATCGTCGAAAGTGTGGCGTCACAGTGCGGAACCGCACGGCCACGCCTCACTTTTGGCGATCTTGCGGTGCCGGGTCGTTGGGGTGGCGCTCAGGTGAGTTCGTCGAACTCGCCGGCTTTGACGCCCTTGATCCAGGCGCCCAGCTCGGCGCGGGTTAACAGGACGACGCCGGCTTCGGGTGGTTGCTGTTGCGCACCGCGCTCCGGCCGTCATCTAGCAGCGCGACCTCGACGCAACTACCGGTGCCGTTGCTGAAGCTGGACGTGCGCCACGAGGCTGTGGACAGATCAATCATGAGCGCCGCCCTTCCTCCGGTACTCATGAAGTATGGCAGCGAGCAGGTCGGTCGACTCGGCCGGGTTCAGCGCCGATCGTCGCAGGTCATCGAACATATGGATCATCGAGGCGACGTCGCCTGGGTCGCTGATCAGGTACCCGCCGAACGGTCCGTCGAAGTAGCCCAGCGGTGGGTCGGCAACAGCATCGGCGAAGTGCAACACAGTGAAGTTGCTGGCGATCCCGGCGTGCTCCGCGTTCGTGGCGGGCAGCACTTGGATGGTGATGTTCTCCGCGCTCGCGGCGGCCACGAGACGTTCAAGCTGTGCCGTCATTACTCCGAGGCCGCCCACCTCCAGCCGCAGTGCGGCCTCGGTGAACACCGTGTGGAGGCGTAGCGGGTAGGGGCCAGTCAGCCGCTTCTGGCGTTGCATCCGGGCGGCGAGGCGATTCTCCACCGCACTCGCCGCGACCGCGTGACGAGCCGCGACGCGGGTGACGCGGGCATAATCCTCGGTCTGCGGCAGCCCGTGAATGATCACCGGTTCGAACGCCGTCTCCACGACCGCGTCCTCCTCGAAGCTCACGAACGGTCGAAACCGGTCAGGCAGGCCGTAGACGACCCACTGGCTGGCCCCTTGGCCGGCATCCTCGCGGAGCTGCTCCAGCGCCTTGCACACGTCCAGCGGCGCGCGCAGTTCGGCCAGCAGGCACACCAGATCCGATTTGGGGCATGGCATTCGAAGACCACGCTGATGTGGTCGGGGTATTCGAACCGATCATGCGCAGGTTTCGCTCCGCCGAACGCGCTCACCAGGCGTTCTCCCGCCGCGCAAAGATCCGCCTGATCTGGTACAACCCCGACTCCGTCACCCGGTGCGACGACGCGACCTGAGCGCGGCCGGCCACTCGGTGCGCAACCCCGAGTCGCGGGGCACCGCACTGGGCGGGAAGATCCCCTCATGCGTGTCGCGATCGCGGGGTCCTCAGGCCTCATCGGTACCGCGCTGGTGGCGCTGCTGCGCCAGGCCGGCCATGACGTGCTCCGTCTGGTGCGCAGGCCGCCGCGCGCCCCGGACGAGCGGGCCTGGGATCCGGCGGCGGCGACCATGGACCCCGGCGCCCTGGCGGGCACCGACGCCGTGGTGAACCTATGCGGCGTGGCGATCGGCAACCGGCGCTGGTCGGGGGAAGTCAAGCAGGCCATCCGGGACAGCCGGATCGCCAGCACCGAGGTACTCGCCGCGGCGGTCGTCGAGCATGGGGTTCCGGTGCTGGTCAACGCCTCCGGGGTGGGCTACTACGGCGACACCGGCAACCGCGAGGTCGACGAGACCGCCCCAGGTGGCTCCGGGTTTCTCGCGGGGCTCTGCCGTGACTGGGAAGCGGCCACGGCGGTCGCGCGGGCGGCCGGGACGCGGGTGGTGCGGGTGCGCACCGGCCTGGTGATCTCCCCGTCCGGCGGGTTGCTGGGCCGGCTCAAACCACTGTTCGCGCTCGGGCTGGGCGCTCGGCTGGGCAGCGGGGAGCAGTACATGCCGTGGATCTCACTGGACGACGAGGTGGGCGCGATCCGCTTCGCCCTGGAGCACCAGGAGCTGTCCGGTCCGGTCAACCTCAGCGGCCCACTCCCGGTCACCAACGCGGAGTTCACCAGGGCGGTCGGCGAGGCGATGCACCGCCCGACGCCGCTGGTGGCGCCGGTCTTCGCGCTGCGCCTGGCGCTGGGTCCGGAACTGGTCGAGGAGATGGTGCTGACCGGGCAGCGCGCGGTGCCCGCGGCGCTGCGCGAGCACGGCTACCGCTTCCAGCACTCGACGCTGGCCGCAGCGCTGGTCGCGGCCCTGGAGTAGCCGACGACGGTTTCAATTGATCATGGCGAGGACCGGGGTATCTTTCGGTGGTGACGCTCGCCACCCACTCCTGCCGGGCCACCGCGGCGCCGGTCGAGGTTCGCTGCCTCGGCACCATCGACTACACCCAGGCCTGGGCGCTGCAGCGGGAGCTGGCCACCGCCCGCGCCGAAGGCGCCGGGCCCGACGTGCTGCTGCTGCTCGAGCACCCCTCGGTGTACACGGCGGGCCGGCGGACCACGCCGGCCGAGCGGCCGCACGACAGCACACCGGTGATCGACGTCGACCGCGGCGGAAAGATCACCTGGCACGGGCCGGGCCAGCTCGTCGGCTACCCGGTGATCGCGCTGGCCGAACCGCTCGACGTGCTTGACTACGTGCGGCGCCTGGAGCGCGCCCTGATCACCGTGTGCACCGAGCTGGGCCTGGACACCCAGCGGATCCCCGGGCGCTCGGGGGTGTGGCTGGCGGCGGAGCCCGCCACCGGCCGCCCGGAACGCAAGCTCGCCGCGATCGGGGTCCGGGTCAGCCGAGGGGTGACCATGCACGGGTTCGCCCTGAACTGCCAGCCGGACCTCACCGCGTTCGACCGGATCGTGCCGTGCGGCATCACCGACGCCGGAGTGACGTCACTGACCGCCGAGCTGGGCCGACCGGTCACTGTGGCGCAGGTGCGGTCCTCAGTGCGCCGCGCCGTCCTCGAGGCTCTAGACGGCGCCCCGTCGCCGGGCAGCGGGCAGCCGTGGTGAGCCGCTGGAGCGCGGCCGACATCCCCGACCAGACCGGCCGCACCGTGCTGGTCACCGGAGCCACCTCGGGCCTGGGTCTGCAGACCGCCGCAGTACTCGCCCGCCGGGGCGCGACGGTGCTAATGACCTGCCGAGACCCGCGACGCGGACGGGCGGCATGGGAACGGTTGCTTCAGGACAGCAACGGCGCGGGCGCCACCCTGGTCCAGCTCGACCTGGCTGATCTCGCCTCGGTGCGCAAGACCGCCGACCAGGTCCGCGAGCTCACCGGGGACCGACTCGACGTGCTGGTCAACAACGCCGGGGTGATGGCCACCCCGGCGCGGCTCACCGTGGACGGTTTCGAGCTGCAGATCGCCACCAACCACCTCGGCCACGCCGCGCTGACCTGGCTGCTCGCCCCCGCCCTGACCCCCGGAGCCCGGGTGATCACCGTGTCCAGCCTCGCGCACCTCAGCGGCGGGCTGGACGTCGAGGACCTGAACTTCGATCGGCGCCGGTACCACCCGACCACCGCCTACAGCGCCTCGAAACTGGCCAACCTGCTGTTCACCTTCGAGCTGGACCGCCGCGCGAGAGCCGCTGGCCGCGACCTG
Source organism: Pseudonocardiaceae bacterium (assembly GCA_050699655.1). Classification (GTDB taxonomy): domain Bacteria; phylum Actinomycetota; class Actinomycetes; order Mycobacteriales; family Pseudonocardiaceae. The sequence continues at coordinate 4,580 of JBOHFJ010000211.1, forward strand.
CTGGCGGTCGCGGCCCACCCCGGTCTCGCCGCGACCGACCTGACCGCCAACACCGCCCGGATGTACGCGGCCGGGAGGTTGGCCCACCTCGCGCGCTGGGGCACCAAGATCATCGCCCAGGGCCCGGCCAGAGGCGCGTTGCCGCAGCTCTACGCCGCCACCGCGGCGGATGTGCAAGGCGGGGACTACTTCGGCCCGGCCGGTCTCGGACAGACCCGTGGCGCCCCGGGCCGGGTGCTGGCCAGCGCCGCCGCCCGCGACGAGCACACCGCCCAGCTGCTCTGGGCACGCACCGCGGAGCTGACCGGGGTGCGCCCCAATCCCGCGTAGAGTGACACCGGTGAGCGTGGCAACATCAGAATCTGACGCCAACGGGCGGGCTCTGCTGCGGCTGGAGATTCGCAACAGCCAGACCCCCATCGAGCGCAAACCGCCGTGGATCCGAGTGCGAGCCACGATGGGGCCGTCGTTTCGCGAGCTCCAAGGCCTGGTGCGGCGAGAGGGGCTGCACACGGTCTGCGAGGCGGCCGGCTGCCCGAACATTTACGAGTGCTGGGAGGACCGCGAAGCCACCTTCCTCATCGGGGGCGACCAGTGCACCCGGCGCTGCGACTTCTGCCAGATCGACACCGGCCGCCCCGCCGCGCTGGACCGCGACGAGCCACGCCGGGTCGCCGAGTCGGTGGCCACGATGGGGCTGCGCTACTCGACCGTGACCGGGGTGGCCCGGGACGATCTGCCCGACGGCGGCGCCTGGCTCTACGCCGAGACCGTCCGGCAGATCCACGCGCTCAACCCCGGCACCGGGGTGGAGCTGCTGATCCCCGACTTCGCCACCCGTCCCGAGCGGCTGCGCGAGGTGTTCGACGCCGCGCCCGAGGTGCTGGCGCACAACCTGGAGACAGTGCCGCGGATCTTTAAGCGGATTCGGCCGGCGTTTCGGTATGACCGATCGCTAGACGTGCTGCGGGCGGCCCGCGATGCGGGGCTGGTCACCAAGTCCAACCTGATCCTGGGCCTGGGCGAGGAGCCGGCGGAAGTCACCGCCGCGCTGGCCGACCTGCACGGCGCGGGATGCGAGCTGCTCACCCTCACCCAGTACCTGCGGCCCTCGGCGCGGCATCATCCGGTGCGGCGGTGGATCCCGCCGGAGGAGTTCACCGAGCATGCCCGCGCCGCCGAGCTGATGGGTTTCGCCGGAGTGCTGGCCGGGCCGCTGGTCCGGTCCTCCTACCGGGCCGGCCGGCTCTACGCCCAGGCCATCGCGCACCGCCAACCGGGCCCCTGACCCTGCCACTGACCAGGACAACCACCAACCGTTGATCAGCACGTATCCTATGAACCATGCCCGCTAAACCGCCCCCCAAGCCCGCCACCGCGACCAAGGACAAAGCGGCGGCGAAAGCCACCAAGCAGCAGCGCCGCGCGGCGTCCAAGCAGCGCCGGGCGCAGATCCTGGAAGCCTTCACCATCCAGCGCCGCGAGGACAAGGCCCTGCTGCCGTTGATGATCGGCGTGTTCCTGGGCGTCGCCGCGGTGGGGTTCGTGGTGGGCTTGCTGGTACACCACCAGTGGGCGACCCTGTCGCTGGGGATCATGCTCGGCGGGCTCGGCGCGATCCTGATTTTCGGGCGGCGGGTTCAGCGCACTGTCTTCGCCAAAGCCGACGGCCAGCCCGGCGCCGCGGCCTGGGCCCTGGAGAACCTGCGCGGCGGGTGGAAGGTGACGCCCGCGGTGGCGGGCACCACCCAACTGGACGCCGTGCACCGAGTCATCGGGCGGCCCGGGGTGGTGCTGGTCGCCGAGGGTGCCCAGCATCGGCTCAAGCCGCTGCTGGCCCAGGAGAAAAAGCGGGTCTCCCGGCTGATCGGGGACGTCCCGATCTATGACCTCACGGTGGGCAACGGTGAGGGCCAGATCCCGCTGGCCACCCTGCCCCGGCACCTGGCCAAACTGCCGCGCAACATCGACAAGGCGCAGATCGACGGGCTGGAGACCAAGCTGACTATCCTCGCCACCCGCAGCGCGGCGATGCCCAAAGGCCCGCTGCCCCCAGGCGCCAAGACGCGCAACATCCAACGCGCGGCACGTCGCCGCTGACAATTACCCCGACATGGAGACATGTCGGGGTAATTCGGCCTTACAGAGCCCGATATGTCTCCATATCGGGGCTGGGTTAGCGGGTTCGCAGGACTATGGTCCCTACGGCGCGGTCGTGCAGGCCGCGGCCGTCGGTGTCGTACACCACCGGCGGGATCAGCAGGCACAGCAGCACCGTACGGATCACCACCGCGCCGAAGCCGGCCCGGCTCCCGTCCAGCAGCGCCACCCGCAGCCCCGCCACGGCATGCCCGGCGGTGCGACCCGCGATCCCGAGGGACAGCGCGGTGACCGCCGCGAACAGCGCCAGGGCAGAGAACGCCGGGTTCTTGGTAAGCAACTGGGCCGCCACCGAGCAGGGCAGCCAGTCGATCGTGATGGCCAGGATGCGGGCGCCGAAGCCAGCGGCCGCACCCGGTCCGTGCTCGGGCAGCTCGAGCCGCTTGCCGAGGTAGTCCCGCTCGCCCGTGTCCCCCGCCCGGGGGGATCCCTCGGCGGGGTGCTCAGCTGGGCGTTCTCCGGGGTGCTTTCCGGGGCCGCTCAGCCAGGTCTGGGTCCATCTGCTCACTCACCTAGGCTATTCCTCCAACGGGTCCTCCGACGGGCTAGCCTCGCGCCCCACCAGCCTCGTAACCTTGGCGGTACGTCCGGGTGATGATCGGGCAACATTGCCCCCTTAGGTTCGCCGCAGCGAACTGAACGTCACACCGGCCCACCGAATATCACACGAAGGAGTGAACGACGATGTTCTCCAACTCCGATGAGGTGCTGCGCTTCATCGCCGACGAGGACGTCGAGTTCGTCGACGTCCGCTTCTGCGACCTGCCGGGCGTCATGCAGCACTTCACGGTTCCCGCCGCGTTCTACGACACCGACCTCATCGAGGAGGGCTTGGCGTTCGACGGCTCGTCGGTCCGCGGTTTCCAGTCGATCCACGAGTCGGACATGCTGCTGCTGCCTGACCCCGTGACGGCGCGCATCGACCCGTTCCGGGCGCAGAAGACGCTGAACATCAACTTCTTCGTGCACGACCCGTTCACTCGGGAGGCCTACAGCCGCGACCCACGCAACGTCGCTCGCAAGGCCGAGGAGTTCCTGGCCTCCACTGGCATCGCCGACACCTGCTACTTCGGCCCCGAGGCCGAGTTCTACTGCTTCGACTCGGTGCGCTTCGACACCACCCCCAACAGCGCGTTCCACGAGATCGACTCGGAAGCCGGCTGGTGGAACACCGGCGCCGAGGAGGACGGCCGCAACCAGGGCTACAAAGTCAACTACAAGGGCGGCTACTTCCCAGTGCCGCCCACCGACCATTTCGCCGACCTGCGCAACGCGATGGTCACCCACCTCATCGGGTCCGGCTTCACGGTGGAAAAGGCGCATCACGAGGTGGGCACCGCGGGCCAGGCGGAGATCAACTACAAGTACAACACCCTGCTGCACGCGGCCGATGACCTGCAGCTTTACAAGTACATCATCAAGAACACCGCGTGGGCGGCCGGGAAGACCGTCACCTTCATGCCCAAGCCGCTGTTCGGGGACAACGGCTCCGGCATGCACTGCCACCAGTCGCTGTGGACCGACGGGGTGCCGCTGTTCCACGACGAGTCCGGCTACGCTGGGCTGTCCGACATCGCGCGGCACTACATCGGCGGCCTGCTGCACCACGCGCCCTCGCTACTGGCGTTCACCAACCCGACGGTGAACTCCTATCACCGCCTGGTGGCCGGCTACGAAGCACCGGTGAACCTGGTGTACTCGCAGCGCAACCGGTCGGCCTGCATCCGGATCCCGATCACCGGAAACAACCCGAAGGCCAAGCGCATCGAGTTCCGGTGCCCGGACGCCTCGGGCAACCCCTACCTGGCCTTCGCCGCGATGATGATGGCGGGGCTGGACGGGATCAAGAACGCCTACGAGCCCGCCGCGCCGATCGACAAGGATCTCTACGAGCTGCCGCCCGAGGAGGCCAAGAACGTCGCGCAGGTGCCGGCGAGCCTGAACGCGGTGATCGACCGTCTTGAGGCCGACCACGACTACCTGCTCGAAGGTGGCGTCTTCACTCCAGACTTGATCGAGACCTGGATCGCGCTCAAGCGCGAGAACGAGATCGACCCGCTGCGGCTGCGCCCGCACCCCTTCGAATTCGCCCTCTATTACGACTGCTGATCCTCAATCCTTGCGGGTCCGGCGCCGGGTGCGCG
>JBOHFJ010000212.1:0-8856 GCA_050699655.1 Pseudonocardiaceae bacterium
GGCGCATGCTGTCGTGGTTTCCGCTGACGGACTGCTCCTGGTCTCGTCCTCAGGACTGCCCCGTGATCGCGCCGACCAGCTTGCCGCGGTCACGTCGGGTTTGGTGAGCCTCACCCAGGGCGCGGCCCGCTGCTTCGAGGCGGGTGGGGTGGTGCAAACCGTCGTGGAGATGGAGCGCGGCATCGTCTTGACCATGGCCATCAGCGATGGATCCAGTCTCGCCGTGCTGGCCGCACCGAGCTGTGACATTGGCCTGATCGGCTATGAAATGACGTTGCTCGTCGACCGGGCGGGCAAGCTGCTGACCCCCGAACTGCGCGCACAGCTCCAAGCCACCTCGCATTTCTAAGACGAAGGTAAGAATGAGCGACTCGGCTCAACCGGTTATTCTTTACACTCCGGCGCATCCTGGGATGCGCCGGTGAGCGCCAGGCATCCCGTCGGAGTCGACGCGCTGCCGCTCGTTCCAGCGCTGACTTCAATGCTGACCCGGGTGCTGGCTCTGGTGCTGATCGGATTGGGATCGGTGGGGATGGGGTGGCTGCTGTGGCCGCACTCGGGCGATGTTGTCCGTGCCGCCCGCGCCACAGTGGTGCAGTCGGTGCTCTGCAGCTCCTCGGAGGCCCGGGACGTGGTGCGCGTCGAGCTGCCCGAAGCGCGTGAGGTGTTGGCCCGGCTGGATGGCTGCGGGCACCGGTGGGGTGAGGTGCTCAGTGTTGAGTTGCCCGATCCGCTGCCCGAGGGTGAGCTGCTGGCGCGCCTGCCGGGGACCGGGGTGCCTTCCGCGACGATGGCCGCGCGGCGCCTGGTCGCCGTCGGTGTCGCGGTCGCCAGCCTCGCCGGTGCGCTGCTGGCGTGGCGGCTGCGTGGCGGCTGGGGTGCGGCCCGCCGGTAGGGTGTGCCCATGACCCGCATCCCCGCACCCACGCTGGAGCTGCACCGCGAGACCCTGCCCAACGGGTTGCGGGTGGTGTTGAGCCCGGATCAGTCCGCTCCAGTGGTCGCCGTCGGTGTGCACTACGACGTCGGGTTTCGCTCCGAGCCGCAGGGCCGTACTGGCTTCGCGCACCTCTTCGAACACCTGATGTTCCAGGGCAGCGAGAGTTTGGAGAAGCTCGCGCACTTCCGCCACGTGCAAGCCTCGGGGGGGTCGTTCAACGGCTCCACCCATCAGGACTACACCAACTACTACGAGGTCGTGCCCTCGGCGGCGCTGGAGCGCGCGTTGTTCATTGAGGCGGACCGGATGCGGGCGCCGCGGATCACCGAGGAAAACCTGCGCAACCAGGTCGCCGTGGTCAAAGAAGAGATCCGGCTCAACGTGCTGAACCGGCCGTATGGCGGCTTCCCGTGGATCACGCTGCCCCCGGTGCTTTACGACACCTTTCCCAACGCGCACAACGGGTACGGGGACTTCTCCGAGCTCGAGGCGGCCACCGTGGACGACTGCGCGGCGTTCTTCGACGTCTATTACGCGCCGGGTAACGCGGTGCTCACGGTCTGTGGGGATTTTCCGGTGGATTCCGCGCTCGAGCTGGTGCACCGGCACTTTGGTGACGTGCCGGCTCGCCCGGTTCCCGCCCGGCCGTCGTTCGCCGAGCCAGCGCCAGGCCGAGAGCGCCGGAACCGCCAGCTGGATTCGCTCGCCCCGCTGCCCGCGGTGGCCATCGGCTACCGGCTGCCCGATCCAACCGCCGGATTCGAGGGTTACCTCGCCTATGAGGTGCTCTGCGCGGTGCTCTCCGACGGTGATTCCTCCCGCCTGGAGCAGCGCCTGGTGCACACCGACGCCCTGGTGACGGACATCGGTGCCCACTGCGGCCTGTTCGGTGATCCGCTGGACGCCCGCGACCCGGACACCCTCACCATCACCGCCATGCACCCGCCCACCGTGGACGTCAACCGGGTGCTCGACGTGATCGACGAGGAGATCGCCCGGCTCGCCAAAGATGGGCCGGACCCCGACGAGTTGGCCCGGATCACCGCTCGGTGGGCCGCGACGCTGTTCAGCGAGAACGATCGGCTGGTCTCCCGGACGATGGCCATCGGCGGCTTCGAGCTGTTGCACGGCCGCGCCGAGCTGGTGTCTGAGCTACCGGCTATGGTGGCCGCGATGAGCTCCGAGCAGATCGCAACCGCGTCCGCCGCGCTGGCACCGGATTCCCGCGCGGTGTTGATCCTCGAACCCGCGAGCGGTTCTTCGGTAGGGCAGGGGGCGTGATGCCGCACCGCAGCGCCGAGCAGATCGGCAGGACCGAGCTGGGGCCGCGTTCGCTTCCGCCGCTGGGGCCGCCGCGCGCTCCCAGCGCACCGCCCACTGTGGACACCATGCTGGAGAGCGGGCTACGGGTGATCGCGGTGCGGCGGCCCGCCGTGCCGATGGTGGAGCTGCGCCTGGAGATCCCGTTCGGCGGCACGGACCACGCCCACCCGGCCCGCGCCGAGTTGCTGGCCATGACGCTGCTGCGCGGCACGCCGGGGCGGGACCGGTTCGCCATCGACAAGGCGTTGGCCGCCGTCGGCGGCGACCTGTCGGCCGGGGTGGATCCCGAGCATCTCGCGGTGTCGGGATCAGCGCTGGCCAGTGGGCTGAACGTGGTGCTCGATGTGCTCGGTGACGCGCTCACCTCGGCCTCGTACGCCACCGCCGAAGTGGACCGGGAGCGCGACCGCTTGGTGGAGCGGCTGGCGGTGAACCGCTCCACGCCCCGGGTGATCGCCCGGGAAGCGCTGCAGCGGCGCCGCTACGGCGACCACCCGTTCGCCCGGGAATGGCCGGAAGCCGATGACGTCGTCGCCGTGACCGCCACGGCGTTGCGCGACCTGCACCGCCGCTCGGTGGTGCCTGACGGTGCCGTCCTGGTTTTGGTGGGTGACATCGTGCCGTCCAAGGCGGTGGACGCGGTGGCGTCGGCCCTGGTGGACTGGCGCTCCGACCATCCGGCCACCGAACTGGCCACCTTGCCCGAGCTGCGCGGCGCCGACCTGCAGTTGGTGCACCGGGAGAGCGCGGTGCAGTCGCAGCTGCGGCTGTCCGCCCAGGCGGTGCCGCGCAACCATGAGCTTTACCCGGCGTTGCAGGTGGCGAATCTGGTCTTCGGCGGGTATTTCTCCTCCCGCTGGGTGGAGAACATCCGGGAAGACAAGGGGTACACCTACAGTGCGCACTGCGGCTTCGAGTTCACCCGGAGCGGGGCCACGCTGATCGCCACCGCGGACACCGCGAGCGAGGTCACCGCAGTCGCGCTGCTGGAGACCCGGTACGAGCTGGGGCGGATAGCCGTGCTGGCCCCGGATGAGGCTGAGGTGGACAACGCGCGGCAGTACGCGATCGGGTCGCTGACCATCGCCACCGCCTCGCAGCGCGGACTGGCCGGGCGTCTCGCCACGCTGGCCGTCGTCGGTCTGGACCTCAACTGGCTGCTTACCCACCCCGACCGCTTGCGCGCGGTCACCACCGGGCAGGTTGCCGAGGCCGCCGCCGAGTTCTTCGCCCCCAGCCGCTTCACCGGTGTAGTAGTAGGTGACGCCAAACGCCTAGCCGACCCCCTCACCGCCCTGGGCGGCGTCGAACTTCCCTAATCCCCGGGGCCAGTACCGCAACGCCACTTGGGGCCGCTCGACACCCCCCGAGCTGAAGATCACTGTTTGTGTGCCCTCCGCGACAGAATGTGTCGCGGAGGGCACACAAACAGTGATCAGTCAGGTTCTCTCCGCGCCGCAGTTGGTTGATGCGTCAGACGCCGGCATGGAGTTTCCTGCCTGTACGGGTCCGATTCGGCGGATTCTCAAACACCCGCGCCTCATGCATCACCACCGCCTGATCGTTCTCGTCGGGGTGGCGAACCTGGTGCTACTCCGATGTGTGCACGATATGACGCCGCAAACACTCGCGATCATTGCGCAAGTGAATTTCACACTCGCTGTCGTCGTCCGCCAACACCACGTCATCAACTTTCTGTACTGGCTCGTCGCTCGAGCGCCCACCACCTGGCCGCTCAAGCTCAGGTGGACGTTGGCGAAGGTGTATCACTTCGATGGAGTGCACGTCGGCGCGGCCGTGTCGGGAACGCTGTGCTACCTGGCCTTTGTCGTTTCGCTCACCGACAGCAAACCGGGAGCCGTGCGGGCGAGCATGGGGATCGGCACCATCACCGCCGACATCAACTACCTGTCCGTACTGGTCTTACCGGTCCGCGCCCGACGGCAGCGACTGCTGGCCCGAACCCGACCCCCGGCCGCGCTGGGCCGTCAACTCTCCCCGTCCGCCCGGTCGACGAGCGCGATGAACCCGCGGCCGGGGTCCTTGATGAGACTGTGGATCAGGGTCACCACCGGGCATGGCCACGCCGACCCGCAGGTCTGGCAGGTGTCACCGTCGCGCCGCACCTGGTGGTGGAACAGCAGCCCGCGGATGACGACCACCAGGTCCGGGATCAGCTTGCGGGCGGTGTGGGCGTCCTCCTCGGTCCAGTGTCGGCACTTGCGGGCCAGGAACTCCGCCTCGTCCAAGTGGTGATACAGGTCCATGTGCAGCAGGTCAGCGGCGTCGGCGACCACTGGTGAGAGCGCGCTCATCGGATTGATCTCCCCGGTTCTGGGTACGGCTGTCTGGGTGCGGCGCGGCGTGGTGCCTCGCCGGTGCTCAGGTAACCCGATTGGCCCAGGGACACGCAACACGCTTTTGGACAAGTTGCTGGATTTTCGCGCCGGGCGGGTCGTAAGGTGCGCTCCATGGACGATCAGGAGCCGACGATACGCAGCCGGGAGCTGGGCGAGGGGCTGGCCCAGGCGATGAAGGACGCCAATCTCAAGCAGACGGACGCCGCCCAGAAGCTGGGGTGGTCAGCGGGCCGGGTGTCGCGGCTGTTGTCTGGCAAGCGCGGCGGCAGCGAGGTGGACGTGTCGGCGTTCCTGGCGATCGTCGAGGTGACCGGTGACGAGCGGGAGCGGCTGCTGGGGATCTGCCGGGAGCAGAAAATGCCGGGCTGGTTGCAGCAGCACGGAACCCGGCTGCCCCGGCAGCTCCGCACCTTGATTGACCACGAGGACAAGGCGGTGTCGATCGACGAGTTCCAACCGACGGCCGTGCCCGGCCTGTTGCAGACCACCGACTACGCCCGCGCGCTGATCCGGCAGGCGGGCACGATTCCGGCGGACGAGACCGAGGACCGGGTGGCCGCCCGGCTGGGCCGCCAGAGCTTGTTCGGCCGGGAGCGCGTCGCCCGGTTCACCTTCTACCTCCACGAGTTCGTGCTGCGGCTGCCGGTGGGCGGGCCCGACGTGATGCTCGAGCAGCTGCAGCACCTGCTGCGTCAGGCGACGCGCCCGTACATCAGGCTGCGGGTGGTGCCCGCCGCGCTCGGTGGGCACGCCGCGGTGGCGGGATCGTTCACGTTTATGGAGTTCGCCACGTTCCGGCCGGTGATCTACCTGGAGAGCGAGACCGCCAGCGTGTTCCTGGAGAAGCGCGAGCAGGTCGACGCCTACCGGCGCATCCTGGGATTGCTGGCCCGCACCGCGCTGGGCGAGGGAGAATCAACGGAGTTCATTGCCACCCTGGCAACTGAGCTCTACGCGGGTCGAGAGGACTGTGATGATCGCCCCTGAGCCAGACGGGATCGCCTGGCGGAAAAGCAGCTACAGTTGCGTCAATGGTGGCTGTGTCGAGGTCGGCTGGCGCACCAGCAGCTACAGCGCCGTCCACGGCAACTGCGTGCAGGTCGCGCCCGCGCCCGACCGGGTGCTGGTACGCGACTCCAAGAACCCCGGCGGCCCCGCGCTGGCGCTGCCCCCCGCCACCTGGCGAGCCTTCCTGCACACCCTCACCCCCACCGCCTGACCACCCGCGTCTCCACTGACCGGCGCCGGGTGACGGTCGCTGGCGCGGCCGGGTCGTGCGCCCGCCCGCAGCCAGCGGTAGCGGATGTTGTCCAGGGTGGCCCACAACCTGCGCGGGCCGCGCTGGTGCATGGTCGGCGTGCGAAACGTCGGCATCCCGGTCAACCGCTCACCCGACCCCGCGTGGTCGGCGTGCCATGGGCTGACCTGGGTGACCAGCGACCGGTTCACCCCCGGTGGCGGGGGCGACCACGCTGGCCAACCGCGCAGCACGTACGGCTGCCAGCCCACGCGCCTACGCCTCGTCCCACCGTGCCTCGCCACCGGGTGCTGTCCATGGGCGCGTTTTTCAGGTTCGACTCAACTCCTTGAGTTCTGGGACTCCTTGATCCACCAACGTGTGCCCTCGGAAGTATCTTCGATCACTATTCCGCGATCTTCCAGACTCTTGCGGACAGCATCGGCCTCGTCGAACTTACGCGCCATGCGCAGCTCGCGCCTCCTGTCGAGTTCAATCTCGATTCCGGTGGAATCAATCTTTCTCTCGTCGAAATTAAACGCATCAAACAAGTCTTCCATGTCACGGAGCAATGACTCCGCAGACTGACCGGGGGCCTCACCGCTGCGATTTTGCTCTCGAATGAAATCGAAAATGACGGCTAGTGCTCCGGGTGTGTCAAAGTCGTCATCAAGCCTATTGAAGAAGGCTGCGCGGGCACCTGCGGAGCGTGCGACACTCTCTTCGGTCTCAGGCCGTGACGGGTCAATCATACGAGCGAAATTCTCGACACGTCGGCGAGCGCTGCGGGCGTTCTCGATCGTTATCTCGTTCAGCTCCATCGAGGAGCGATAATGCTGGCTCAGGAACGCATAGCGGAGCGTGCGAAAATCAGCGATTGCGAGCGCGTCGCGAATCGTCATGAAGTTGCCAGCACTCTTTGCCATCTTTGCGCCGTTGACACGGAGCAAGCCGCCATGCATCCAGTAGCGAACCAATGGCTCTTTGCCGGAGGCGGCTTCCATCTGCGCAATTTCTGCCTCGTGGTGGGGAAAGATCAAATCCATCGCACCGCCGTGCAAGTCGTATTGTGGCCCGAACAGGGTTTCGGTGATGGCGGTGTCTTCGATGTGCCATCCGGGGCGCCCCTGGCCGAGTGGCGTATCCCAGTATGGCTCACCAGCTTTCCGGGCCTTCCATAATGCGAAGTCGCCAGGGTTGCGCTTCTCGTCATGCTCATCAATGCGTGCGACTGAGTCTTCGGATTCTATTTCAGTACGGCCCGACAGTTTGCCGTAACTGGAGAAGGTGTGTAAATCAAAATACCAGCCGTCATCCAGCTGATAAGCATGGCCACGCTCAATGAGTTTTTGAACCTGCGCCACGATCGCGTCAATGTGCTCGTGCGCTCGCGCGTGCTTGTCTACGCTTGTGTTGTGCAGGGCGGCCATGTCTTCCAGGTATGATGCCTCGTATCTGACGGCGAGCTCGCGCGGTTCGATACCCAATTCGCTCGCACGCCTGATGATCTTATCGTCAATGTCGGTTATGTTCTGCGCGTAAGTCAGGTTGTACCCGTGTTTCCTGAGATAGCGAGCAACAAAATCGAACTGTGTGTACGTCTTGGCGTGACCAACATGACTCAAGGCGTATACGGTTGGGCCGCAGACGAACATCTTGACCGCGTCGGGCGACATAGGCACGAATTCTTCCTTGCGCCGGGTCAGAGTGTTGTAAATTTTAATAGGAATTGAGATCGCCCTCCGTCAATCCGTTGCTCAGCTGTAGCGTTAATTCGGGAACTTTCATTCAGGTGCGCGCAGCCTGTCATGGCATGTCTAGCGAGCAGCCGAAAAGAGCAGGTGGCAACGACATCGACACGTGACCCACATGACGCCATAGTCTACTACGTTGCGCGCGGTAGCGAACTGCCGGCCCCCAAATTACGGCATGACGACATTCGTAACAGGAACCTCCCGTCCTGTCGGGTCGGTGTCGCACCGAGCCTGGTGCAAGTTTGGCGTGTCCACGCCGCTTGCGATGAGATGCCGCTGGGCCCGGTACTTGACCGCCCCCACATGCGAGGATCGAACCTGCCGGCATGGCGGATCGTAAGCGTCCCGGTTTCTATGGTAACCGGATCTTCTTGCGCTGTTGATTGAATCTGATGCGTTTGATGACGCGCTGTCGATCAGCAGGAATTTCTCTCCTGCCATGCAGTACCCGCGTGTTTGTCACAATGATGCAGTCTCCCGCCTCCGCCGGGAATTCCATTGCATCGTCGAGCGTTAAGATGCTGTCCAGCTCTGCGAGTGCAGCTTGCGCCTCGTGGCGTTGAATCGGATATCGAGCGCTCCATCTTTCGTTCAACTGTGGATTGTAGTAAATTGATTTACGATTTTCTCTGAGAATTGAAGCTTGTCCGTAGCGAAATGGCCACTGGGGTCGCTCGAGTTCGGTAAGCGTTGTGGCTGGTAGTCGACTCTTCACGTCATCCAACGTCATAAACGACGTGAACGGACCGCTTGGATCAATTTTCCATATAAGAAGGGCGATGAAATCGTAGGCGTTGACGCGATTGACGCCATCAACGTGCAACGGCAAAGCCTCGTTCGTTGTCGATGCCAAGACCGATCCATCACCGTATGCAACGGGATTCTGTGCTGCTTCGATTCGATAGACGAACCGATCCTCGATCGGGGCACCAGGGACGTCTTCGAGTTCAGGAATATCCCCGATTCTTGATATGATGTCCAGGAAGCACGAGTTGTCGACTGTTGGAACTTCCTTGATCACAACAAGCTCATGACTGCGAATCGTCGAGCTACTCAGCTTGTTGCCCGCGATGGAATCGTACGTAATGAAATGTGGTTCGATCGGCATCGTAGTGCTTGGTGTCAAGTAGTGAACGCACCACCAGCTTTAACCAGCCTCGACCAGGAATGCGTTGAGGACTTCGGTCGGTTTCTTCCAGTTGAGTGTCTGCCGTGGACGGTTGTTGAGTTCGTCGGCGACGG
>JBOHFJ010000213.1:0-8839 GCA_050699655.1 Pseudonocardiaceae bacterium
AGCAGGTAGCGCAGGCTCGACCAGGACGCCTCGCTGGCCACCGTGTCGCCGAAGAACAGCGCCACCACCACGACCAGCAGGAAGCTCACCGTCGAGAACAGGGTGAACACCACGAAGTTGAGCCCGCTGGACGTGGCGAGGTCGACCAGCGTGGCACCCCCTTGGTTTCGATCGCCCCGCCCGACCGTGAAGGCGAGCCAGAGCAGTACGGGCAGCAGCGCGAGGAAGCCCAAGGCGAGCACGGTCCGCCAGCGGTGGAGCTGGCGGGCCAGCTCCACCCGCAGCGGCAAGGTCGCCGCGGCCCGGTAACCGGGTGCCGAGCCCTGAGTGGTCATTCGACGGTCTCCTCACCCACCAGTTGCAGGAATGCCTCCTCCAGCGGGTGGTTCGCGCCCACTCCGTCAACCCCAGCCCCGCTTCCGGAGATCTCGGCGACGGTGCCGGCGGCCACCAGCCGGCCCCGGCGCATCACCACCACATGGCTACAGGTCTGTTCCACCTCGGCGAGCAGGTGACTGGAGATCAGCACCGTCGCGCCGCGGGCGGCGCAGCCCCGCAGCACCTCGCGCATGGCGTGGATCTGCGGGGGATCCAGGCCGTTGGTCGGCTCGTCGAGCACCAGCAGATCCGGTGTCCCCAGCATGGCCTGGGCGATGGCCAAGCGCTGGCGCATCCCCTGGCTGTAGGTGGCTACCCGCCGGTGCACCGCCTGGCCCAACCCGGCGATCCGCAACGCCTCCTCGATGCCGGCATCAGCAGCGGGCCGGCCGGTGGCCGCCCAGTACAAACGCAGATTGGCCGCCCCGCTCAGGTGCGGCAGGAATCCCGGGCTCTCGATGAACGCCCCGATCCGGGACAGCACTGGCGAACCGGCGGCAACCCGGTGCCCGAACACCCGCAGCGTCCCGCCGCTCGGTGCGATCAGCCCCATCAGCATCCGCAGCACGGTCGTCTTGCCCGCCCCGTTTGGTCCCAGCAGGCCCAGCACCTGCCCGCGCTCCACGCGGAAGGACAAGTCATCGACGGCGGTGAGCTCACCCGGGTAGCGCTTGCTCAGGCCGGACACCACCAGCGGCACCTCGGCCAGCTCGGGATCGGCGTCATTGGCGTTCCGGCGGCGCAGCGCAGCGAACACCCCGAGCGCTGTCACCAGCGCGGCGAGTCCCCCCAGCCCGGCGAGCTGGGCAACCGGAAGCGGCCCGGGTGCCTGCTCGCCAGGTACGAGGGGCACCGCCAGGCGCGCGTCCCCAGCGAGTGACACGGTGTATTGGGCGGGTTGCGGGGGCAGCGCGTAACCGCGGTCGGTGGTGGCCACCGCGACCGCCAGCCGGTGCCCGGCCGGCACCGGCCACACCACCCCGGCCAGCGTCACGGTGACCTCCACCGGGGTGCCATCCGCCGGCAGCGGGCCGATCCGCACCGGGGCCACCGCGCCCCCGGGCAGCGTGCGGCGCCCGTCCGGCCCGAGGTCATAGAGCTTGACGAACAGCACCGCCTCGGTCGGCCGGGTAGCGCCGATAGCTGCCGCGGCCACCCGCAACCGGACCCGCGGCGCTCCGACGATCTGCAGCGGGTCGGTCAGCTGGTCGGTGACGAACATCGCGGTCTGCCCGGGCAGGTCCATCGCCACCCCGGCGAGGCCGGCGGACAGGGCGGTGCCCAGGCCTGGCAGGCTGCTCAGCGCGGCCGGGCTGCCGCCGGGTGGGCGCAGCACCGACTGCGGCCCGCCGTGCAGCGCCAGTTCCCTGAGCCGCACCGGGACGCCGCTCAGCCCGGGATAGGCCGGGGCGTGCACGGTGCGCGGGGCGACGCCGCTCCGGGTGCCGAACAGCGCCGGCACCTGGTAGTCGAACCCAGTCCCGGGATTCGTGCCGACCCGGCGGAGGTGATAGTCGAACCAGTCGCTGATCTGGTCCTGCAGTGCCGCGTCGGGTCCGCCGCCGTCGTGGCCACCCGCGATCCAGACCATCTTCACCGGGGTCCCCGCCGAGGCGAGCTGCCGGGCGGTGGCGTCGGCCTGGTCCAGCCCGAACAGCGTGTCGTGCTCGCCCTGGATGAGCAGCGTCGGCGCGGTGATGTCACCGGCCACCGTGGCGGGTGAGGAGCGGCGCAGCAGCGACATGATCTGTGGGGTGGGACCGCCAGTGATGGCGGCTTGGACGTAGGCCGCGCACACCTCAGGGCGCAACTGCTTGCACAGCCCCCCCGGGCCGGTGGGTCCCGCTGCGAAGAAATAGGCCGTCCAGTCTCGCTTGAACACCCCATCCGGGGCGAAGGCACCGGCCGCTGGAGTGGCTGCGGCGATGGGCGTTCGGCTCACGGCGTTCGGGAACAGCGCTTGCCCCAGGTCGTTCCAGGTGATCTCCGCCGCGACCGCGGCCACCCGCCGGTCAGTCCCGGCCAGCAGCAGGGCCAGCGCGCCGCCGTAGGACGCGCCGAGGACGCCGACCCGTGGCTGCCCCGGCCCGTCCCGCGCTACCTCGGGCCGGGTGGCCAGCCAGTCCACCAGGGCCCGAGCGTCGGCCACCTCGTAGTCGGGGGAGTCGAGCCCGATCTGCCCAGTGCTCGCGCCGAATCCCCGGGCGCTCCAGGCGAGCACGACGAACCCGCGGCGGGCCAGCGCGGTCGCCTCGGCGCGGACCGAGTCCTTGCTGCCCCCGAAGCCGTGGGCCACCAGGATCGCCGGAGCGGGGGTGATCGCCGGCAGGTACAGCGTTGAGTCCAGGCGCACCCGCCCGGTGCCACCCGGCCGGTCCGGCACGCTAATCGTGAGGTTCTCGCTGGTCACCGGTGGTGGACGGGGTGCTCTCGTGACGGCCAGCGACACCCCCGCGCCAGCGAGCAGCGCGGCGGCGAGCAGCGCGGCGGCGAGCAGCACGACGCGCACTCGCCAGCGCAGCCGCGCAAATCGGGACGTTCGGGGCACTCCACCGACAGTAGGTCACCGGGCTCCAGGTTTCTGGGCTCAGGGCCGGCGGCCGTGGATGATCATGAACGGTGCGTGCCCGCGTTCGGTGCGCGAGCACGGGCGCGTCGGTCCGCGGGTCGGTGAAGCCGACCTCAGCCAGAACCCCAGGGTCGGCTGGTCCGCTCCGCGACCAGCGCTAGCTCCCGGTCCAGCCAGTCGCGCTCACCCCGGCCACCACCCACCAGACCAAGGCCGCCACCGTTGGAGACCGCCGAATGAGGCTGACCCATCACGGAAGACCGGCTTACAGTGGGCAGCACGACTCGTGTGGCGCTGAGGCTGGCCGGGAGGTGCAGGTGGCCCGGGTATTCCTCAGCCATGCGAGCGAGGACATTGCGCTGGCCCGCGACGTGCGGGGGTGGGTGGTCGAGGCTGGCCACGAGGTGTTCCTGGCTCGGGATCTGGGGGTCGGGATCCCTGCCGGTGAGCCGTGGCGCCAGCGGCTGCACGAGCGGTTGCGGTGGGCTGATGCGGTCGTCTGCGTGGCCACCTCGGCCTATCTGGCATCCACCTGGTGCGCGGCTGAGATCGCGATCGCCCAGTCGCGGGGAATCGAATTGCTTCCAGTACTCGATGAGCCAGGAGCTGTCCATCCACTGCTGACCGATGTGCAGCACATTGACCTGAACCGGAACGCGCGCGCCGCGCTGGTCGAGGCATTGGGCCAAGTCGGCTGGCCAGACGGTCGGTCCCCGTTCCCGGGGCTGCGGTCCTTCGACGTCGCCGAGCATCGGGTCTTCTTCGGCCGCGCCGACGAGGTCAGGCAGCTCGCCGAGCGGCTGCGATCCCCTGATGGGAAAGCCAAGAGTGCGGCGCTGCTCGTGGTGGGTCCCTCAGGATGCGGCAAGTCCTCGCTGGTCCGGGCCGGGTTGTTGCATGTCATGGCCGATGAGCCGGGTTGGCGGGCGCTGCCGCCAATCCTGCCTGGCGCCGATCCGGTCATGGCGCTTGCCCGGGAGCTGGCTGGCGCCGCACGGGAGATCGGTCTGGACTGGACGGTGGAACAGGTCCGCCACCGGCTCGACGAAGGAAACCTCACGGCGCTGGCCGACGAGCTGCTGCTGGCCGCGCCGGGCGGACCCTTGCGACGCCTGCTGATTGTGGTGGACCAATGTGAAGAGCTGCTCACCCAGACCGGGCCCGAGGATCGGGCTCGGTTCGCCGAGCTGCTGCGCTCGGCGCTGACTGGTCCCGTGCGGGTGGTGGGCACGCTGCGGTCGGAGTTCCACGATCAGCTGCTCGGCGACCCCGCACTGGCCAGCCTGCCCAGGACCATCTATTCGCTGCCACCGCTGGGCCGCGAGGCGCTGCGCCTCGTGATCGAGGGACCGGCGCGGCTGGCCGGCATCGGAGTCGAGGACCAGCTGGTGGCCCGGCTGGTCGATGACACCGGTGGCGGCGAGGCGCTGCCGCTGCTGGCGTTCACCCTGGCCCAGCTCGCCGACGGGGTCAGCCGCGGCGGGCGGCTGTCCGCCGGGCACTACAACCAGCTCGGTGGGGTATCGGATGCGCTGATCGGTCAGGCCGACGCCGCTGTCAAAGACGCGACCGCCGCGCGCGGTCGCAGCCTCGACGAGGTGATCGACGGGCTGCTGTGGCTGGTCACCGTCGATGAGCGGGGCCGCCCGACCCGGCTGCGGGTCTTTCGCGATGAGCTGCCCGACTTGGTGGCCGCCGATCTGGATGAGTTCGTCGCGAGACGGCTGCTGACCACCGACAGCGACAACGGCCGCGGGGTGATCGGAGTCGCGCACGAAACGTTCCTGTCCGCTTGGCCCCCGCTGGCTGCGGCGATCAAAGAGAATGCGTCGGCATTGCGAGCTCGCCGCTCCATCGAGCACGCGGCAACCGCGTGGAATGACAACGGCCGCCCCGCCAACCGGTTGTGGGGAGGGGGCGCACTCGCGGCTGCCCTGGCCGACACCGGTGTTCGGGACGATCTCAGCACGCTAGCCCGCAGCTTTCGGAAAGCCAGCATCCGCCGCGACCGCAACCGTCGCAGGCTCATCACCACCGTTCTCTCAGTCCTGCTCATCCTTGCTCTCGCCGCGGCCGGCCTGGCGGTCGTCCAGCAACGCGCCGCGCAAGAACAGCAGCGGATCGCCACCGCGCGGCAACTTCTCGCTCAATCCGACGCCATCCGGGCCATTGACCCACGCACCGCGCTGCAACTCGGGATCGCGGCGCAGCGCATCCACGCCGGCGGTGACACGCAGTCCAGCCTGGTCAACACCCTCACCACCACCCGCTACGCCGGCACCCTGACCGTTCACGGCGGTCCGGTGTCCGCAGTGGCGTTCGCGCCCGTCGCACGCATCTTGGCGATCGGCACCCGTGAGGGCGTCGTGACCCTGTGGGACCTCAGTAACCGGGCCGAGCCCCGGCAGCTTGGGCAGCCCCTGACGGGCCACCACAGCCTGGTGTCCGCCGTGGCTTTCGCCCCGGATGGGCGCACGCTGGCCACCGGCAGCTACGACGGCACCGCGATCCTGTGGGATCTCACCGATCCCACGCAACCGCAACCCCGTGGGCGGCCTCTCACCGGCCATCGCGGTTTGGTGACGTCCGTCGCGTTCGCCCCGGACGGGCGCACGCTGGCGACCGGCAGCGCCGACGGCACCGTGATGCTGTGGGATCTCACCGACCCGGCCCACCCTCAACCCCGAGGCCAACCCCTCACCAGCCATCCTCTCCCCGGTCACCGCGGCGAGGTGACCTCCGTCGCGTTCGCCCCGGACGGGCGCACCCTGGCCACCGGCAGTGACGATGGCACCGCGATTCTGTGGGATCTCACCAACTCAGCGCACCCCTGGCAACCTCTGACTGGTCATCGCAGTCTGGTGTCGTCCGTGGCGTTCGCCCCCGATGGGCGCACGCTGGCCACTGGCAGCGACGATGGCACCGCGATCCTGTGGGATCTCACCAACCCGGCTCAGCCCCGGCAGCTCGGGCAACCCCTCAGCGGCCATCTCGGCCAGGTGACTTCTGTGGTGTTCACCCCTGACGGACATACCTTGGCGACCGGCAGCGACGATGGCACCGCGATTCTGTGGGATCTCACCAACCTGGCGCGCCCCCGGCAGCTCGGGCAGCCGCTCAGTGGTCATCTGGGCCAGGTGACTTCTGTGGCGTTCGCCGCCGACGGACATACGCTGGCTACAGGCAGTGATGATGGCACCGCGATCCTGTGGAGCCTCGACAATTCGGCTCAACCCCGGCAGCTCGGGCAGCCGCTCACTGGCCACCACAGTCTGGTCTCCGATGTGGCGTTCGCCGATGACGGCCATACCCTGCTCACGAGCAGCTCCGACGGCACGACGATCCGGTGGGACCTCACCAACCCGGCTCAACCCCAACTCCGTGAGCGGTCTCCTACCCATCGGAGTCGCCTGGTTCCCGCCCTGGAGGTCTCCCGCGATGGGAAGACGCAGGCCACCGTGAATCCCGACGGCACGGTGAGCCTGTGGGATCTCACCGACCGGGCCCGCCCCCGGCGCCTCGGCCAACCGCTGAGCGCCCACACCAACCTGATCGCACCGGTGGTGTTTGCCCCCGACGGCAGCATCGTGGCCACCGCCAGCGACGATGGCACCGTCATCCTGTGGGATCTCGCTGACCGGGCCCGCCCTCAGCGCCTCGGTGAGACCCTGACCGGTCCCGCCAACTTGGTGATCTCGGTGGCGTTCGCCGCCGACGGGCGCACTGTCGCCACCGGCAGCGCCGACGGCACGGTGATCCTGTGGGATCTCACTGACCGGGCCCGACCCCAGCGCCTCGGCCAGCCCCTGACCGGCCACACCAGCTCGGTGAACTCTCTGATGTTCGCTCCAGATGGGAACATATTGGCCACCGGTAGCTCCGATGGCACTGTCATCTTGTGGGACCTCACCCGTCTCAACGATCTCCGCAACCACGCGGCGGAGCGCGCCTGCTCCCTCGCGGGACGCGGCCTCAATGCCGCCGAGTGGGTCCGCTACGTCCTGGGAATGGAATACCGAACCACCTGCCCGCCTGACGACCGGTATGGAGCTCATTCGTGATCAAACGCTACCGTCGCACCGCGCTCGCGACAGTTCTCGCCGTGTTGCTGATCGCGTCCGGGTGCGGCCAGAGCATCGCCGCTGACAGGTCCGGAGGCGATCCACCAGCGCTGGTCTTCGTCGCGGTGCCCAGCCTGCAGCCCGCGAATCTGCAGCAGGCCTATCAGCCGATGCTGAAGATGTTGAGCAAGGAGACCGGCCGGGAAATCCACGTGCAGTACGCAACCGACTATTCCGCGGTTATCACGGGACTGCGCGATGGGAAGATCGATATCGCCGCGATCGGGCCCTTGTCCTACATGCTCGCCAAGCAGCAGGGTGCGCAGATCACTCTGGTAGCCGGCCAATCAAGGGATAGGGAGAAACTCCTCGATTACTATTCTTACGGCATCGTTCCGGCCGGTTCATCGATCACGACTCTGGCGGGCTTCCGCGGCAAGAGAATCTGCTTCCCGGACCGCTACTCGACCTCCGGCTACCTGTATCCGAGCGTCGGCCTGCTCGATGTGGGTATCCAACCCGAGCGCGACATCACGCCGATCTTCGCCGGTGGCCATGACGCCTCGGTGCTGGCGGTGGCCCACCACCAGTGTGACGCCGGTTTCGCGGCTGACGGCTTGGTTGGGACGCAGTTGACCGAGCAGCATCAGATCCAGCCAGGAAAGATCACCACGGTGTGGACCTCGGATCCCATCCCCGATGGGCCGATAGTGATCGCCAACAGCCTGGCTCCGCAACTGCGCCAGCGACTGACCACGGCGCTCCAGCGGCACGCCAACGCCGACTACCTGCGGGCACACGGTTTCTGCCAGGGCGAATGCGCAATCGGCGACCGCGACACGTACGGTTATGTAGCGGTCGATGACTCCTTCTACGACCGGGTGCGGGCGGTCTGCCAGATCAACCAGTCGCGATCTCTCTGTGAATAAGCGCGCCTCACCGGGTGGCCCTTGCCGGGCGTCACCGCTGGTGGTCACCCTCTAGGATCGATGGCCATGACGGTCGACGCGGGGAACGTGCCGCCTGATCGTGCGGGCCTGGAGACCTTGCGGCGGAGGCTTGGTGCGCACCTGGCGATGTATCGCGGGGCAGCGGGGGTCTCGCAACCCGAACTGGCCAGGGCTATCGGCAGGACCCGCAGCATGGTGTCGAGGATCGAGCACGGTACGCGCACGATGCCCGAGGCGCTGTGGGCGATCACCGACGAGATGTGCCGCGCCGAGGGTGCCTTGCTCGCCGAGCACCACGCGCTAGCCGACGCCGAGCGGGACTACCATGCACAGTGTCGTCAGGTGCGGCAGGCCGAAGCGCTGGCCCAGCTAGACGCCCTCCGAGCCTCGCCCACGTCCACGCTGGGGCTTGGCCCGGTGGCCGGGCATGACCTGTGGCCGGAGCTGACGGGTGCGGACAGTGAGCTGGCCGGGGAGCTGCTACGGGTGTTCACAAAATTGGTGCGGTCGGTGGGTCGTCGCGAGGCGATGCGGCTGGTCGGGTGCGTACTGGCAGCCGTGGGGTTGACTGGCCTGGACACCGATGAATGCACCCGGATAGCGCAGGCTCTGGCGGCCCCGCGTCGAGTTGATGCCAAAGTTGTGGAGAATCTGGCGGTCACGCTGGCGCGGTGCAAGCGCCTAGAGGACAAACTCGGGCCGGGTGAGGTGCTGGATACCGTCGTTGCCCAGCATGGGCTTGTGCGCCGTCTACTACTAGCCTCCCGTATTCACAGGAATGATCATCTGGCCGGGAGCCTCGACCGGCCCTCTTGTTGATCTTGTTTTTGGGTGGTGGGCGTGGTGTGGTGCCCGGCTGTCGTGTCGGGTGGGCGCCGGTT
>JBOHFJ010000214.1:0-8768 GCA_050699655.1 Pseudonocardiaceae bacterium
CCCCCCACTGTGCTATCCTTGCTCAGCCGTTACCAACGGAGCACTGCGCGCTACCCTGTCCTGACGAAGCCCTCGAGATATCTTAAGGCTGCTGACCTCCAAACCCGACTGTTCCCATCAGGCGAGACCGCCGCCGACCAGAAGCCGGCACGGTGGTGTGCTCGTTGACAGGAATTGATCGGAGCGGGGCCAACTTGTTCACGATCTTCTCGGCACCCTCGTACAGCAACGGCAGCGCACCTGCCACTATTTTCCCCGTGCGGTTGATGTGCTCGACACCCGGAACAATAGCCTCGGCCTGGTTGACGATTGTCTTCACGTTGACCAAGCAGTCCTCGAGATTGTCCGCGATACAATTCAGGGTAAAACCGACCACGAACAAGTAAAACGCGAGAACCGCGGTCAAGACCGCGACGAGGGCTACTGTCAGGACAACAAGAAGCATGCGCTATCCTTACCCGGCAAGAACTTTGGTAATGAACGCATGGTGCGTCAGGCCCTCCGCCAGCACCATGTCGACTCTGTCGGCCGTGACCGGAATAAGCGCAGCATTAGCGGTGTTCTCCGGAATGGCCCGGAGGGTGTCCCGGACACCGGCAACATTTCGGTCGATGGCCTTCACCATCGACAGCAGAGAGGCCAGCAGCAGGATCACGACAAGGACTACACCGAGCCCCATCGCTATCGCGACCCACCAAAAGGTGATCTCTTCAGGCGCATAGCCCGCCGGACCACCCGCGTACCCGAGTAGAAATGCCATCGCTAACCTCCAAGCCGGGCGCGGCCGCGTTGCAGGCCTCCGAGGATGACCTCACCGTGGTCGATCGTCTGTCGCAGGTCCGCCAACGGGAGCGTGTTCCGGTATGCCTGCTGCAGTGCCGCGTTGATCTGTGGCGCCTGGCGGGCGATCCGCGCGGCGAGGACCAGAAGCGGGGCTACCAACGCGACCACCACCGTGATCAGCACGACAGCGATCGCGAAACCCAGGAACCAGCCAAACATATGCCCCTGAGGTGGTCCGGGTAGCTGTTCCGCAAGCAACATCATCCCACAGCCCTCCTTTCGATAGCCGTAGTTACTGGGGAGTCATGGAGACTTAACGGTCCGATACGGTCGTCACGCACGTTGCCACCAGGTAACTCTGGAGTGTCTGGGTTGCCGTGTGGACATCGTGTTCTTTCTTGACGTGATCGATAACCTGACTCACCAGAGCGTCTTTGCTAGACGCGGTCAATTGCGAGCCACATTCTTCGTGAGCACATGTGAACTGCAGCATTTCTTACTCCCTCATATCAAGCTGGTTAAACCTGTTCCGCCATCGCCCGCACCGGAGCGAGACTGGCGTTAATTGACGGCAAAACGTCCGGCAATGTTCTCGTCTGATAAGCGATAGCGTTGACTCCCACGATGACGGTGCCCAACGTCCAGGCAACGTGCTTCAGCTGAAAAATCACCTTCAACAGTGACAGGCCGACTACGACTACGATCAACGCAACGGCGAGCAACGTGACCCACCCGGCCGCGGGCATGGCGTCCTCCTCTGTCCTCGATGGTCTGGGGCGACTCATTCGTTCACTAGACGCCCAGTTCGCTCACTAGACACCCAGGGCGGCTAGAAGATGACCGACACGTTTCACGTAGCGGGTCGAGCCAATAGCGATCTGCTTGACCGCACCGTCTGTCACAGCCAGCAGCTCAGGAACGTTGTCAAGCTTCCCAGTCAAAACCACGCCGTGGTACAGAATGTCATCCACGGTCGCGCGGATACGATCCACTGGCGTGACAATGCGCTTCATCAGCAGCATGACGATGGGCAACACCACGAAGAGCAAGATGAGGTCACCAATCCACCACAAGATCATTTCTTGTCTCCATTCGGACGCCTCGAAGGATTCCGCCGACCACGATCCGGAGGTTGCCTCGACCACGCCTGGCAGATCTCGTTGGCCATCTCCTGTCCCCTCCCTCGCTCCCCTGCCAGCGCCTGGTGAGCCGTGTCGTGGTCTCGCCTACGGTCTCGCCTACGCTCCGCGTCTGGCGTTCGTGCTGTGACGCGAAACATTAGTCCACACGGATGAGAGGGAGCCTGTCAAGAGGATCTGCGCGCCCCGGACTCCGGACCCATACACCGCAGACGCCGCAGGCAGGGGTATGTGTTGATAGTTGTTTTACACTCCGAGCTGCGGGAGCATGGAGCCATGAGCAGCACAGCGCCGTTGGCAGGCAGCACAGCGCCGTTGAAGGTCAACCCCGCGCCGTTGAAGGTCAGCACCACACCGTTGACACTGCGCGAAGGCGACCGAGGCCGCCTGGAGGCGATGGTGCGCTCGGTGTCGGTGCGGCCGAGTCTCGCGCGACGAGCGCGGATCGTGCTCATGTCGGCGGAGGGCCTGCCGAACGCGGAGATCGCTCGCCGGACCGGGTCGACTCGCCCGACGGTGATCAACTGGCGCAATCGCTATGCCACCGGGGGAATCAAGGCTCTCGGCGACCTACCCCGACCTGGCCGACCAGCCGTGGTCGACGAGTTCAAGGTGGTGGCCACCACACTCGCTGACGGTGGTCATCCCCCAGCGAATCTGAGGGTCAGCCACTGGTCGTCCCGGCTGCTGGCCCAACAGCTGGGCATCTCGTTCGCCACCGTTGCGCGCATCTGGCGCAAGTGGGACATCCAGCCGGAGCACGTCGAGACGTTCACGGCCAGCACCGAGCGCACCCGCCAGGTCCACCCCGGCGTCGTCGAGACCACCGAAGGGAGCCTGTCTCGTCAAGCTACTTCTGACACGCACGCTGACCTGGACAACGGATCTTCACGATTGGTTAAAAATCGGTCATCACGGAATCTGGATCAGTCAGCGGACCGAACCCCCGACTCCAAATCGGTCTCGAAGTCGGTACGGGCGGAGTTCCACGGGACCCGGGGCCGGCGCTACGGACCGACGAGCAGACCCCACGGTTAGCCCCGGCAGGTTAGCCTGACGCCCATGTCGAGCGCGCGGCGGCGCAACCTCCCCCAACCGGCCAACCCGCTGCGTGCGGTTATTTTCGATGTGGACGGCACGCTCGCCGACACCGAGCGGGATGGTCATCGGGTGGCGTTCAATGAGGCTTTCCAGGCGGCTGGCCTGCATTATCGGTGGAGCGTCGCGGAATACGGTGAACTGCTCGCGACAACCGGTGGGCGCCGACGTATCGAAGGCTATCTCCGCCGCAGTGGGCACTCCCCCGCCGAGGCCGCCGCACTGGCCGCCACACTGCACCGGGACAAAACCAGCCGGTTCGCGGCGCTGGTCCGCACGGGAGCGATCCAGCCCCGGCCAGGCGCGGCGGAGCTGATCGCGGCACTGCGAGCCGAGGGCGTGGCTACCGCGGTCGCGACCACGGGAACCGGCGAGTGGGTGCTGCCGTTGCTCGACACGCTTTTCGGGCTCGATGCGTTTGATGTCGTCGTGACCGGCTCAGACGTTACCGACTTGAAACCCCAACCAGCCGTCTACCTGGAAACGCTGGCTCGCCTGGGCTTGAGCGCCGCCGGCGCGGTAGCCGTCGAGGACTCCGCGAACGGGGTGCACGCCGCGCTCCGCGCGGGCCTGCGGTGCGTGGCGGTGGTCAACGGATACACCCGTGACCAGGATCTGTCGGGCGCGGTGGCGGTGCTCGACGACCTGGCTCGCCCGGGTGGCGTCACGGTGCTTCGGGGTCCTGAACAGGGCCCTCAACAGGGTCCAGAAAAGCATGCCGAGTGGTTGCGTGCCGGACTGACCGTCGCGGCGTTGCGCCGGCTGATGACGGTGGTGGCGTAACGTCGAGCGGGCGAGAAGTCCGGGTGTTGGAGTCCAGGAGGTGTGACAGCCGTGTCCGGATCCATTCGAGTGGCGGTGATCGGGTCGGGTCCCTCCGGACTATACGCGGCCGATGAGCTCAGCAAGCATGACGCGGTGACCGTGGACGTCGTGGACCGGTTGCCCTGCCCGTACGGACTGTTGCGCTATGGCGTGGCGCCGGACCACTTGAAGATGAAATCGCTGGAGATCACTCTGCGCAAGATCCTGGAGCGGCCCAGCGTGCGATTTCTTGGCGGAGTTGAGCTGGGTGCCGCACTCAGGATGGATGAGCTGCGCGAATACTACGACGCGGTGGTCTACGCGACCGGGGCACCGGTGGATCGCCGGCTGGGCATCCCCGGCGAAGACCTGCCCGGCAGTTTCTCGGCGACCGAA
The DNA here is from genome assembly GCA_050699655.1 of Pseudonocardiaceae bacterium. Taxonomy (GTDB): domain Bacteria; phylum Actinomycetota; class Actinomycetes; order Mycobacteriales; family Pseudonocardiaceae. Next base: position 4,221 of record JBOHFJ010000214.1, read on the forward strand.
TTTGTGGCTTGGTATTGCGGGCACCCGGACGCCGAGGTGGACGCGTTCACGTTGGATGCGCGCAGCGCGGTGGTGGTCGGGGTGGGCAACGTCGCGGTGGACGTCGCGCGCATTCTGGCGAAGACCACGCGGGAGCTGAGCGTCACCGACATGCCCGACCACGTGCTCAAGGTGCTCGACTCCAGCGCCATCAGCGACATCTATGTTGTCGGCAGGCGCGGCCCGGCGCAGGCCAAATTCACCACCAAGGAACTGCGTGAGCTGGGTGAGCTGGCTCATGCCGATGTGCTGGTCGACCCCGCTGAACTTGTTCTCGATGAAGCCGGCAAGGAGCTGGTGGAGACAAACAAGACAGTGCGGCGCAACGTCGAGACGCTGTGGGAGTGGGCCACCCGGTCACGACTGGACCGGCCGCGACGGATTCACCTGCGATTCCTGCTCGCGCCAGTGGCCGTGCTCGGCACCGCGGCGGTGGAGGCGGTGCGGTGTGAGCGCACCCAGCTGGACGGCTTAGGCAGTGTCGTTGGCACCGGTGAGACGGTGACCCTGGCGGCGCAGCTGCTGCTGCGCTCGGTGGGCTACCGTGGACTGCCGCTGCCCGGCGTCCCGTTCGACGAGCGGTCCGGAGTGATCCCGCACGTGGCCGGCCGGGTCCAGCGCGACGGTGCCACCGCGGCCGGCGAGTACGTGGTCGGCTGGATCAAGCGTGGCCCCACCGGGGTGATCGGCACCAACAAGAGCGACGCCAAGGAGACCGTGGAGAGCCTGCTGCACGACCTCGACGCACTACCCCGCGCCCCGCACCGGGAACCCGACATGCTCATCGAGACGCTCACCCAGCGGGGGGTGAAGGTGGTGACCTGGGCCGGTTGGGAGGCGATCGACGCTGCCGAGCGGGCGCTCGGGGCAGCGGCGGGACGCGCCCGCATCAAGATCGCAGACCGGGAAAGGTTACTCAACGCCGCCGCGAGAGCCGCCGAAGCGCTGGGTTTCTGAAGGCGCTGGGTTGCTGACGGCGGCGCTGTCACTCACCTGGCGCAGCCTTGCGCCTCAGATGGGTGGCTTCACACTCACGGCCGCTCAAGGGCGCTACGGTGCGAAAGCGAAGCGCTCAGAGAGGAGCCCCCCGTGTTGCTGCGCCGCATTGCCCGCCCACTGATCGCCGCCGTGTCCATCGCCAACGGCGTGGAAACCCTGATCAACCCGAAGCCAAAGCTCGAAGCAGCCGCGCCGCTGCTGGCGAAGGGCCAGGACTTGTTACCCACTCCCGTCGATCCCGCCTTGATCGTACAAGCCGGCGCCGCCGTGAAGATCAGCGCCGGGCTGCTGATGGCTATCGGTCGGCTGCCCCGGATTTCCGCGCTGGTGCTCGCCGCGGACCTGATCCCGAGCACTGTCACCGAACACCCGTTCTGGGCCCCCGGTGCTCCTGACACCCGCCGGGCCCACCAGCAGCACTTCCTGGCCAACTGCGGCCTGCTCGGCGGACTGCTGTTGGCCATCACCGCTCCCGGCGACAAGCGGTCCAAGCGCGCCAAGAAGGCCGTTAAGAGGATCGCGAAACGTGCGAAGCGACGAGTTCGCAAGGCCCGCTGAACCCACGTCCGCAAGACGGTGAGGTGACGGTGGGCCACGAGGTGCGGGGGGTGGTGGCGCGCGGCAAAGGTGCTCCGGTCACGGTGGAGGCGGTGCTGGTGCCAGACCCGGGACCGGGTGAGGCGCTGGTCGCGGTGCAGGCGTGTGGGGTGTGCCACACCGACCTGCACTATCGCGAGGGCGGGATCAACGACGAGTTCCCGTTCCTGCTCGGGCATGAGGCCGCTGGCGTGGTAGAGGCGGTGGGGGACGGGGTCGACACCGTCGCGCCCGGTGACTTCGTCATCCTCAATTGGCGCGCGGTGTGCGGACGCTGCCGCGCATGTCGCCGAGGCAAACCCTGGTACTGCTTCGACACCCACAACGCCGCCCAATCCATGCGGCTGCCGGATGGCACGGCGCTGTCCCCCGCGCTGGGCATCGGAGCGTTCGCCGAGAAAACCCTGGTCCATAGCGGCCAGTGCACCAGAGTCAACCCCGCGATCGCTCCGGAGATCGCCGGCCTGCTCGGCTGCGGCGTGATGGCCGGGCTCGGCGCGGCGCTCAACACCGGCGGCGTCACCCGGGGTGACTCGGTGGCGGTGATCGGGTGCGGCGGGGTGGGCGACGGCGCCATCGCCGGGGCGCTGCTGGCGGGCGCGACCACGATCATCGGCATCGACGTGGACCCGGGCAAATTGCAATGGGCCACCGACTTCGGCGCGACACACACGGTCAACGCGCGAGAGTCCGACGTCGTGGAAGCGGTGCGGGCGCACACCGGCGGCTTCGGGGCCGACGTCGTGATCGATGCGGTGGGCCGGCCGGAGACCTGGCGACAGGCATTCTTCGCCCGCGACCTGGCGGGCACCGTCGTCCTGGTCGGGGTACCCACCCCCGAGCTGAGAGTGCCCGACATCCCCCTGCTGGAGTTCTTCGGCCGGGGCGGGACGCTCAAGTCGTCGTGGTACGGCGACTGCCTGCCCGAGCGGGACTTCCCGATACTGGTCGAGCTGCACCTGCGGGGCCGGCTGCCTCTGGAGCGGTTCGTCTCCGAAACGATCACCCTGGACGACGTGGAAACCGCCTTCGGAAAGATGGAGCGCGGCGAGGTGCTCCGCAGCGTGGTGCTGCTGCCCAGCTCGTAGCGGCGGAAAATCAGTACGCCCCGACCATCCGCATGACGGGGACCGTCACCGCGTGCACCACAGCCGTCCGCGCGGCGAGCCCCGACTGCTCAATCACCCCAGAGCGCTCGATCACCCGAGACGGCTCGATCACCCGAGACTCGGTGACGATGGCGGTGACCAGGTCAGCGGGGGTCACATCGAAGGCGGGGTTGAGGGCGGCGGATTCGGCGGGCGCCATCCGCCAGCCCCCCACCAGGAGCACCTCATCAGGGTCCCGATACTCGATGGTCACCGCCGCTCCGGTGGGCGCGTCCGGGTCCAGCGTGGCGGTCGGGGCGGCCACCACGAACGGGATGCTGGCTCTGGCCGCGGCCAGGGCCAGCGGGTAGGTGCCCACCGTGTTCACCACGTCGTAGTTGGCGGCGATCCGGTCCGCTCCGACGATCACCGCATCCACCTGCCCGCTGGCGATGAGCCCCGGAGCGGCGGCGTCGACCACCACCTGATGCGGCACGCCCAGCCGGGCGAGCTCGACCGCGGTGATCCGCGAGCCCTGCAGCAGCGGGCGAGTCTCCCCGACCAGCACTATCCGGATCAGCGCGTCTGCGTGCAGCGCCCGGACCACACCGAGCGCGGTGCCCCACTCCACGCAGGCCAGCGCCCCCGCATTGCCGTGCGTGTGCAGCGCCATCGGCCGGTCGCCGACGTAACTGCGCAGCAGGGCGGCGCCGAGCCGGGACAGCGTGGCGCAGGCCCGCACGTCGGCCTCCACCAGCGCCTGCGCGGCGCCCAGCACCGCGGCGGGCCCGCCCGTCACCGCGGGGAGCACCTGGCGCACCGCCCAGCTCAGGTGCATCGCGGTGGGGCGGGCTTCGGCGATGCGACGGGCGTCGGCCCGCACGGCGTCGGGGTCATAACCCCGCTGGGCTGACCGCTCCGCCGCTAGCGCGACGCCGAGCGCGCCCAGCGCGCCCAGCGCGGGCGCGCCGCAGACCACCAACCGCTGGATCGCGTCCACCACCTCGCTGACGGTGCGCAAAGCCACCCGCCGCTGTTGCGGCAGGACTGTCTGGTCAACCACATCGACGTGTCCGTCGACCCACTCGATGGTGCGCATGGATGCCTTTCGCATGGTGCACGTGGACAGGGTGCGCATAGATACGCCAAGCCCCCAGTGTCGGCCTGCGGGCAACCTACGCGGTGCCCGGCCACTCGCGCATCGCCCAACTGAGGAACGCTCCGCGGTGAAGTCAGCGCTGAGTAATCGCGGTGTACTCTCGTTCGGAGTAGCCGGTGTAGACCTGACACGGCCTACCGATCTTGGTTTCCGGATCACTCATCATCTCGCGCCAATGCGCGATCCACCCCGGCAGTCGCCCGAGCGCGAAGAGCACCGTGAACATCCTGGTCGGGAAACCCATTGCCCGGTAGATCAAACCGGTGTAGAAGTCGACATTGGGGTAGAGCTTGCGCTCGACGAAGTAATCGTCAGCCAGCGCCTTGGCCTCCAGCGCCAGCGCGATGTCGAGCAGCGGGTCGTTGATCCCCAACTTGTGCAGGATGTCGTCCGCGGTCTTCTTGACGATCTTCGCGCGTGGATCGTAGTGCTTGTAGACCCGATGCCCGAAGCCCATCAGCCGCACGCCGCCGGTGTGGTCCTTCGCCTTCGCGACGAAGGCATCCACGTCACCACCTTCAGCGTGGATTCGCTCGAGCATCTCGAGTACCGACTGGTTCGCCCCCCCGTGCAGCGGGCCGAACAGTGCATTGATCCCCGCCGAGATCGAGGCGAACAGGTTAGCGTGCGCGGAGCCCACCATGCGCACGGTGGACGTCGAACAGT
>JBOHFJ010000215.1:0-8702 GCA_050699655.1 Pseudonocardiaceae bacterium
TCGGCAACGAGTTCCGTACCCTGCACTGACGATGACTCCTTCTGATTGCCGAATGGGCGAGCACTAGGGTATCATTCCTGGTGGTGCGTTCACCCTATGACCCCAAGCTGATTCATCCGAATCGCTTCACGCCCCGTCGCTGGCCCCGCCATCACCGGCTGCCGCCGACGCAACGACGACCGGGCCGACATCTGAGCCGCGAGCTCGATACCGCCCAGCTCGTCATTGACCTGGACCGAGAACGTGCCACCGGTGTCGATATCCGCCACGAGCCACGGACGGCCGGTCAGGTCGGTCGCGACACGGGCCGTGTCGCCGAACCTCGGATGAACCACAATGTGCAGCCCCATGTTGTGCTCCTTCCCGCTACCCAGCGGCGGGTGACTGCCCGCTGGATGCATCGTGCGGGCTAGGCTGGCCGGGGCGCCACGCGATGCGGGATGCGCGCATGACATGCGCATAGTCAGGGGGTGAACAGGCTTTGCGGACCTTCGGTGACACGCTGCGCCAGCTACGCACCGAGGCCGGCCTCACCCAGGGGGAGCTGGCGAAACAGGCCAATTGGAGTCAAAGCCGGATCAGCCGCGCCGAGCAAAACCTGTTCAGCCCCGACGACGCGACCGTCCAGCGCCTGGACCGGGCGCTGAGCGCCCACGGCCAGCTCATCGCCGCCTACGCCACCGCACCCGCGTCCAGCGCTGACCTGGTCCGTCCCGGGCGTGATCCGCTGATCTTCAGCGACCTCATGCGGAAGATCCACCGCACCGATGTCGGCCGTGACACGATCGACCAACTCACCGTCATCACCGAGCAGTTGTGTTGCGAGTACGTTTCCCGCCGCACTGAGGAGCTGCGCGAGGATGTGCGCTATCAGATTGAATACATTCAACGCCTGCTTGCGGGACCCACCCGGCTGAGTGAGCATCGGGAGCTGCTGGTCATCGCTGGGTGGCTGGCGCTGCTGATCGGCTGCGTGAACTATGACCTCGGCCTGGCTCGGCACGCCGAGACCGCTCGCATTTCCGCCGCCCAGCTCGGTCGTGAAGCCGGCCACGGGGAGATCATCGCCTGGTCATTCGAGATGAGCGCCTGGTTCGCCCTCACCCAAGGCCGTCTGCGATCTGTCCTCGACTACGCCGACGCCGGCATCACGGCCGCGCCCCATTCCTCGGTTGCTGTGCAACTCGCCGCCCAAGCCGCCAAAGCCCACGCCCGCATGGGCAACCCCAGCGATGTCCGCCACGCCCTCGACCAGGGTTTTCGCTTGCTGGACGGCCACGAGTACCCCACCCAGCCAGACAACCACTTCGTGATCGACCCCGCCAAATGGGACTTCTACGCGATGGACTGTTACCGCATCGGCGGCGACAACACCCGTGCGGCCGAGCACGCGCACGGAGTGCTCCGCTTGTCCGAACGCCCAGACGGCAGCGACCGCAGCCCCATGCGCGGCACCGAAGCTCGACTCACCCTCGCGATCGTGTCCCTCCGAGACGGCGAGATCGACCGCGCCACCGACTGGGCGCGCAAGGCATTCCAAGCTGACCGGAAGTCCATCAACACCCTGTCCATGGTCACCGACGAGCTCTACCACGAGGTCCGCAAACGCTACCGCGACGACCCCGCGACCACCGCCCTCAACGACGTCATCACGTCCTTCTACACATCGATCTCCGACCGATAGCCCAACGCCACGACCCCACAAACACGGTCCGCCAACTACGGTTCGTGCGTTGCCGAATTCGCCTCTATGGGATCTGTGAGTGCACTGCGGGGAGGCCGGGTCCGCCTCCCGCTCCGCTCCCGGCGGCCCGGCCTCCCCGCAGTGCGCCGCCTAATCGCAAGGTGCGTCCCGGCATCTCTGGGAGAGAAATTCTCAAAGGTTAATGATCATCGGGGCTCGCGCGATTGTCATTTGTTGTGAGCAGTCGCAGTCAAGTAGGATTGGGTAAGCAGACCACCTGCCGATAACGGGGAAAGAACTCCTCACGGTCCTTGGCAACCCGTATGATCGCCGTACCGCCGCTCGCCTTGTCCGCCTCGAATTGTTCCACGGGCCCGATCGTGATGGCCGCTTTATATGCGGCCCGTCTATCTTCCAACGACTGGCCAGTGTGGATTAATCCAACCCTGAACCTGTCGCCAAGGAAATCGACGAAATTCCGGTACAGTTCGGCGTCGTTGCGGGCGGAGAAATCGTCGGTGGTCATCACATGTACGCCCTGGCCATCCAGGGTGTATAGGAACGACGGGAGAGCTGCGGCGAGAGATCGGCCCTGGTTGTTGACGAGCGACTCCCCGATGGCCTTGATATACCGGGCCGTCTCCCCGACCGAACGCCGACCTTCAGCTTCGTCGCACAGGATCGTTGCAAGGGCTAAATGCTCGTCGCTTAATCTGATACCGGTGGAGCGTCGGATTACATCCAACATAATACCCCCGAACTCGATCCGGACAGCAATTTTCTCGTCTTCTGTAGAGCCCGACGCCGGGATCCGGAACGGTGAGGAGCAAACTTCGCAGACGACGGCTCCCTGCTTCTGGTCGAGGACGTTCTTATATATCCATGAGCGGCGCCTGCAGGAAGGGCATACAGCCTCGACCTTGATCGGGGGCGTCTTGCCGATCTGGTGCCCTGCCCGGGGTGGCTGGCCTTCGAGCTCCCCGAATCGGCTCATCAACTGATCGTTGACAATCATACGCAACCGGCCGCATCGCGCGCAGACAGACTGACCCTCGAAGATGAACGTTTCGCGATCACAGCCATCGCACGAGGCGGACCACTCCCCATCCTCCACTGCCCGTCGGGCCAGAAACTGCTCGTTGTACCCAGACATCTGGTATTCACAGCTTGGGCAGACCAGCGTCGGCGCCTCACCATCGGCGGCCCTCCCACACTCGGTGCACGTTGTCTCTGCGGCCGAACGGTCACGGCGGTACACTATTGAAGTCGCGAGCCTTGCTTTCAGTTCCTTCCACTGCTTGAGCACGCCGCACGCCTCTCTGTACGCACCTCAGATCACGCTGACCATACACCGCCAGCTGTCGTCGACTGGCAGACCACGTTCCAACCTGCGGTCAACACCACCCGCCGCCACCACCCGCAGCGCAGCACCAACGCTGCGGGGACCGGCACCACCGGTGCGCGACTGCGGCCATGAGCACGTGCTGTAAGGAGGGGTCAATAGCGGTCAACTACGGTGACTACGGTGCTCTGAAGTGCAGGCCATCGATAGGTCTGACGGCGCAGTGGGCGCAGCCTTCCAAACTGGGATTCACGTGTGATCACCATCAGCAGGTCATCAGCGGTAACGCGGTAACGGTGGCGGTAACGAGATGCTGCGCCACCCAGCGCGTCGGCTGAGACGGAATGGATGACGAGTGTCAGAGCAATCCGACTGAACAGCTCGAATGCGTGCAGTCGGGACAGATGAGACGGCCTTGGGACTGCTCATAACCCAGAGATCGCGGGTTCGAATCCTGCCCCCGCTACCTATCGAAATGGCCTCCGGGACATCGTCCCGGAGGCCATTTCGATAGGTCATGTGACCAGTCTGGCTATCGACCCGAAGTCCGCAGGCTGAGCAGGATGACTCGTAGCTGTCGGACGCGCTCGGTGCTGACCCGCCAGAGCAACTCGGCGTCAAGCTGGCTCAGAGCCTGATGCGCAAGCCGATCACGGAATCTGATCGGGGAGGACAACGGTTCCTGCCGGGCTGGTAGCTGAGAAATACGGGTGTAGTCCTTCAGCGCGCTTCCGACCGCTATCCAGCAGAACGCCAGCGCGCGCTGCCGGTCCAGACTGTCCGCGAACTCCTGGCGGCCGTGACCGACGAGGGTGTCGATCTCGTCCAGTGCTTCCAGAGCGAATCCGAGTAACTCATCGGGTTCGCTCACGCCGCGGCGTTGCCCGGCCGCAGCGACTCGCGGGTCCGCGCTCCGGGTGCTCCGCTGGACACCACCCGAACCCGTGCCCGCAGCAGATTCTCCAGCTCCAGCTCAAACCGCACCAGATCGAAGTAGTCACGATCAGCACCCGCGGTCACCACGAGTTCCCCCCCATGCTGGCCGAGCCGGACCTCGCTCAGACCGTGCTGGGCCGCGAGCGCCTCAACCAGCTCGGCAGCCCGGCGGAACGTCTCATCATCAGCCAACGGCAGATCCACCCGCCCATCATCTCCGATCTGTGCACCAGCGTCGAGCGCGATCGATCATTCACCACACCCGGCACACCAGATCCGTGCTTGGGCTCTCGCCCTCATGAGTCCTTGATCATGTCGCGTAACCAGTCGTGGAACCCTCCGATGTGATGCTCGCTGGGCACAAGCAAGCCACCTCGCGCATAGGCCCGCGAACCCATGGTCAGCTGGCAACGCTCGCAGGCTTTGAAGTCCTGCTGGTTGACGCGGTGGAACAACTCCACTGAGCGCGAGAGGTCCTTACCGGACTCGATCACCTCCGGCAGGTACAGCCAGTCGCACCGGACGAGCGTGCGATCCGGCGCAAGCGGGAACATCCGGTGCACGATCACATGGTCGGGGACCAGGTTGAGGAACACCTGAGGCCGCACGGTGATCCCGTAGTAGCGGCGGTCCTGGTGTTCCCCCACCCCTGGCAGGCGCTTCACCCCGGCGCCGCCATCGACTGTGAACCCCTCGATGCCCTCGCCGAACTCCGCGCCGTGGCCCACGCGGTACTGCGTGGCGTAACCGTCGGCGAACTCCGGCAGGACCTTCGTGAGCTCGGGGTGGATGATCGGGCAGTGGTAGCACTCCATGAAGTTCTCGATGATCTGCTTCCAGTTCGCGCGCACGTCGTAGTCGATGCGCCGGCCGAGGCCGAGCTTGTCGATGCGGTAGGCGTCGATCTCTCCCGGGCCGCCCAGCCTGCCGGTCACCTCAGTGATGACGGTGTCCTCAAACGACGGCGGGTCCTCGGCGAGGCAGACCCACGCGTAGCCCAGCCACTCCCGCAGGTGCAGCCGGGTCAGGCCGTACTCGGTCCGGTCGATGTCGGGCCTGCCGGTGAGGTGGGGCGCGGCGATCAGCGTGCCATCCAGCCCATAGGTCCAGGCGTGGTAGGGACATCGGAACGACCGTGTCACCGCGCCGCTGTCCTCCGTGCACAGGCGGGCGCCCCGATGCCGGCAGGCGTTGAGGAACGCGTGCAACGCCGCGTCGCGCCCGCGCGCGATCAGCACGCTTTCCTGGCCGATCTGAACGGTCTCGAAGGAGCCGGGCGTCGCCAGGTCGGCGCTGCGCGCAGAGCAGAACCAACCGGCTTCGAAGATCCGCGACCGCTCCAGCGCGAAGACCGATGGGTCGATGTAGTAGCGGCCGGGCAGGGTCGCCAACAAGCTCGGTGGCAGCCCTGTGGGCGGCGGGTCAGCGCTAGTCACGATCGGTGCTCCTCTCCGTGATGAGACGTCAGTGGGCGCCGCGCTACGCGAAGTCGAGCTAAGCGGGCCTGTCTGAATCCTTGGCGAAAATCGGTGAGAAGGTAGTGAGACATGTTGTCGCTGTTCACCCCCTGTTTTCCAGGTAGCTCGCCAGGTTGGCCCCGGACAGGTAAAAGATCACCCAGATGTACGAAGGCACCAACCAGATCCAGGGCATCCCGAGCGCGACCGCTGGCAGCTTGGGGCAAAGAAGGCGAGCACCGTTGTCCACGACGATCCTCGGGCGGGTCGTAGTAGAAACGGTAGTAGGGACGCTGTGGGCAGCGGTCGGGCCGGTTGGATGTGGTGGGACGCCACGGACGATCGGCCCTGGCTAGGCGGGACGCCGCAGGACCCGATGAGAGGCGTGGGACGGTGCCCATTCGCCTAGGAGCCGGGCGGTGGTGATGGCGGTGTGGGCGGCGATCCATCGGTGTAGCGGAGGTTGGGTGGGGGTGGTGTCCAGGATTTGGCTGTGGCGCATGAGGCGTTGATCAGGGTGGCGCGGGTGAGGTGGTCGAGCGGTGCTGTGACGTCGGCCGTCGCGCGTTCGAACGGCCAGCAGAAGCCCCAGCTCGTAGCGCAAACCTTGCCGCGACCGGTGAGCGACTACTTGGATTCAAGTAGTCGGCGAGCGTGTGGCATCTGGCACGAATGGCCTTGAGATCCCGGCCCGCGTCCCCGCCGACAGGCTCGGGGCGGTTCTCGGTGATGAACCGCTGGCCAGAAGCGGGCCGGACAGGGCAAGATGACGGCACGGGCACGGTCCTTCGAGACGATCAGCGGCGTAGGAACCTTGATCCTCTCTAGGGACCGTGCCTGAACTGCCATAAGGCACGCACTACGGCGTGTCTATCCCAAACCTCCCCAATCACCCGAACCGCTCTATGCGGTCATGTCCCACACATGCCCTGCCCTCGACCCTCATGACCTCTCACTCGTGATCACAGATCGTGAAAACCCCAGGCCCCTCCTCGGCGCACCCCACCAACCCGTGTCACCCACTCACCCCCCGCTTAATCCTGGATTATCGGAATACCAAAAATTATAACAGGAGGGTCTAAATCTCCCTCCGCATTAAGCATATACTCTGCCAGTTCCGGCGGCTGTTGGCTCATGTCCCGAATCGCATACCCAAACACCGCCAGATTGGAAATGTTTTTATACGACTTGGCCGGAAACGGGATGGCTTCATATGAAACGATTTTCTCTACTGGGTAAAACTTTCTATCCCCCTCAAAGTCCGTTTCGCTGTAAAAATACATACCTTGCCCACTCGCGGGGTCAGGCATTCGAAACCTCCTTCGTTAGGAACTCCGGGAGACTTCATTATTGCAACCTCCACAACAACTTCACAACCATCGGAACTCGTGATCACCCCATAGTGACTCACCAACAACCTTCCGTAGGTACCGGCACGATACAGAGAGTTACACCTGGTGAGCGGTGAGCAGCGGCAACTCCGGGTCAGGCGCTGTCGTCCGCGCCCAAGCGGCCACCGCCCTACGCGCTCTCCTCACGACCCACCACCACCGCGCCACCGCCCCAACCAGCCACAGGAGGGCCGCATGAGATCCGACCTCGACACTGCGTTGACCGCGATCGACACCGCCCTCGGCGACCACGCTCGCCGGCACTGCGGGCAGGCGGTGGGCGAGTCACCTCCAGGGGATTTCTGCTCCGAGGCCTGCCAGCAGACCTGGCATACTGAACAATCCGGGCCACCACCTCCAGCGAAGAGGACCCACACCCCGGATGAGTCGCTCCCCAACACGACCCCCGCCCGGCCGATGGGCTGGTTGGGACCGCCGCCACTGGCGGACCGTTGTCCGGGCTGGTCACCAGGTGCTCGACGGCGTGAGCGCGTTCATTGGCCGGTTTTCGGTGTTTCCCTCTGAGTATTGCGCCCCGACTCTGGCCTTGTGGTATGCCCATACCCACGCCACCGAGCAGTTTTATGTCACTCCCCGCCTCTTTAAAAGGATCATGTCATTCGCAGTCCCTCCTACGGTGGTCTCTGTCCCTACGGGCCGGTACGCACAGGAGATGACGCCAGCGGCGACCGTGACCCAGACGGAGGCGATCTACGCTCCGTTCGGGGGACTTCGGCACAGCGACACACCTAACCAGCGCAGCGCTGGTAGGCATGCGCCAGGGCGCCGATCACGGGTGCTGCGCGCCGTCCGCCCGCAGAGTCACGCCCGGCGCGGAGAGCTGGTGAGCGGAGGGGGAGCGCCGACAATGCGCCTTGATTGCGAGGCTGGGATGGGGGGCGACTATGCGGGCCTTCCGGGACTTCGGCACGCATTCGGCACGGCCACCCGTAGACAGCCGGACAAGGCCGGACGTAGCCGGACCGGACAAAGATTGGCCCCCGACCGTGTTCACGCTGGTCGGGGGCCGTTCGTGCTGGGTGGCGGGTCAAGGATTCGAACCTTGGAAGGCATCAGCCGACGGATTTACAGTCCGCTCACAGGCGTACTCGCGCAAGTGGGGTCCCCGTAGCCGGAGGGCAACTCTGGGTAATCACAAGCTTAAGACCATTACTAAATCAAATCAGCAGGCATCAAATCGGTCTGCCTCACTGGCTCCTCGATGATCGCAGAGCGGGCGCGACGACGTCAGCAGATCGCGGCCTTGTGCAGTAGCAGGATGTGTAGCAGGGATGTTCGTCGCGCAGCTGGAATGGATCGGACAGGGTGGGACAGGCGGGACAGTATGAGGGAGATGACGTGCGTCAACTGGCACCGATCAGCACGCCTAGGACGCTCCTGATCTGACTCATAACCCGGAGGTCGCGGGTTCGAATCCCGCCCCCGCTACCAGCGAGAAGGCCCTCAGAAGATTGCTTCTGAGGGCCTTCTTCACGACCATTTTGGGCCCAAGTCAGCTCATGTAGTGTTACGGTCCGCACCTTTGCACGGCGGTGGTTGAGGGTTCAAGTCCCTCGTCTCCACGAAGCTACTCCAGAAGCTGAGGATTGACCGGGCCGCCGACTCAACCCGACCAGCCTCGGTGTGTTTTCGCCGGGTCAGGCAGCGCTCGCACAACCCGCTCGCACCCAACCGGTACAACACACGCCGACACCCCAGGCACGTCCGCCAGGCCACCCTGCGGGCGCGCCGCAGCTCACCCCGATCGAGCCACCACCCGCACCCGCGCAACCCCATCACCCCACCCCCCTCCCCCGATCAACTCCCGCCTCACGCGGCAGCCCGGCTCACCGTCGCAGCCGCTGCCCCGCCCCAGGTCACCCGAGCCACTC
>JBOHFJ010000216.1:0-8654 GCA_050699655.1 Pseudonocardiaceae bacterium
GTTTGGGGGTAGGGGGCGCTGGGCGTAGTGGGGGGGCTGGTTGTGGGTCGATCAGGGAGGTGGCGTGGTCGTCGAGCGCGGTGACGGTGCCGCCGTGCGCGCCCGGGTGAAACGTCCACTGTGCCTGGTTGTCCGACCGGCCAACCCGCCAGTGCAGCGCGACGACCCACTGGCCGTCCTGCCCGCGCCGCGAGTCCCAGGACGCTGAGCCGAAGTCGTGACCCCGCTGGCGGAAAGTCTCGGTGACGACCTCCTCGAGGGTGCGCACATCGGGACCGTCGGCGCGCACCGGGTGGGCCAGCTGGGCCAGCTGGGCGATGCGGGATCGCTCCAGGAGAACCGGGTAGGCGAACCGCTCGATCCGCTCGCTGGGCTCGCCAGCGGCGGTGGCCACCTGCTCGACGGAGGCTCCGGCCCGGATTCGAGCTTGGATCTCCCGGGGTCGCAGCTGGCTCTCCGGGTCGATCTCGATCTGGTCGAGGCGTGGGAGATCACCTCGTAGCGCCGCCTGCAGGGTGTCCTCCACCGGCAGGGTGAACCGCTCCCGCCGCTCACCGGGCCGCTGCGGGACGGTCTCCAGGATGATCGTGCGGCCGTCGGTCCCCAGACCGGCCACTCGCAGCGCGCGCATCCACGAACCTCCCCATCAGTGCCCGCCACCGTATGGTGGTGGCCGGCAATCTCGGGGGAGGCGCGCCGCCGTCCGCCAAGCCTCACTCCGGCGCTGGACGATCTAGCCGTTCGAGGACCCAGTCGATGCAGGCGGTGAGCGCGGAGACGTCGTCCGGATCGACGGCCGGGAACATCCCGATCCGCAGCTGATTGCGGCCGAGCTTGCGGTAGGGCTCGACGTCCACGATTCCGTTGGCCCGCAACACGGCGGCGAGCGCGGCGGCGTCAACGCTGTCGGCGAAATCCACGGTGCCGACCACCAGTGAGCGCTTGGCGGGGTCGGTGACGAAGGGTGTGGCGTACGGCGAGGACTGCGCCCAGGAGTACAGCCGCGAGGAGGAATCGGTGGTGCGGGCCACACACCAGTCCAGCCCGCCACCGGCCAGCATCCACTCGATCTGGTCGACCAGCAGCAGCAGTGTCGCGACCGCCGGGGTGTTGTAGGTTTGATCTTTGCGGCTGCTGTCCAGCGCGATGCTCAGCGACAGGAACTCCGGCACCCACCGCGGCGAGGCGCTGATCTCCGCGACCCGCTCCAGCGCGGCCGGGCTGAGCAGCGCGATCCACAGCCCGCCGTCGGAGGCGAAGCACTTCTGCGGCGCGAAGTAGTAGACATCCACGTCGGCGGCCCGCAGCGGCAGGCCACCGGCGCCGCTGGTCGCGTCGATCGCCACCAGCGCGCCGTGCGAGCGCGCCGGCCGGCACACCGGAACCATCACCCCGGTGGAGGTCTCGTTGTGCGCCCAGCCGATCAGGTCGCAGGAGGGGTCGGCGACCGGTTGTGGCGCGTCCCCCGGCGGGGCGCTGACCAGCACCGGGTCGGCCAGAAACGGGGCGCGCGCCGTGACGGTGGCGAACTTCGCCGAGAACTCGCCGTAGCTCAGGTGCAGCGAGCGTTCCCGGACCAGACCGAGCGCGGCGGCATCCCAGAACGCGGTGGTGCCACCGTTGCCGAGCACCACCTCGTAGCCCTCGGGCAGCGCGAACAGCGCGCGCAACCCGGCTCGGATCCACCCGATCAGCGACTTCACCGGCCGCTGCCGGTGCGAGGTGCCCATTATCGAGGCCCCGGTGGTGGCCAGCGCGGCCAGCTGCTCGGGACGGATCTTCGTGGGCCCGCACCCGAACCGCCCGTCGGCGGGTTTCAGTCCGGCGGGGATGCTTAGCTGCGCGGTCCGTGTCATGTCCCAGACCTTACGGCGACCCCCTGACATTGTGGGTCCACGTGGCACCGGTGATGCGCTCGTAGGCCTCGACGTAGCGCCGCCGCGTTTCCGCCACGATTGCCGGGGGGATGACCGGGCCTGGTGGCTCGCGGTCCCACCCTGTGTCCAGCGCCCAGTCCCGGACGAACTGCTTGTCCAGGGCGTGCTGCCGCTGGCCGGGCCGCCAGCTCTCGACGGGCCAGAACCGCGATGAATCTGACGTGACCGCTTCGTCCCCGAGCGTCAAGCGACCGGCGGCGTCCCAACCAAACTCGAATTTCGTGTCCGCGATGATGATCCCGCCCTCCAGAGCGCGCTGGGCCGCCTGGGCGTAGAGCTCGAGCGTCAGGCCGCGGAGCTGGTGCGCGGTGTCCGCTCCGGTTTCGCGCGCGACGTCGTCGAAGGTGATGAACTCATCGTGCCCAGTGTCGGAGAATTTGGTGGTCGGGGTGAAAATCGGTTCCGGCAACCGGCTGCCGAGGACCAATCCGGGCGGCAATGCCACACCCGAGACAGTGCCGAACTTCTGGTACTCCCGCAGCCCCAGGCCGGCGAGATAGCCCCGAGCGATGCACTCCACCGGGATCATCCGCAGCGGTGTGACGCGGATCGCCCTGGTCGTGAATTCCGGCGGCACATCGGTGTCGGAGATCAGGTGGTTGGGCACCACATCGCCGAGTCGGTCGAACCACCACACCGACAGCCGCGTCAGCAGCGCGCCCTTGTCCGGAACGGGTGTGGGCAGCGCCACGTCGTACACCGAGACCCGATCCGAGGCGACGAGCAGCAGGTCACCGTCGATCGAATATAGGTCCCGCACCTTGCCAGCGGATATGCGCTCCACCGCAGCCACCGTACCCATGCCTCCGCGTGGACCGTGCGGCGCTGGGTGTTCGTTGCCCCAGCCCTAGCGGTGCGCTATCCAGGACACGGAGTTGTCCAGAACACGAAGGTATGATGATCATGAATGTCGCGGGGAACGTCAGCAACTTCACCACCGTTGACCGGGCTCCGGACGCGTCCTGGTTCATCGACTTCATGGATGTCGCTAATGCGCTGCCCGAGTACCGGGGCATGAAGGACGACCTTGCCGCCATGTTGGGAGACCTGGCGGGCAAGACAGCGCTGGAGGTCGGCTGCGGGACCGGTGACGACGCTCGAGAGGTGGCCGCGCTCGTCGGCTCGACCGGCAAGGTCGTCGCGGTGGACTTGAGCGAGACGATGCTCACTGAGGCGCGCCGCCGCGGCGGCGGGTCGCGCCTGCCAGTCGAATTCCACGCCGCCGACCTGAGCGAGCTGGACTTCCCAACCCCGACAACTCTGACGGCTTCCCAGCTCCAGTCCCTGCCCGGCATCAAGGTCGGCAGTGCCGCGCTGTAGGGCGCGACGTTCGTTGGCGGAGGCGCGTTACGCCGCCACAAGTCCTCGCGCCCGTTCCAAGAAGTCCCGTACCGCCGGGACTTTGGAGTGTGGCTTCAGCTCGTGGTAAAGGTCGCCGGGCTATACCTTCGGAGAGCATGGTCACCGCGTGGTCGTACTGACCGAGTCGTAGGGTATGAATACGAGAATGCGCGCGCCCAGAGACCGGCCATCGAACCGCGACGAGAATCCCTAGGGATCAGGATCCTGCGCTGTCAGCGCAGCAGCCAGTCAGATTGATTTCCTCCACGTCCCCAGGGTCGGGCTGACCACGAAACTGGCGCGTCCCTCCTTTCCGAGGCCTGCCCCGCTTCCCCCCAGTCCGGCGTGCCCGGATCTGGTGCCACCCGGGGCGAAGACGCGTTCAGAGGAAGGGCCGTTGAGGTTGCGCCCGCGGGTGTGGTTAGCGTTCAGTCCTGACCGAATCCGCCCCTCACCCGAGGACTCCGCACCGCAAGGACTACCGGGCCATGACCTCGATGAACCCCGCATCCTGGAACCAAGCCGAGGTGGACGCCTACCTCACGCACGGTATCGACACTCGCGATACCAGCGCGGTCACTGGCACCGGCGAGCACGCCCTCGTGGTGGGCTCCACCGGGCCGTTCGCCCAGTTGGCCGGCCGGAAGGCCCTCCAGGCCGGCGGCAGCGCGACCGACGCGGTGCTGAGCACCGCCCTCGCCCAAATCGCGCTGGCCGCCGGGTCCTGGGTCAGCTACGCGGGCGTGTTCACCATGGTCCACTTCCACGCGGCCACCGGACAGACCGAATCACTGTCCGCTGGGTTCGCCACCTTCGCGGCGGAAACCGAGCCCAGCACCATCCCCACCCGGCCCCAACCCAGCGGCCGCACCGCCTTAGTGCCTGGGTTCATGGCCGGGGTGCACGCCGCCCACCGCCGATTCGGCGTGCTGCCCTGGTCGGAATTGTTCGCCCCAGCCGTGTACGTGGCCGAACAGGGCTTCCCGGTCGGGTCGGTCCGCGAGCACCAGTTCACGCTGCGCGCTGATGTCCTGGCCCGCACCCCGGAATCCAGAGAGATCTTCTTCTCCGGCGGGCAGCCGCTGCTGTGCCGCGGCGCCACGTTCCGTCAACCGCGACTGGCCGAGACGCTGCGGCACGTCGCTTCCCAAGGCGTGGAGTGGATGTATGAGGGCCCGTGGGCCCGGGAGTTCGTCGAGGTCGTTCGCCGCGACGGTGGGCGGGTTTCCTTGTCGGACCTGGCGAGCTACCGGCCCCGGTGGGCGCCGCCGTTGCGCACCGACTTCCACGGGCACCAGGTACGCACCGTCGGCCTGCCCGACCGAGGCGGCGTCGCCCTCATCTACGCGCTCAACCTTCTCGACGAAGCGAACCTCGGCGACCCAACCACCGACCCCGAAGCGTTGTACTGGCTCATCCAGATCGCCCGCCAAACCGCCAGAGCGGGAGCCCACCCCGAGCGGGAAGCCGACCGGGACCACGCCCGCGAGGTGTGGCGGCGGATGCGCGAAGCCGGACGGTTCGTCGGCCCCGGGGCCATCGACCCCGGCATCCATTCCGATTTCGTCCTCGCCGCCGACGCGCACGGCAACGTGGCCGCCGCCTGCCACTCCATCAATACCTCGCTATGGGGCAACACCGGCCTGTTCGCCGGCGGCATCTCCATTCCCGACGCCGCCTGTTTTCAACAACACGCCCTCACCCAGCTCACCCCAGGCGAGCACCTGCCGTTTCCCGCCAATCCGGCCGTGGTACTGCGTGCGGGCGCGCCGGTACTCGCCTCCAGCAGCATCGGCGCCGGCCTGCAGGTCGCTACCCTGCAAGGGTTGCACGCCACGCTCTGCCTCAGCATGAGTGTGGAACAAGCGGTCAACCGGCCCTTGTTCCACGGACCCGACTACCTCACCGGCGACTCCGTCACCACCATCGTGCGGGAGCGCGACACGACCGAAAGCATTCGTGCACGAATCAACGGTCCTGGAGTCGGTGCGTGTTTCCGAGAACTGGCCACGCAAGCACACAAGGCCGGAGTTCCGGACGAGGAGATTCTGGCCACAGTGCTGCCCGCCATTCCCCAGGTGGTCGAGGATCGGTTCGACCGCGCGTTGTTGGATGCCGTCCAGACCCTGGGGCAACCACTGTCCATCCGACCCCTGGACGACCGGACCCTCCCGCGCGGGTTCTGGGGCGCCCTCAGCCTCCACGTCGAACCACCACGCCTGCGCGGCGGCCGTACTCCCTACTCCGGCGGCTTCGTCGAAAGCATCTGAACCACCACTGCCCAGAACACACTGACTAACCGGCTGGCTCTTACGCCGCCACAAGCCCTCGCGCCCGTTCCACGAAGTCTCGTACCGCGGGGACTTTGGCGTGTGGTTTCAGCTCGTGGTAGAGGTCGCGGAGGCCGGGTCCGGTGGCTGAGTCCAGGCCCTCGGCCAAGTCGATCGACTCCATCCCCAACCCGGCGGCGACGTGCAGGTCACGCTGTTTTCCCGGTCGGGCGCGAGCGCTGGCGAGATGAGTCAGGTAGAACTGCCGGTTCCGGACGAAGGATTCGTCGAGTTGGGCGATACCGTCGGAGAGCATGGTCACCGCGTGGTCGCACTGACCGAGTCGCAGGAGGCACTCACCCGTCCTGACCATAATATCCGCTGGGTTTACCCAATACAGCCAGGGTGGGTCGTCGTCCGGCGTGAGTTGTTCGACCTGGGCACGGGATTGGGAGATCGCCGCCGTGCAGGCCGAGGTGTCGCGCAGGTGGACGAAAGCATTGGCATGCCCCATGTGCAGTTCGGCGAGCAGGGCTGGTGTCTGCCGTCCCCGCGTGCCGGCGAGGGCGGTCTCGATGAGTGTCACGGCTTCGGCGGGCCGGCCGAGACGGGTGGCCTGGTAGGCCATTTGCCCGAGAATGTACCCACCCAGGGGCCGGTCGTCAGCGCTGTGCGCTGCCCGCAAGCCCTCGATGTGGAAGCGCTGCGCCAGACCATGGTGCCCGCTGTCGTACGCCGACCAGCCACAGAACTGCCCCAGCTCGGCGAGCACAACGTGCAGCGCCCGACCGGTCCGCCCATCGTAGGACGCCTGATCGAGCAGACCGGAGACCCACCCGAACTCGTGTCGCGCCAAGGCGAGCACGCTGCCGCCGCCAGCCACGTCCTCCATCTTCCGCAGCTCAGGGAGCATGGCCAGGAACCGGTCGACCAGCCCGGCCGACACCCGACGCCCCGACAACCCCGACACCAGCGGCCCCGGCTCGCGCACCAGCCACTGATGAGCTGGCTCGGTCAGCGCAGCGCCGCTGAGGAACACGAACCCCCGGCGCTCCACCCGCTCATCACCACCCCTCAACACAGCTGCCGCCTTGACGGTACCCCGATGGTTCCAGGGGAGCGTGAGGACCGGGTCGTGCTCGGGATCGACGGGCAGCTCGTCAGCCGCATCCGCAGGGAGCGGCCCACCCCCATCCCGCAGCTCCGAGCTATGTGATCGCCCGGCGTCGCCCGGCTGTCCTTCGGCGAGCATGATGTCCAGCTCTTCGACCGAGACCCTCAGGGCGTCGGCGAGTGTGGGCCGATACCCCGGCTGCGGGCAGGTTTCGCCCCGCTCCCAGCGCCCCACAGTCGTGGGTTGCACACCCACAGCCCGCGCCAGCCCTTCCTGACTGTGCCCAGTTATCTCCCGGCGCTCCGCGAAAGCGCGGCGCTTGACAGTCACGGTTCCCGTCCCCCCATGAGCGGATCGATCCAGCACGTGATCGGCACACTAGCTCACCAACGTGACTACTGTGCCGGTCCGGCACGGGGATGACAGGGCTCTGTGCTGAGCCTGCGCTGGCGGCGCAGCAGCCAAAGGGATTGGCTTTCTCCCATGGCCCCAGGGTCGGGCTGACCACTGAGCTGGTGCGTCCCCTTTTTCGGGACGCTCCCCCGATGTCCAGCCAGTCCGACGTCCCTGACCCTGGGCGCCATCCAGCAAAACAACGCCGCACAGACGGGCTGAGAACACATGCGACACGACAACGGCCCCGCGGGCAGGGATACCGATGACGACAACACGGAGCTGGCACGACCCGGCGACCACCAGGGTGACGCTCTGTGATCCGCGAAGACCGTGAGCTGCTGGCCGAGATGGCCCGGCTCAACACCGCGATGGCGCCACTGGCCCTGCGCATCATGGACGGCAGCGCCAGTGCCGCCGAACAACAGGACTACGCCCAGTGCCTGATCGCCGCGGGCGAATGGTTGTGGCGACGGGCGCAGGGGGCGAGGGGAGTGGTCATTGAGGGAGAGGTTCTCGCCAGCGGATCGCTGGCCCTTCCGGCGCATGCCGTAGAGCTTCATTGGGAGCGGTGAGGAGCGTTTGTGAAACGCGGGATCGACTACTTTTAGAACGGCTTGAACAGTTGATAGAGCGACTCGGGGGCGAGGAACCGATAGAGCCGAGCGAACTCACGGAGCAGGCGGTGCGGCTGCTCACGGGCGCGGTCATGCTGCTCAGGCAGCACCGTACCAACAAACGGGGCCAGTGCCGATTCTGTGGGCGGACGAGGTGGGCTTGGCGTTTCTGGCGCGGGCGGCCGCGGTGCGCGGTGTATCAAGATTTCGGTTTCGCCTTCCATCAGAGCATGGAGTGGGTGTGGTGGCGGTTGCTCGCCAGAGAACCATAAGACGAGAGGGGGCGCAGAAGCCAGAGACCGCCGTAGGCAACCGAGATGGCCATCGACGCGGGTGCACCGCCGTCACATTCCCCGTCTCATCACAGCCCGGGATCTGGCGCGGGACCGCGCGGTCGGTTCAGCAGGCCGCGCAGCTGGTTCTCCGCTAGCGCCACCGACGCCATGAGATTGTCCAACAGTCCCTGCGGCATCACGCCGCGCCCGAGACCCGACGCCTCGACCAACGCGGCCAGCGCCTGCTCTTGGGCTTTCGTCATTGCGGGGCGCAGCACCGGGTGCGTGAGGGCTTCCCGGGCCGCGTAGGCGTCGGCCGACGCGGCAGCGATGATTGTTGCCCGCAGACGCGGCACCCGCGCGGAGCCGCATCCGTCCGCGAGGTCGAGCGCGGTCATTCCGACCCGGGCGCGGAACACCGCCGTTGACGGCTCAGCCTGCTCCACCAGCCCCAGGGCGTGGTCCAGCATCGCCGCGACGTCCCGCCCGGTGTCACCCCCGGCCCCGCGCCGGCAGTAGACGCGCAGCAGGCTCGCGACAGCCTGCTCCCATGGCTGGACGATCACACTGTCCTCGACCATCGCCACGGCCCGGTCGTGCTCGCCGCGGTCCACCAGCGACAGGATCGTGACTTGGCGGCCGTCCAGAAGACGGGTGCCGACCCCTCGGTGCGCCGCCGCGTGCTCGGCCGCGTCCTGCCAGCGGCC
>JBOHFJ010000217.1:0-8620 GCA_050699655.1 Pseudonocardiaceae bacterium
CCTCGCTGGCCATTACCGAGCTTGCGCTGCGTTACCTCGGCAAGGCGTCGCACGCGGCCGCCGCGCCGCACCTGGGGCGCAACGCCGCCGACGCGCTCACCGTCACCCAGGTGGCGGTGGGATTGTTGCGCCAGCATCTGGAAGCCAAGCAGATGCTGCACGGCATCGTCACCCACGGTGGCGCCGCACCCAACATCGTCCCCGCCGACACCTCGGCGCTGTACTACTTGCGGGCGTCCGACGTCGAGTCGCTCGACCAGCTGGAAGTCCGGGTCCGGGACTGTTTCGCGGCGGGGGCACTGGCCACCGGGTGCACCCACGAGGTGACTCAGGCCTGTCCCGTGTACACCGATCTCGTTCCGGATCCCTGGCTTGCCGCCGCCTACCGCGTGGCGATCACTGGGCTCGGCCGCTCGCCGCTGAGCCAGGAGAAGGAACGGCTGCGCCAGGCCGGCAGCACCGACATGGGCAATGTGTCCCGGGCGCTGCCGGCGATCCACCCGACCATCGCGATCGACTGCGGTGACGCGGTGAACCACCAGCCCGAGTTCACCGCGGCCTGCGCCACACCCTCGGCGGACCGCGCGGTCTGCGACGGGGCGCTCGCCCTGGCGCTCACCGCGGTGGCGGCTGCCACCGACGACGCGCAGCGGGAGCGGCTGACCGGCGCTCAGCGGCTCAGGAGCGCTGGAGGTCAGGAGCTCTGAGGGTCAGGAGCGCTGAGGGTCAGGGGCCGATGCCGGAGCAGGGGCGACTCCGCAGTTCGGCGACGTAGTCTTCCGGGGCGCCGGCCGCCTCGGCGGCGTCAGCGACGACGCCGAGGTAGCGCGCCGAGGGCAGACCGCCCTCGTAGGCGTCCAGCACGTAGAGCCAGGCGAGCACCGAGCCGTCCAGGGTGTGCACCCGCAGCCGCAGCTTCTTGTGCAGGCCGAAAGCCTCGCCTTCCCAGCGGTCGAGCAGTTTCTCGTCCTCCGGGGTCATGTCGTAGACCACCACGAACACCTGGGACACGGGGTCTTCGACAACGGTGGCCAGGGCTCCCTCCCAGCTGAGATCCTCACCCCCGAACGTCAGTCGCCACCCGTTCAGCCACCCGGTCACCGCCATCGGCGAATGGGGCGCGCGTTGCATCATCTGTGCGGGATCCATGTTGGACCCATAGGCGGCGTAGAGCGGCACGGGCGATAGCGTAGCCGCCACGTGATGCGTCGCGGCGTTCCCGCCGCTGGCCGTCGACTGTGTCCTTGTCAGGGGTCCTTGGTCAGGGGTGTGCACTGAGCGTGCTGGGCTTGCGACAACCTTCGGTCTGCCCATGCGTCTTACCGGGTGTGAGAGCTGGCCTAAGGAGGTTTGCGATGCGGATTCTCGCCTGTGGGCTGATCGCTGGCGCGGCCTTGCTGAGTTGCACCCCGATGGCCATGGCTGACGCGCCAGCCAGCCCCACCAGCGCGGACAGCCAAGCGGCGCCGCGGGCTGAGGTGAGCATGCTGGCGGTATCGCTCACTGTGGGCGGCGCGGTGGCCATGGCCGGATCCGGCGTGGCCCTGGTGCTCACCCGGCGCCGCCGTCAACCCAGCAGTTAATCGACCCAGTTGAGGGTCCGGGTGACCGCCTTGCGCCACTGTGCGTAGAGCTCCTCGCGTCGCGACGGGGTCATGGTGGGCTCCCACCGCCGGTCCGCCGCCCAGTTGGCCTGGATCTCTCGCGTCCCCGACCAGAACCCGACCGCCAGGCCAGCGGCGTAGGCCGCGCCCAACGCGCTGGTCTCGCTGATCACGGGGCGGATCACTGGGATGCCCAGGATGTCGGCCTGGAACTGCATGAGCAGCTCGTTGCCGACCATCCCGCCATCGACCTTGAGCGCGCTCAGCGTGGCCCCGGAGTCGGCGTTCATCGCCTCGAGCACCTCCCGGGTTTGGAACGCGGTGGCTTCCAGCACCGCCCTGGCCAGGTGCCCCCGGTTGACGTACCGGGTCAGCCCGACGATGGCGCCCCGCGCGTCGGAGCGCCAGTGCGGGGCGAACAGCCCAGAGAACGCCGGCACGAAGTAGGCCCCGCCATTGTCCTCGACCGTGGTCGCCAGGTGCTCGATCTCCGCCGCCGAGGAGATCAGGCCCAGGTTGTCCCGCAACCACTGCACCAGCGACCCGGTGACCGCGATCGAGCCCTCCAGCGCGTACACCGGATCCTGGCGCCCGAGCTGGTAGCACACCGTAGTGAGCAGCCCGTGGCGGCTGCGCACCCGCTCGGTGCCGGTGTTGAGCAGCATGAAGTTGCCGGTGCCGTAGGTGTTCTTGGCCTCCCCGACGGACAGGCAGGCCTGCCCGAACGTGGCCGCCTGCTGGTCACCGAGGATGCCGGCGATGGGCACCCCGGCCAGCGCGGCGGGCTCCCGGATCGGGCCGTACACCTCCGACGAGGTGCGGATCTCCGGCAGCATCGACACCGGCACACCCATCTCCCCGGCGATGCCCCCGTCCCAGCGCAGCGTGTCCAGGTTCATCAGCAGGGTCCGGGAGGCGTTGGTGACGTCGGTGGCGTGCAGCCCGCCGGTCATGTTCCACAACAACCAGGAGTCGATGGTCCCGAAGCACAGCTCGCCCTGCTCAGCTCGGTGTCGGGCACCGTCGACCTGGTCCAGGATCCAGCGGATCTTGGGGCCGGAGAAGTAGGTGGACAGCGGCAACCCGGTGCGGTGCTGGTAACGGTCGGAGTCACCGAGCTCGGCGCACAGCCGGGCGGTGCGGGTGTCCTGCCACACGATCGCGTTGTGCACCGGCTTTCCGTTGCGCCGGTCCCACACCACCGCGGTCTCCCGCTGGTTGGTGATGCCCACCGTCGCGATGTCGCCCGCGCTCAGGCCAGCCCTGGCCAGCGCGCCGGCCGTCACCTCCTTGGTGTTCGTCCATATCTCCAGCGGGTCGTGCTCCACCCAGCCGGCTTGGGGGAAGTGCTGCCGGTGCTCGCGGTGCTCCGCGCTGATCACCCGGCCGTCGTGGTCGAAGACCATGCAGCGGGTGGACGTGGTGCCCTGGTCAATCGCCGCGACGTACTGGCTCATCAACCCGCACGCTAGTGGGTGGTGCCAACGAGCTCGGGTCCCGGTCAGGTCGCGACGATGCCTTGGGTGCCGGGCGCGAGTCCCTGGATGGCGGGCGCGAGACCTTCCGGATCCGTGCCGGGGATGGTGGTGAGGTTGCCGTCGGCTTCGATCCGGAATGCGCTGATGCTCATCGCGTTGGACGTGATGGGCGTCTCGGCGGTTTCGCTGAAGCCACCGGTGATGACGTACAGGAACTGGCCATCGCCGCTCACGGCACTGTCGATGGCGGCAAAGGAGCTCACCGTGACAGCGGTGTGGCCGCTTCGATTCAACAGTCTCAGTGCGCCGGCATCGTCAATGCGGTAGCCCGAGATCGAGCCACTCACCGCGTTCGACACGTAGGCGTAGCGGGGATCGGCGGTGCTGTTGGTCACCACCCAGCACGCTCCTTCCTCGGCCGTGGACACCGATCGGCTGATCACCGTGAGCGTTCCGTTCGGGGCGATCCGGTAAGACGATGTCGCGCCGGACAGCTCGGAGACGATCAGGAGGTCTTTGCCCGCGAACGTGAAGCCGAACGGCGCCGGCCCGCTGGAATTATTCTTGACTAGCGGCCCGGCGCGGCCCTGATCGTCAATGGGGAGGACGTCGATCAGGTTGTTCGTTCGCTCGGTCACCACGAGCTGAGTCCCGTCCGGAGTGAATCGCACTTGGGCGGGAACGGTGTTGGGGCCTCCGACCAGCATCCGAGTGGAGCCGGGCAGGGCGGACAGTCTTCCCTGAGCGTCCACAGTGAACCCGGTGATGTTCGAGTTCCCGGTGCTTGAGTCTCCCTGGTGGAGTACGTACAGCAAGTTGTTGTGGACGGTCACGCTGACCGGGAACGTCCCGCCGGAGGAGACCCGGTCGACCGGAGTCAGGTTCTCGCCCTTGACGGCCAGGACGGAGACCTCGTTACTGCCGGCTTCAACCGCGAACAGGAAACGATGGTCCTCGCTCACCGCCAGGGACCCTTGCGACGTCAAGGAGTCCAGCGGGTTCGTCACGCCTCCGGAGCCGAGACCTCCGGTCGGGAACGTCCCGCGCTGGGTGAGACCACCATCGGCGGCGCGGTCGAACACCATCACGGAGTTACCAGTGGCCTGGTTGCTCATGACATACACCACCCCGGTCCCGCTCTTGTCGCTCTCGGGGACACTCGTGTTCCTCGCTGCGGTCGTCATTGTCAGCTCCATGTGATCGAGTCAGGTTTCCCTCGGCCTCGACGAGACCCACGGAGAAGAGCCCCGCCGAGGCGGTGTTGATACATCCCCACGAGCCGGCCGGCCGGGGCTGAAGGCCGGGTCTAGCGACCCCCTTCGTCGGCCCAGCTCGTCTCGATATCGGGTCCGTTCACTGATACTCACCGACGATGGACAAGGATGGAGGCCAAGGCGTGACAGGGCGAGTGACGTGGGCGGGAGTCGCATGATCGGCCGTCGGATTGGACGCGGCCCCGATCCACTTCTGTCCGCGCTGTTACCGTCACGGCTCATGCCGGTCACGGACGGTGAGCAGTGACGGGCGATTCGCGCCTTGCGGAGCTGGCGCGCCGCACGCCCAACTTCGGATTCCTGCTGGCCCACGAGGCCGTGCTGGTCGGCTATGGCGCCGCGGCCGAGTCGATGGTCTTCACTGACCCCAACACCTCGATGATCAAGGCTCGGCAGTTCGGCGAGCAGCTGGTAACGGCGCTGGTGGCCACCTTCGGCATCCAGCTCCCGGCTGATAAGCAGTACAAGCGCCTGAAGGTGCTGCTGGATCAGGGCGTGATCAACAAGCAGGTGCATTCCTGGTTCGACGCCGTTCGGGACACCGGGAACAAGGCCGTACACGAGGGCTTTGCCGCGCAGCGGGATGCCCTGCGGCTGGTCCGAGCCTGCTACGACCTGGGCGCCTGGTTTCACCGCACGGTGCCGCAGTCGCGACAGGCGCCGCCCTTCGTCCCACCCCAGCCGCCCCAGCTGACCGCGCCGCCCCGCGACCACGCGGACGCCGTCGCCCTGACCGAGCTCAACGACCAGTTCGGTACCTATCGCGCCGAACTGATCGAGATGCGCGTGCGGCTCGACGAACAGGCGTCGTTGGCCTCCGCGCAAGCCCAGGCCCGACGTGAGGCCGAGGTCGAGATCCTGGCGGCGGTCCGGGGGCAGGGTGATCTCCACCGGCTGGTGTCGGAGCTGTCCACCCGGGTCGAGGAGCTCGGCCGGGACCTGACCCGCCGCGCCGAGACCCCGCCCCGGCTCACCCCGGCACGGCGCGACGCGCTGGTCGAGCAGGCCCAGATCGCGAGCCATCCGCCGCTGTCCGAGCTCCAGGTGCGCCGGGTCATCGACCGGATGCTGACCCAGGCGGGCTGGGTGGTGCAGGACGTCGCGACGACGAACCTGCAGGCCGCGATGGGGGTCGCGGTCCGCGAGGTCAGCATGGCGAGAGGCCGAGCGGACTACCTGCTCTACGTCGAGGGCGCGCTGGTCGGGGTCATCGAGGCCAAGCGGGAGGGCGTCAGCGTGATCGGCGCCGAGCAGCAGTCCGACCGTTATGCGGGCGGGCTCACGTCGGGCCAGCGGCTCGCCGCCTGGCGCACGCCACTGCCGCTGCGCTACGAGTCGACCGGGGTCGAGACCCGGTTCACCAACGATCTGGATCCCATCCCGCGCAGCCGGCGGGTGTTCTCCTTCCACCAGCCCACCACGATCGCCCGCTGGATGCGCGAGGCGCACGCCAACCCGCAGGCGCCGACGCTGCGCGCCCGAATGCGCCGGATGCCGGAGCTGATCACCCACGGCCTGCGCCCGAACCAGATCGAGGCCATCACCGGCCTGGAGCGCTCGCTAGCCGCCGACCGTCCTCGCGCGCTGATCCAGATGGCCACCGGGGCGGGCAAGACCTACACCGTGGTCAACGCCTCCTATCGGCTGCTCAAGCACGCCGGGGCCCGGCGGGTGCTGTTCCTGGTCGACCGCAACAACTTGGGCAAGCAGGCCAAAGCGGAGTACAGCCGGTTCGAGACTCCGGATGACTTCAGTAACTTCGCGCAGCTGTACAACGTGCAGCGGCTGACCAGCACGAAATTGCTGGAGTCAGCCAATGTGGTGATCAGCACGGTGCAACGGCTGTACGCGATGCTGCGGGGCCACGAACTGCCACCGGAGGACGATGACCCGGACTTCGACGACTACACCCGCAACGAGGCTGTCGAGCTCGAGTACAACGCCGCACTTGCACCGGAAACCTTCGACCTCATCGTGGTTGACGAATGCCATCGCTCCATCTACGGCACCTGGCGCGCGGTGCTGGAGTACTTCGACGCGCATCTGGTCGGGCTGACCGCCACGCCCGTCGCGCAGACCTTCGGTTTTTTCCACGAGAACCTGGTGTCGCAGTACACCTCCCGGCAGGCGGTCGCCGACGGGGTGAACGTCGACTTCGAGATCATGCGCATCGGCTCTCAGGTCGGCGAGCACGGCGGCAGCATCCCGGCGCACACGCCCGTGCGGATCATGGACCTGCACACCCGCCGGGAGCGCTACAAACAGCTCGACACCGCGCTGGACTACCGCGGTGAGCAGATCGGCCGGTCGGTGATGAACCCCAGCCAGATCCGCATCGCGGTCCAGGCGTTCGCCGACGGCTGGGCGGAGTACTTTCCCCACCGCGAGCACGTCCCCAAGACGCTGATCTTCGCCAAGACCGACCTGCACGCCGACGAGATCGTCACAGCGGTCCGGGAGATCTTCGGCGGCGGCAACGAATTCTGTACGAAGATCACTTATCGGTCGGATGACCCGGAGCAGGCGCTCAAGGATTTCCGCACCAAGGCCTCGCTGCGGGTCGCGGTGACCGTCGACATGATCGCGACGGGCACCGATGTGCGCCCCTTGGAATGCGTGTTCTTCCTGCGTGGGGTGTCCAGCGCCACCTATTTCGAGCAGATGAAAGGGCGCGGCGCACGCACCATCGACGCCGACGAGTTCCAGACCGTCACTCCGGACGCGGCGGCTAAGACCAAGTTCCTGCTGGTCGACGCCGTCGGGGTGACCGATTCGCCGCTGGTGGAAGCCAAGCCGCTGCAGCCGGTCAGCCAGCGCCGGGCCAGCCTGCGGGAGCTGCTGGTAAAGGCCGCAAGCCACAGCATCAGCACCGAGGAGGCATCGGCGTTGTCCGCCCGGCTCGCCGCGCTGAACGGGCAGATCACCGAGGCCGAGCGGGCCGAGCTGGCTCAGGTCGGCGGCCAGCCGCTGCATCGGATCGCCCGCACCCTGGCCGACGCGACCGACGATGACGCCCAGGAGGCCGCCCGGCTGGCCGGCGGAGCGGCCGCGCAGCACGCGCTGGTCGTCGCGGCGGTGGCACCGCTGGCCGATCCGGAGTTCCGGGACCGGATCCTCAGCATCCGCCGCAAGTACGATCTGCCCTTCGATGAGCACACCCAGGACGTGCTGCTCTTCGTCGAAGCCCGCACGCTGGACCGGGACGGCGCGCGGCGCACCGTCGAGGACTGGCGGGCCTACCTTGAGGAGAACCGGGACGTGACCGCCGCGCTGCGCGTTGCCTTCTCCGACCCCCGCCGTGACCCGAGGGCGGTGTATGCCCAGCTGGCGGACCTCGCGCGGCAGATCGAGCGCCCCCCGCACCAGTGGACGCCCGCTGCCCTGTGGAACGCCTACCGCAAACTCGGCATCGCCGCCAGCAACGATAGCCGCAAGGGGGTGACCGAGCTGGTCACCATGCTGCGCTACGAGCTCGGGTTGGCCCCCGAGTTGCACCCTTATCACAGCCTCGTCGAGGCCCGACTGGCCAACTGGCTGGCCCGCCAGGAGCAGGCCGGCCGCCGGTTCACCGTCGATCAGCGCTGGTTCATCGACCGCATCGCCGCCGTTATCGCCAGCCGCCTGCACGTCACCGAAGACTCACTCGATGACCCACCGTTCACCGAATACGGCGGCGCCGACGGCTTCTGCCAAACCTTCGGCGACGACAAGCGCGCCGCCGCCCTGCTGGCCGAACTCAACAAGGAACTCCCCGCATGACCGACCTGCCACAAGGCTGGGAGTGGGCTACGCTTGGCGAGGTTGGCGAATGGTCCGGCGGTGCCACACCATCCAAGAGCAACGATGCCTTCTGGAACAATGGTACGATCCCTTGGATTTCACCCAAGGACATTAACTCACCCACGATTTCGCAGAGCGTAGACTACATCACAGAGAGCGCGTTGGCCGGCTCGCCAGTCCGGCTGATTCCGCCCAACTCCGTCGTCATCGTTGTGCGATCCGGAATTCTGGAACGAACGATACCTAGCGCTATCGTTCCCTTCGCGACAACGCTAAATCAGGATCTGAAGGCCTTGACGCCCTATTCTGGGATCTCCTATAAGTGGATCGCGTACTGTCTTCGTGCTTTCGAGAAGAACATGCTAAGAGGCTTATGCAAAAGCCTCTTTGAAGAAGTACAGGCCGATAGCGGCGCGGAACGAGGACAAGAAGGTCTTCAACGGTCTTCTGTAATCAGTGAAGAGAATCCGCCATGTCTTGAGGT
>JBOHFJ010000218.1:0-8543 GCA_050699655.1 Pseudonocardiaceae bacterium
CCGGGAGACCGACCTGGCGATGCTCGCGCTGTTCGGCTACCCGCACCTGGAGCGGGTGGCCGCCGGGTACGCCGACGTCGCCCCGCTCGCACCCGGTTGGCGAGCGCGGGTCCCCCTGCACCAGTTGTTCCCGCTGCTGGTGCACGCGGTGCTGTTCGGTGGCGGCTATGGCGCGAGGGTGACCGCCGCCGCGCGAGTGGCATGGGGATGAGCACCGGTTACCGTGGTGGCATGCGGTGGCGGTTCCTGCTGCGCCCGGGGTGGATGGCGCTGACGGCGTTGGTGATCTGTTTCACCGTCGCGGCGTTCACCGTGCTGGCTCCGTGGCAGTTCCGCCGCGCCGCGCAGCGCGCGGATCGCAACAGTGGTATCGAGAACTCGTTCACCACCCCGCTGCGGCCGCTGCGCGGCGTGCTGCCCGCGCACACCGCGCCGACGCGGACCACCGAGTGGCGGCAGGTCCAGGTCACCGGGCGCTACCTGCCCGACACTGAGCTGGTCGCCCGGCTGCGCACCGTGCGGGGTGAGCCGGCGTACGAGGTGCTGGTCGCGTTCCGGCTGGCCGATGGATCAAACATCCTGGTGGACCGCGGTTATCTGCGCCCGGCCGAGGGCGTGCGGATACCGGCCTACCCCCCGGTGCCGGGTGGCGAGGTGATCGTGACCGGCCGGCTGCGAGCCGACGAACAGGATGCGCAAAACGGCGAGGTCGTGTGGCAAGACGGCCACCGGCAGGTGTACGCCGTGAGTACCCGCACCGTGAGCGCCGCCACCGGGGTACGACTGGAACCGGGTTACCTCGAGCTGGTGGACGGCACTCCTGGGGTGCTGTCCGCGTTGCCGCTGCCGCAGCTGGACCCCGGGCCGTCTTTCGCCTACGCGCTGCAGTGGATCGCCTTCGGCACGATGGCCCCGCTGGGGCTGGCCTACTTCGCCTGGAACGAAGCGACTGTAGGGCGCCGCGAAGATACTGTGACACAGGAAACAGGGCTACCGGATACCGACGATGACACAGCGGATCCGCACGATCCACCGATGGCTGAGCTCGCCGATCGGTACGGCCGCTGAGTCACCGCGGCCAGCGCCGCGCACAACGCCGCAGCCGCGAGCCCGACAATCCGGGACAGCTCGACTCCCTTGGTGAGGTCATCGGCATCGGGGATGCGTCCGTGGCCCAGTACCGGTCGCTGCTCGGTGCCGTGCGGGTAGACCGTGCGCCCACCTAGGCGCACCTCCAAGGCACCCGCGAACGCCGCCTCGACCTGCCCGGCGTTGGGGCTGGGGTGCGCGGCCGCGT
This sequence comes from Pseudonocardiaceae bacterium, assembly GCA_050699655.1. Classification (GTDB taxonomy): domain Bacteria; phylum Actinomycetota; class Actinomycetes; order Mycobacteriales; family Pseudonocardiaceae. The sequence goes on from JBOHFJ010000218.1 coordinate 1,298, forward strand.
CGCGCCGCCAGGCATGCCAGGCGCCGCGGGCCGAACCGCCCACCAGCGGGGCGCACAGGATGGTCAGCCCGGCGGCGGCACGGGAGGGCAGCAGGTTGGCCAGGTCATCCAGCCGCGCAGCGGCCCAACCGAACCGCCGGTACCGCGGCGAGCGGTACCCGACCATCGCGTCCAGGGTGTTGACCGCGCGGTAGGCCAGCAACCCGGGCGCCCCGGCCACCGCGCCCCAGAGCAGCGGGGCGACGATGGCGTCAGAGGTGTTCTCCGCGATCGACTCCACACTGGCCCGCGCCAAGCCGGCGAGATCGAGCGTGTCCGGGTCGCGGCCGCACAGGCGCGGCAGGCGGGCCCGCGCGGCGTCGAGGTCCCCAGCGCCCAGCGCCCGGGCCATCACCGTGCCTTCCGCGGCCAGCGAGGCCCCACCCAGCGCGATCCAGGTAGCGAGCGCGGTTGCGGCCACCTGCGCGGTGGCGCGCCCACGCCCAGCCCACTCCAGCAGGCCACCGATCGCCGCCGCGGCACCGACCAGGGTGCCGGTATAGACCAGCCCGGCCAGCCGGTGCTCCGCGTAGCACGCGCGCTCCACTGCCTCGGCGACGTGCCCGAAAGCGGCCACCGGGTGGTAGCGGCGCGGATCACCGAACACCGCGTCGGCGGCGACCCCGAGCAGTAGCCCGAGTGCTTGCGGAGTGCCCACGGCTCGACCTTCCCAATGTCCGTCGGTAGGGCGGCTTGTCCTACCGAGGGAGCGCACTCTTGCGGACCTTGCCCATCTCATTGCGAGGTAGCGCGGGGAGGTAACGCACCACCCGGGGTCGCTTGTGCGGCGCGAGCAACCCCGCGACGTGCTCCGCGAGCTCGCTCGGGGCGGGCGGCGGAGTGCTGGCGGCGACCACCCAGGCCACCACCCGCTCCCCCAGGTCGGGATCCGGTTCCCCCGTCACGGCCACCTCGGCGACCCCCGGGTGCTCCAGCAAAGCGTTCTCAATCTCCCCCGCGCCGATCTTGTATCCGCCACTGGAGATCAGGTCCGTGGCGCGGCGCCCGACCAGCCGCAGCGCACCATCCGGGCCACGAGTGGCGAGGTCGCCGGTGCGCAACCAGCCCCCGCGCAATACCTCGGCGGTGGCGTCGGGCCGGTTGAGGTAGCCGAGGAACAGCGTCGGGCCAGCGACTTCGATCTCACCGACGGTCTGGTCATCGGACACCTCGAGGATCCCGCCTTGGTCGTCTACCAGCCGCAGCGCCACCGAGTCCAATGGCGGCCCGACCGTGCCGGGGTCCATTGGCGGCCCGACGGCGCGCACCGCGCAGGTGATCAGTGACTCGGTCATCCCGTACCGCTGCACCACGTGCTGGCCGGTGGCCACCGCGATTCGCCGGTGGTCGCGGACCGACAGCGCGGCCGAGCCCGACACCAGCAGCCGCGCTCGGCCCAGCGCCGCGGCAACCTGGGGATCCCGCTCGGCGGCCGCGGCCAGCCGGTGGTACATCGTCGGCACCCCGAACAGCATCGTCGCGCGGCCGCCCAGTTCCCGGGCCACCCCATCGACCGAGAACATGCCCAGATGGTGCAGCGCTCCCCCGAGCCGCAGCGGCCCGAGCACACCGAGCACCAGGCCGTGCACGTGGAACAGCGGCAGCGCGTGCACCAGGACGTCCCGGGCGCTCCATTCCCAGGCGTCGGCCAGCGCGTCGATGTCGGCGGCGAGCGCGCGGCGCGGCAGCACCACACCCTTGGGCGGGCCGGTGGTGCCCGAGGTGTAGATGATCAGTGCCGGCGACTCGGGATCCGGCTCGGGAGGCATGGAGCCGTCCTGCGCACGCAGGTCCACGTCCAGGCGCGGCAGAGCCCGCAAAGCCTCCGGCAACGAGGTTTGCGGGGCGGTGATCACGAGATCGGGAGTCGCATCACAGAGGACGTGTCGCAGCTCACGGGTCCCCAGCCGGGGATTGACCGGCACCGCGGGCACACCGGCCATGAGTGCCGCGACCATCGCCACGCAGGTCTCCAGCTCCGGCTGCGCCCAGATCGCGACCCTTCGGGCATCGGACACACGACGCGCCAATGCGACGGCCGTCACACACAGCTCTCGATAGGTCACAGAACGCTGCCCGAATCGCACCGCCTCGACATCGGTAGGCTGCTGCAAGATCGGTAACAATGGCGGCGCGCCCACTCGACGTCCTTAAATACGTGGCCTTGAGCCAGGCGCCGTCCTCGCGGGTCACCCTCACCCAGTAGACGTGCTCAGCGCTCATCCCAGCCATCCTTTCGGCGAACGCGATCTCAAGATCGCGTTCTATTGGCCGTAGCGTGCGTACGTCTACCCGATAGACGCCGCAAGTGTCAATCTGGTAGACACCACTCCTCGATCGCCTGCCTGGCATGTTGTGCGCGGATCTACGCCGACGCCCACACCTCGGTGATTTACTTCATGCTGCTCGCCCCCGACTTCTCGCTAGCGGGTACCACCATGGCGCCGCCCTTCGAGTGGTCACGACGCTGGCTCTTCGCTGTTTTCAGTGGGTTACTCAGCGTGATGTCATGTGGGCGGGTGTGGGGTTGGTGAGGGTGGGGAGGTGGAGTTTGGCCGCGGTGAGGTAGACGATGGTGATCATCTTGTTTTTGTTGCGGTAGCCTCGGGCGCGGGCTTTGGCGGCCTGGATCAGGGAGTTGATGCCTTCGAGCAGGCCGTTGCTGAGGTGGTTTTCGTGCCAGGCGATGATGCCGTCCCCGTGCTTCTCGACCAGGGCGACGAAGTCCTTGATGGGTTGCAGGCGGGAGCGTTTGGCGCCGTAGCACCAGCGCCGGAGGTACTCGGGGGCGTAGCTGGGGTCCTGGTCGTAGAAGGCCCGGAAGTCCTCGCGCCAGCGCAGGGCGCGGGCGGTGGCCAGCTGCGCTGAGGGACGCATCAGCTGGTGGAGCTCACCTTGTTGCTTGACCGTGAGGTTGGCGTGGTTCTTGAGCCACAGCCAGCGGGTGTGCTTGAGTTCGGGGCGGGTGGTGACCTCCTGGCGGCGGACGGTGTCGATGGCCTCGCTGAGCTTGGCGGCCAGGTGGAAACGGTCGAAGGTCATCGTCGCGTTGGGCAGATGCGCTTTGATGCCGGAAATGAACGCGGTGCTCATGTCGGAGCTGGTGTCGGTGACCTTCATCGAGTCGCCGCCATGCTCAGTCAGATCCGCGGCGAAGCGGGCGACGGTCCCGGCGCAGCGTCCTTCGGTGGCGAAGACCACCCGGCGGGCGTCGATGTCGGCGAAGATGCTGATGTAGTCCTGTCCTTGACGGGCGGAGGTCTCGTCCATCCCGACCCGGGTCACCCCGGTGCGGTCCAGCTGGTCACGAGCGGCGTTGACGTGGTGTTCCACGATCCGCCAGATCCTGGTGTCGTGCTCGCGGGTCATCGCGGCAACCTTCGCGATCGGCATCGCCGCGGCGAAGGTCAGCACCAGCGCCTCGAACAGCAACGTGAACCCCGACCCCGGCGCGCCCACGGCACCTCCACCTGGCGCACGCCGTGCTCGGGGCAGCGCACCCGCGGCAGCCGGGCGTGCAACAACGCCTTGTGCTGGAAGAAGTCCAGATGCCGCCACGTCCGCTCCACGGTGTCATGCACCCCACAGCAGCCCTGCGCACAGTCCTTGACCGGACACGCGAACCGGGCACCACGATCGAAACCCAGATACAGATCCAGCTGGGTAGCCCCGGCGTCGAACTCACTGCGCGTCACCCGCCACGGCCCGCTCAACCCCAACGCCGCCGTGAACAACCCCAGCTCATCCATACCCCGGCAACCCCTCGCTACGCGACCATCACGGACAGTCACACAGCCATCGAAACGTTCACCCCCTCGTCAACCCGCCACGCCGGTCCACACGATTCCACACGAACTTGATCACCAAACCCACTTGATACAGCGAGGAGCCGTCAGTGGAACAGCGTGACGACTTTGTCCACCGCATCGGTGGAGGTGGCTGTGCGCCCGTCGATCTGCAGGGCCGGTTCGGCTGGGACGAGCCGCTGATCTAGGGTGCGCCTGTAGTAGCCACCTCCTGTGAGGTGGAGCAAGACATGGGAGTTCGGGTCGATCAGCCCACCCCTGGTCTCCTTGAGCAGGGTCGCGATCGCTACGCCCGCGGCTGGGTCGATGTCGATGCCCTCCATGTCCCGCATGAGGCGCACCGCTTGGAGAGTCTCGGCGTTGTCGGCCACCAGCATGTCCCCCTTACTCTCGGTCAGGGCATCAAAGACTCCGCCCGGCGGCGAATACGGTGGTTGCTGGTTGGAGAGGACCTCGGCCACGATGTGCTTGAGCTGCCACTTGCCTTTGTCGTAATCGACGTCGGTGAGTTCCCGCTGGCCGACCTTCCACGCTTGGTGCATCGGATCAAAGGGAAGGTTTTGGCTGAGCATCAGCCGGGGGAGCGTGTGCCCGAAGCGGCCGTCGGTGACCAACCTCTTGGCGGCTTCATGGATGGCCACACCGCCGGTGCCGCTCCCTACCGCTTGGAAGTAGTAATCGGGTAGCCGGCCCATCGCCTCGACGGCGTTCAAGAGGGTGGTGCCGATACCATCGCGCCGCCCAACGTTTTTAAACCCCCCTTCGGAGACGAAGCCGGGGAGCCGCTCCATCCGCCTCGCGAGATGGATGGCGTCGTTGTAGTCGGCGTAGCCAACCAACGAGACGATCTTGACACACGGGTGCAGCCGGCGGCTGAACCACATACGCTGCAGCCCGGTAACAGGTATGATGATCAAGCAGGGGACTTGGTGGTCTGAGCAGAGGAGGGCGAAAGCAGCCGCGGTGCTCCCCGCCGAGGGGACCACCAAGACATCCGTCCCGTTCTGGGGAAGACGGCCCAGTACCGTAATGGCTTCTAGCTCCTTGAAGGTCGAGGTCTCCAGACGGGCTCCCCTTTCCGGCCAGTACCCATTGAACGCGATCCACAGGTTCCGCAGCCCAGTGAACCGGCACAGGCGGCGGCTCTGGAACGTGACCGTTCCCCCCGCGCACGCCAGACTGCGCCGGATCGGCAGCCAGCGCCGGTAACGGTAAATACCCTCGTGGTCCTCATCGGGCTCGAACTTGCTGCTGGTGTACTCCGTGACCAGACTGCACAGAGCGTGCTCACTCTCGCACTCCAGGACCAGGCCGTCATCAACAAAGGTCCGGGCGCATACTGAGCAACGGAGGTGGTAATGGAGCGACATCTCAGATCAGATCCCTCCTGAGGTTCCCCCGTAGCATGGACACCTCCGGGCGTAGTTAGTGATCTTGGTCTAGCCCGGGGCAGAGAGTCTCAAAGGCCACGCGAGTGGACACGCTGGTTGGGGAGTTCGGTCGGTCACGCGGTGAGGGGTCCCGTCTGGTGAGCCCGCGGTCCACAGCCGGGTGTAGTACCCGCCGGCCGCGAGCAGCTCGGGGTGGCGGCCCTGCTCGACGATCCGCCCGCTGTTGAGTACGACGATCCGGTCGGCTTTGGCCGCAGTGGCCAGCCGGTGGGCGATGACCACGGTGGTGCGGCGCGCGGTGAGCTGGTCGGCGGCGGTCAGTACCGTTGATTCGGTGGCTGGGTCCAGCGCGGCGGTGGCCTCGTCGAGTAGCAGCAGGTCGGGGTCGATCAACTCGGCGCGAGCTAGCGCGATCAGTTGCCGCTGCCCCGTGGATAGGCCTTGCCCGCGCTCGCCGACTGGCTGGCGGAACCCGTGCGGCAGCGCGGCGATGGCTCCCAGCGCGCCGACCCGCCGGGCCGCCGCTTCCACCTCGGCGGGGGATGCCTGGGGGGCGCCGTAGCTGATATTGCTCGCGATGTCGCCGTGGAACAGGTGCGCCTCTTGGGGTACCACGCCCAGCCGGTGATGAAACGCCGCCGGGTCGAAACGCCGCACGTCCACTCCATCGATAAGCACCGTCCCGGCGGTCGGGTCGTAGAACCTGGCCAGCAGCTTGACCACGGTGGACTTACCGGCTCCGGTGGCTCCCACCAGGGCGACGGTCTCGCCGGGCGCGATGCGCAGCGACACCCCCACCAGCGCGGGTCGCGCCGCGCCGGGGTAGCTGAAGGTGACATCGCGCAGCTCCACCTCACCGCGCAGCCGCGCCGGCACCGGGACGGCGTCGGCGCCGGGAGGCGGCACCGAGGTCGGCGTGTCCAGCAGCTCCCGGATGCGCCGCAGCCCGACTGCGGCCTGCTGGTAGCCGTCGAAGACCTGGGCCAGCTGCTGCACAGGCGCGAAGAACAGGCCCAGGTAGAGCAGGAAGGCGGTGAGCACCCCGGCGGTGACGGTGCCCTCGGCGACTCGGGAGGCTCCGAGGCCCAGCACAGCGGCCTGCGCGAGGTCCGACAGCAGGGCGACGAAGGGAAAGTAGGTGGCGATGCAGCGCTGGGCGCGCAGCCGGGCGCGCCGGTAGGCGTCGCTGCGGGCGGCGAAGTCCCGAGCTGAGTAGTGTTCCCGGGTGAACGCCTGCGCCACCCGCGCGCCGGACACGTTCTCCTGCAGGTCAGCGTTGACCTCGCTGACCCGCTCCCGGGCTTGGGCGTAGGCCCCTGATACCAGCCGCTGGAACACCCCGGTGGCGGCGATCAGCACTGGCAGGCCGAGCATCGCCACCACAGCGAGGCCGGCGTCGGTGAGCAGCAGCGCGATGGCCACCCCCACCACCGTGAGGACACTCACCAGTGCGGTGGACAGCCCGGTCTGGAGGAACGTGGACAGCGCGTCCACGTCGGTGGTCATCCGGGTCATGATCCGGCCCGCCGTCTCGCGCTCGAAATAGTCCAGCCCGAGCCGCTGCAGGTGCGCGAAGCTCCGCACCCGCAGCAGGTACAGCAGTGTTTCCCCGGCTCGGGCGGCGAGCACCGTCTGGGCGGCGAGGACGAGCCAGTCGGCGGCGAGGACCCCGAGCCCGACGGCGACCGCGATGGCGAGCAGGTTCGGAGCGCGGCGGGTGATGGCGTCAACGGTAAGGCCGCCCAGCGCCGGGAATGCCACGGTAGCCAGCGCGTCGAGCCCAATCAGGATGGCGGTGAGGGTGAGCCACCCCCGCATGGGGCGCAGCAGCCGGGTGAGCCGGAAATCCGGGTCAGGTGCTGTCGGGTCAGTCCCTGGGACCTCGGGCAGAGCGTTCGCTGGCGGCAGCGCGGCCACCGCCGCGAGCAGTTCCGGGGTCGGCCCGACGCTGCCTGCCATGCTGGCCGCTAGCCCGCCCCGCCCGGCGCCCCCCGCCACCCCGCCCCGCAT
>JBOHFJ010000219.1:0-8533 GCA_050699655.1 Pseudonocardiaceae bacterium
ATCGTCGAGCGTGACGACGAACCCGAGCTCGGCGGAGCTGGAATTCGGTAGGAGGTAGCCGCCGAGCGGTGCCGGCACCTCGCCAAGGCGCCGCATTGGGAAGGCGGATCGCCCGGGTTGCAGTACTGCGATCTCGCAGTGGTGAGATGTGCTCCGCCGACCCCTCTGGAGAAGCAGGATCCGCCCATCGTCGAGAGGCAAGGTGTTCGTTTCGTGATCAACAGAGACATCGGGGATCGTCCGTTGGCCCGGCTCCTCCGACATGAGCGCCCAACTCTCAATGGCCCAATTCTCATTGCTGGCTCGGAGGCTCACGCCGTAGTGGTCATTTTCTGAGAAGGCGAAAGAGGAGCGATCCGAGATGACCAGCTCGGCCTCCGCCGAAGCAGTGATCATGACGCGTGGGATTGCTTGAGTAGCGAGTCAACCATCCACAGGCGAGACGAGCGATACCGTAGCCGTAGGAGAAAAGCCAGGATCCCGCTCACGCCGCCCGCCCACGTGGCGGAGAGGTCGCCCAGCTCACCGGGAAAAACGACACCGCTCGGCCGGTGAGCGCGACTGGCGAAGATGACGCGAGCCAGCTGGTGGGCCAATTCCTCGTACCGTTGACCGTCTCCCGCTTCGGCCATGTCGAGAAGGAAGTCACCGTTTCCCGCCAGCCCATGGCATTGCCCGAGCACGCCCCGCCACGCATTTTCCATGACGGCCTGGGCCGACATGTGAGCCGCCTCGTCGAATCGGTGGTCTCCGGTGGCGCGATGCAGCCGGGTGAGGAAGCCTCCGATGCCGGCGGACCCGTGGCACCAGTAGGGGGCAGTGGTGATGTCACCTGGGCCGGCGCCCCAGAGAGCCACACCCTGCGCCACGGTGGCCTTGGCCAGGAGCGTCTCGCCAGCCTCGCCAGCAAGCTTCAGACAGTCGGATCGACCGGTGGCAAGCGCGGCGGCGAGCAGGAAATAGCCCACGCCGGCGGTGCCGTGCGCAAAACCGTAGTAGCGGCCACCCGCGAGCCGGGAATCAAATGCGGCCGGTGTTCCCCAGATGAGGCCATCTGGGTCTGCCCGATCCACCTCGATGAGGGTGTCGGCTGACCTGCTGGCCCGCTGGACGAATTCCTCGTCGCCAGTGCGGAGCCAGAGATGCAGGAACGTGAGCCCGATCCCGGCGGTGCCATGGGTGATGTCAGCATGCGGCGAGGAGACCGGAAGGGTGTCCGCCAGCGCGAGGCCCCGCTCAACCAGCCAGTGGTCATTCAACGCGCGTCCCGCTTCGTACAACGACCACGCGATGCCCGCCTCGCCGACGTAGAGTCCCGGGGGCCGTGTCAGGTCAGGTCGCAACCGGCGGGCAATCCAGCCGACCGCGATAGCGATCACCTCGGGCAGTCGCTGATCGCCGGTGAGCTCGAAGCACCTGGTCAGTACCCTAACGACCCCGGCGGCGCCAAGCTGCACCGCGCACGGATCCGAAGCCCCGGACCCGCGGTTCTCGGGCCACAGCAGGTCGTCGTCCGCAGGATTGATCGAGGCGAGCAGGTAGCCCACGATGCCGTCGACGGCCTGCTGCCATTGCTCGTCATCCAGCCGAACGTCGACGCGCTCGGGGCCATCCGCCGACGAAGACCCGAGCGGAGAATGAAATTGCGGTAGTTGCCCCGCAGCGTTCCGCGGCGCGGCGAGCGCATACATCGCTTGGGTCGTGGTTGCCCTGTTCTCGGGCTCGTCGTCCATCAAGGCCGGAATCAGTGCTCGGATGGCGGCTGGCAGGCCGGGTGTCCGCCGGATCCCCAACCACTCCGCCAAGCGTTCCCCCAACGGCCGACCTCTCGGCACGTCGTCCAACAGTTCGGGCGTGCTACCCATGACGACGAAACAAAGGGTAGCGCCGAGACTGTAGTAATCGGCCTCAATGGCCGCCGGTGCTCCCGCCATCTGCTCTGGAGCGGAGTAACCAGGCGTGCCACTCCCGGTCTGTGCTTCTTCCCGCTGTCCTGAGACTACCGCTAATTCTAGATCGATGAGCCGGAGCTGCCCGTCGGGGAGCACCATGATATTGGTGGGAGTAAAGTCTCTGATGATGATGCCGGCCCGATGCGCCGCGGCCATGAGCTCCACCAGGCGATTGGCTGTCTCCATGGCGCCGGGAACATAGCGGCGCCAGCCACCTTCACGGATCTTGTCAAGCACCCACTGGCGAAGGGGCACCCCCGGCACAGCCTCTTCGGCGAGGAAAAGGTGCTCGCTATGCTCGAAGAGCATGAGCATCCGGGGCGCCACGTCAAGTGGCCCAAGTGTTTCAAGCGCTCGAGCTTCCGCTCGCAGCAGGTCCCGCACATCTTTTCCGGCTGTGTCCGCCGCCACGTGCGGACGCGCCTCTTTGATGATTGCGTCGGCGCCGGTCAAGGTATCGATCGCGCGATAGACACCGCCTTTGTTAACATGACGGATCGCTTCTTGCGCAAGAAATCGGCCACCAACGAGTACTCCCTGGTCCCCACCATTGGTGCCCGAGTTTGCATATCCGCCGGAGTCAGGAAACGGGCATGGGGCCCACGTCGGCGGCATGTAGTTCCCGACACGTCGATCCTCCACGGGGTTTCCATCGGGATCGAAGATCACCCAGGTGTACAAGCCATCGTTCGAGATCCTCCGTTCTTCGACGAATGCTCCGTAACGGTAGTGAACGAGACTGCCCGGCACGTAGGGACGGTCCGAGAGAATATAGGGACCAGCAAGTCCCACTGTCGCCTGGTGCAGCGCGTCCGCAAGCCGAACCGCTTCCTCGTCACTGTGCGGATAGATGGTGATGAACTTCCCGGAGTTCCCCCGAGGTGCGTGGCGAGCGTTCAACTGCGCAACGTGATCCGTCGTGTTCGCGAACTTGAAGGGGGAACAACCGTCGAGCAGTACGGTCAATGACCGCGCGAGCACCGTTTCGGCCGATGCCGGCGTTGCTGACACGTGCAGCTTCCACCCCTGCGTACGCCGGGGTTGTCCCTGCGGTGTGAGGTAGCGCCAAAAGCCGTCTCCCGTCACCTCCCAGCGCTCTTTCTCGCCGGTGGCGCTCAGCGCACTGTCGAGCACTCGGGCCAGCGCGGAACCGTCCACTCCGACCCGGGGCGTCGGAGTGAGGACACCGAAGTTGAAGTCCGCCATTTATCCATTTCTCCAAAGTAGTGATTCGCACCTGACTCGTCCGGCGCGGGACAGGGAAGCGTCGCTCCCTGCCGCGCCGTCTCACCGCCGCATTCCAACAGTCACACACAAGGTCGACCTTGCCTTCCAGCACGCAGGTCAACTGGAGAACCAAGAGTCGCCCGGCCTTATCCTCCGAGGCATCCGCCTCGCCCGCGAGCAACCGTGGAGAATACTAAGAGGAGGGCCTACAGATGATCTTAACTCTGGCTTAGCTAGCTCTTAATGGCGCTGCAATGTTCCCCACGACCCGGATCCGCTGGCAGGCGCGACACCGACCTGGCGAGCTCCCGCGCCGCTCGGACACCGCGCACCCAGCGCGGAACGAGAACATCACGTCACTCAGCGTGTCGAACAGGAACCCACAGCGGAACTCGGCCGGAAGTGACCAAAGAGAGTTGTTACAGAGGCATGCAACGCGGCGATAAACATAAGATGAACACCACCAGCAGCGGCGATGGGCGAATGATCGACACAAAACATACACCCGCAGTGTTCATTCGAACACTTGGCGCATTCCAGGTGATCCACGACGGCACGCCGGTCCCCAGCACCGTGTGGCGGTCAAAGAAGGCCCGAGACCTATTGAAGATCCTCATCGCACGGCGCGCGGCGACCTCACGGGAGCAACTGGCAGAGCTGCTGTGGCCGGGGGTCGATCCGGCCAAGGCCGGTAACCGACTGTCGATGCTGCTGCGGACGGTGCGTAACGTGCTGCAGCGTCACGCCCACGTGGGTGCGCTGGCCAGCGATGGCAGCGTGGTGTGGCTGGATCGCATGCAGGTCAGTGTGGATGTCGAGGAGTTCCTCACCGAGGCCATAGACGCCCTTGCCGCCGACCGGGGCGCAGCGCCGGACGCCACGGCGCGACTGACGGCCGCCCTAGCCGCCTACACGGGAGACTTCCTGGAAGATGATGCCCACGCGGGCTGGGCCACATCATTCTGGGCCACATCGCTGGCCGAGCAGGCTCGAGCGATCCACATCGCCTTACTGCGGGCGCTGGCGACGCGGCTGCGGCGGACCGGTGACATCAATGGGGGGATACAATACCTGCTGAGGCTGCTCAGGCAGGACCCGTTCGACGAGCAGGCTCATCTTGACCTGGTTGGCATGCTGGTCGACGTCGGCCACCTCAGCGAGGCACGCCGCCAGTATGATGTATATGTGCAACGCATGAAAGAGGTCGACGTCCACCCACACCCACTACCCTAGGAGCGACGCAGGAAGTAAACAGGCCCATCGCACGCTACCCCATCCAACGATGATCCTTTGCGATTATCGTTCTTATTGATCCCACCCAGGTGCCGAGCGGGCGGCGCTCATCCAAATGGCAGTAGTCAGCAGCCACTCTATCGTGGCGCATCACTGTACGTATACTTAGCGTACTTGACTTGCTACTCTTCGCCTAAAGACGGCAGTTTGTGAGACGGAACGATGGGCAAGGACGAGCTTAGGCACATCGTTGTGGGTGATCCAGACCCGACACCAGACTTACCGAGCGAAGGCAAAGGGCATCCCGGTGACTGCCGGTGCGGGTTCGAGTGGACAGACGAGCCCTCGCAGGGCCTCACACTGCTGTGGTCCTGCACTCGAGAACCTGGCCACCCGGGTCAACACCTGGCCGGCACCGGCGAGTCGGTGGCGGCCGTCCACCCTGAGACACACATTGCCCAGCAAGTAGAGATTCCTGGGAAAAGCAACGCTGAGCAGCGTAGCACTGAACAGCGTTAGGAGCCAACGGGCATTCCTCACGGCCCAACCTCGTGGGCATCCCCCAAGATGGTGCTAGGATGGCTCTTGGATGGTGAGAGAGGTTGGGCGGGATGGCCGAGGTCGACAAGAGCGAGAAGATCACGATCAACGTGGGGCTGGTCGACCTGGGCCAGATCGATCTGCTGGTCGACGAGGGCTTCTACGCCAACCGCACCGACTTCATCCGCACCGCGATCCGCCGGCAGCTTGACATCCGGTCGAACGCCGTGAACGAGACGGTGGCGCGGCGGACCCTGACGCTGGGCACCCAGCACTACAGCCGCCGCGAGCTGGAAGCACTGCGCGCCGCCGGGCGCACTGTCGAGCTGCGCGTCCTCGGGCTGGGCAGCATCGCCGAGGACGTCTCCCCCGAGCTCGCGCTGGAGACGATCGCGTCGGTGGAGGTTCTCGGATCCTTCCGGGCATCTCCCGCGGTCAAGGCGGCGCTAGCGGCCCGAACCACATAACCCCCAGGATCCACCACGACAGACAGGACCGCACTGTGGACAGCAACGCCTACCTGGCCGAGGCACTGCGGCTGACCCGCGCCGGGCAACTCACCGAGGCGATGGCGCATCTGCGGCGCGGGCTCGGCGGCGACCCCCCGGACGCCACCGCCGCGGCAACCCATCCAGGGCTAGCGACAATCCTGCGCCGCCTCACCACACTGCCCGGCACCGGTGCCGTAGGTTCGCCCTCGCGCACCGGGGCAAGCAACCCGGCGGGCGAGATTCAGCACCGCACCCACACCGAGCCGGCCGGGACCCGCCCGTACGACCTCTACATTCCCACCGGCTATACCGGGAATCCGGTTCCGCTGGTCGTGATGCTGCACGGCGGCAAGCAAAACGCCGCCGACTTCGCCGCCGGCACCCGGATGAACGACCACGGCGAGCGACACACCTTCCTCGTCGCCTACCCCGAACAATCCACTGCCGCCAACACCGGTGGCTACTGGAACTGGTTCAACCCGGGTGACCAGACCGCCGGGCGCGGCGAGCCCGCCATCATCGCCGGCATCACCCACCAGGTGATGCGCGATCACGCCGTGGACCCGACCCGGATCTACATCGCCGGACTCTCCGCCGGCGGCGCCATGGCGGCGGTCATGGCCGCGACCTACCCCGACCTCTACGCCGCCGTCGGCGTGCATTCCGGGCTCACCTACCGCGCCGCGCACGACGTCGCTTCCGCCTTCACCGCCATGCGGACCGGTGGAACACCAGCGTCCGGCGGAGATCTGCCGCTGATCGTCTTCCACGGCGACCGCGACACCGTGGTGGCCCCGGTGAACGCCCGAAACCTCATCGCCTCCCGGCCCAGCGCGGCCGCGGCCACCCCGCACCAGCAGGCCGGGCCGGACAGTTCGCTGCCCTACACCCGCACCCAGTACACCGACCCCACCGGCGCTGCCGTCGCCGAATTGTGGATCATCCACGGCGGCGGACACGCCTGGTTCGGTGGCGACCCCGCCGGGTCATACACCGACCCCCACGGTCCTAACGCCTCAGCCGAGCTGACCCGTTTCTTCCTTCAGCACCCCAAACCCCACGCACCCACCCAGTAGCGTCATACCTTGAAGTGAAACTCGCGCAGTACGCTCTTCGAGGTGGATGCCGCAACCCGGGTCAACTCCCAATCGCCAGTGTTGATGTTCGATTCCTTGTCGAACCCCAGCCATCGCCCGGTCATTCTGCTCCCGGTGGGATCAATCAACAGCTGGATGGCGCCACGGTACACCGCGCCTTTGTAGTATCCGGTCGGCGAGGTCCGCTCAATCCACGTACCGGTCACTACTGAATCGCTGATCGAGAGCTCGAGGGTAAGCAGTGAATTCAACGTGTTCGGCAAACTCTGACCGGATAAGTGATTCTCCTGCCGACTGAGCACGACGTAGTGCTCACCGATAAACTCACCTTCACGCCTCGATGCGTGAAAGACATACCGGCTCTGCCAGACACCTGCCAGGAGGTCGTCTCCCGAGTATGGCGGGGCGGTTTGTGTGACATCAGCTTCAAGGGTCGAGATAGCAAGCGCAGCTGCGCCCAATGACAGCCCGGCTGCAAGCTTGCGAAACAGCGCGTGCCGGTCGATGCGAGTATCGACTTGCTGTATCAAGTTGGCGCTCAAGCGCCCGAATTCGTGCACGTCCATCTCGTCGAGCAGTTCCACCACGGCTGTCAGGTCCGGTTCGGTACCAGAATCTCTCCGGTTGCCGATCACCTCGGAGACGACCTCGCGCACCTGGTCAAGTTCACGCCAGGCGCTATGTATCGCGTCTCGGTGGCTGAAGTCGGCACAATCGCTGATCAGGTCCGCGACGCTGCATTCATAGATCTCCGCGAGTCTGGTGAGCACGCCCAGCGAAGGGGCATACCCAGTTGGCGATGGCCATAATTCCCAGTACGAGAAGTTCTTGAAAGTCTTCAGGTCGGCCGGCCAGCGGCGGTTCCACTGCTCGGCGGCGTCGCGTTGACTCCAGTCGCGAACGATTCGCAGCGCGACGCGCATGTTCAGGTGGTATCGCTCGCGGAAGACACCAGCGATCTCGACCCACGTCTTGTGCTGGGCACGCATCTCGGCCGAGAGCTGCCGTTGCTCCTGCCGCAGGCTGCGAAGTGTGGACGTCATGGGCATCTCCTCTCCGGACGACGGGGCACAGACCGTACCCCCTCCAGGATGCCGCGGCGCGTACCAGCTGAACAGGGACGCCCGACCCCATCAAGATCACGGGCTGGCTGGGTGTGCTGCCCGGCTGATTCGCGGTTTCCTTACTCCAGACAGCAACCAGGGAGGGAGTCATCGTGCCAAGATCGATACCTCGGCACCGTCAGCAGCGGCGTTCAGCGACCGGGGACGGTGTCTCGACCGCGACGGTGGCTGTCTTCGCGATGACCGACGCGAACACTCGTGCCGCGCACTTCGTGGCCGACGAGGACGTCACCGCTGGTCTCGCGGTAGGACGCTACGTCGCGATATGCGGCCGAGTAGTAATCGCCGCGAGCCTGACCACCCCGGAAACCAGTTACTGCGATCCCTGCCTCTACTGGCGCGCCAAGAACCACACTCCGCCATGCGATCCCCGGAGGAACGAAGGTGGCACCTGGTGGAGACCGACAGCCCGGATCTGGTGACCGCGAAGCGACTCCTCGACGACCTCAAACTGCGTGGTTTTATATTCCGGCGGGCTGCCCCCGGCGAGGACGCCCCATTGGTGGGAAACCGGGCGAGTGGCCATTGGATGGACACCATTCACCTCGACGGATTCAGCCGCGACTGCGCCGCGTGGCGTACCCGCACCTCAACGCTGATCATCCCTGGAAGGGGCCTGGTGGATCGTCGAGTGGAGGGCAGCGCACTGACCGTGCTCACCGATGTCCTGGCTTGGGAACCGACACCCTGAATCACGCAACCGTCTCGATCCCCGGTCGGCGGCCGATCCCGCCACAGCTCTCGGCTGCCGGCCGGTTCCGCCATTCCTGTGCAGGACGCGGCCCGGTCCAGTGAGCACGGGTAGAAGGTGCTCAAGCATCCATAAGACCCTTCACGGGCGGGTTGGAAGGTGCACAAGCATCCATGAG
>JBOHFJ010000220.1:0-8492 GCA_050699655.1 Pseudonocardiaceae bacterium
GCGATGGCCAACGCAGCGGAGGAGAACCCGTGCAGCATCACGATGCTGGCGCCGATGGCGAAGTCGGCGAGGTAGGCGATGCCACCCAGCGCGGTGGTGGCGACCGCGAACGGTGACCACGTGCGGAACGAGGCGGCCGCGTAGCGCAGCGAGTAGTCCTCGCTGTTCTCGTCGGCGGCGAGCTTGGCGTAACGCCGTTTCGGTTCGGTGGGGGTCGGCGGGTCGGTTCTGGCGGCGACTTCGGTCATCGGTACCTCCCTGGGATCGTGCGCCACGGTAGGAACCGCTGTTTACGGTCAACTACACGTTGAGTTATCACGAGGCAAACAAATGTTTCGAAAGAGTTACCCAGTATGGGTGATGTGCTCAATCTTTATCGCGGTGTGCGTCGAGATCGCCTCGTTCGGCGTCACGAAGATGGCCCTGATCACCCGCATCGACGTGACGTTCAGCGCGGAGTAGAACGGACCCGAACCAACCCACTAAGCCGGGAGGCTGCATGCCGCGCACGAGGGTCACCCTCACCACCGAGGACGGCGTGTGTGCCGTCACGCTGCACACACCCTCGAACCACGGCAGTTGGCCAGCGGTGATCATGTACCCGGATGCCGCCGGGGTCCGGACGACCTTTCATGCCATGGCCGATCGGCTCGCCGGGCTGGGCTACGCCGTGCTTCTGCCCGACGTCTACTACCGCAGCGGCGGCTACGCGCCGTTTGACCCGGCCACCGTGTTCAGCGACCCGGCGGAGCGGGAACGGATGACTGCCCTGGCCGCGAGTGTGCGCAGCGAGCTGGTCGTGCGCGACGCGGGGGTGTTCCTCGACTTTCTCGCCGATCGCCCTGAGGTGTCCGGCACTGGGGTCGGAACCACCGGGTACTGCATGGGAGGGCGGATTTCGCTGATCGTGGCCGGGCACTATCCGGATCGGGTCGCCGCGGCAGCGTCGTTCCACGGGGGCCGACTCGCCGTCGCTGACGACCCGGACAGCCCCGCTCTGCTGGCGGAGCGGATCCGCGCCACCGTCTACGTCGCCGCAGCCGAGAACGACGGTAATTTTCCACCTGAGCAGTGCCAACGGCTGGAACAGGCCCTCACCGCGGCCGGGGTGAAGCACATCATCGAGACCTACCCCGCCGAGCACGGCTTCGCAGTGCCAGACACCCAGGCCTACGACACGGTCGCTGACGAGCGCCATTGGACAGCGCTGACCAACCTCTACGCAGCGAACCTCCAGAACTAACCACCGCTTATTCGGCGCCGCCCGTGAACGCGTCCAGTGCGCGGATCTTGTTTGTGACGTCCAGGGCGGCCACTTTGTAGGCCTCGGAGAGCGTCGGGTAGTTGAAGACGGTGTCGATGAGGTAGTCGACGGTGCCGCCGCAGCCCATGATGGCCTGTCCGATGTGCACGAGGTCGGTGGCGTTCGTGCCGAACACGTGGACGCCGAGCAGGGTGCGGTCCTCGGTCGAGACGAGGAGCTTGAGCATCCCGTAGGAGTCGCCGACGATCGCGCCGCGGGCGAGCTCGCGGTAGCGGGACATCCCCACCTCGTAGGGCACTGCGGAGCCGGTCAGCTCGGCTTCAGTCTTGCCGCAGTAGGAGATCTCGGGCACCGTGTAGATCCCGATCGGCCGCAGTTCCCGCAGCTCGCGGGCAGGTTCACCGAACGCGTGGTACGCGGCCAGCCGCCCCTGGTCCATGGAGGTGGCCGCGAGCGCGGGGAAGCCGATCACGTCGCCGACCGCGAAAATGTGCGCCACCGCAGTGCGATAGTGCCCGTCCACCGCGATCCGCCCGCGCGGGTCCGCGGTGAGCCCCGCCTTCTCCGGGTGGAGTTCGTCGGTGACGCCCTGGCGGCCGGCGGAGTACATCACCATGTCCGCCGCGATCCGCTTGCCGCTGGCGAGGCTCGTGATCGTTCCTTGAGAGGCGATCTCGACCTTGGTCACCTCCTCGCCGAAGCGAAACGTAACGGCCTGGTCGCGCAGGTGAAACTTGAGCGACTCGACCACCTCCGGGTCACAGAACTCCAGCATCCGCGGCCGGGTGCCCAGTGCCGCGAACATCGACGCGTACTCGATGCCGATCACCCCGGCGCCGACAACGACCATCGAGCCGGGTATTCGCCGCATCCGAAGCAGGCCGTCGGAGTCGAGTACCCGCTCATCGTCGAACTCGACCTCGGCCGGTCGAGCCGGCATCGTGCCGGTGGCAATCACGATCTTCTCAGCGGTGACGGTGGTGTGGTCGCCGCGGCCATCGCCGCACACCGTGACCGTATGCGGGTCCTCGAACCGGGCGGTGCCCCCGAGCAGGTCGACGTGGTTGCGCAGCAGCTGGCTGCGAATCACCTCGACCTCGCGGCCCACGACATGCTGGGTGTGGGCCAGCAGGTCAGCGATCGTGATCTCAGACTTGACCCGGTAGCTGGCGCCGTACATCTCCCGCTGCGCGAAACCGGTGAGGTAGCGGACAGCCTCCCGCAGCGTCTTGGACGGGATCGTCCCGGTGTTTACGCAGACCCCGCCCATCATGTGGCGGCGCTCGGCCAGGCACACCCGCTTGCCCAGCTTGGCGGCCGCGATGGCCGCCTTCTGACCGCCGGGCCCGGAACCGATCACCAGCAGGTCGTAGTCGTACACACGACGGTCCTTCCCACCACTGCACACAGCCCCGCCGGATCGCGGCAGGCCACTTCCACCGATCAGCGTCGCGGCCCGAGGTCACACCAGGCAAGCCAGGAGGTTAACAATGCAGGACAACAGCCCGGCTCACCGTCGCAGCCGCTGCCCCGCGACAGGTCACCCCAGCCATTCCGTCAGGATGTAGAGCAGCGTCGTGGCCGCCTCCTCATCCAGCGCGATCACACACGCGCCCGTCACATGCGGATCAAACACAATCCACCCCTCCTGCATGCTCACCAAAAGATTCGCGAAACCCACCGGACCCCGATGCAACCCACACGACCCCGGTATCGCCTTGCGACGACGCTTGTTCGGGCCATTTTCATAATAACTGTGCCAGTTCATACCGACTCCCTTCCTGATTTCCTGGCCCAGTCGGGGTCCAGGTCGGCCGCGATGCGGGAAGCTGCGCGCGCCAGCTCACGGCAGAACCGAGCCAGCACCACCGCTCCCCCGCTGACCGCCGGCACGTCGATCACGACGCGGCCCGGGTCCAGGGACAGCACGAGCGAGGCCCAGCCGGGTCCGATCTCCCGCACCCCGGCCGCCGCGTCCCGGCCGGGTGAGCAGGTCACCGTAAATGCCACGACGCCACCGGGCCCTTATGCCGCAGCGGAGCGGACATCACTGGAACGGCCATCCTCGCCTCCTCGGTACCGTCATCAGTCAACTGGCTTGAGCCAGTAGTGGCTTGAGCCAGTCAAGCACACGCGGTCGCACCTGTCAAGCAACTGGCTCAAACCAGTTGTATGATGAGTGGCGTGGACCTGGACGAGGGCCAACTCCCGAGCCGCCGGATCGCCGACGCCGTGCGCGCCCTGATCACGGCGGGGGAGCTGGCGCCGGGAGACAAGCTGCCCTCCGAGCGCGAGCTCGCCCGGCGCTTCGGCACCGCTCGGAACACCGCCCGCGAGGCCATCCGGGTGCTCACCGAGGAAGCCCTGGTCACCGCGCGGCACGGGAGTGGGGTGTTCGTCCGCGAGAAGCAGCGCATGTTCCGCTGGTGCAGCGAGCGCTACTCCCGGCGCACCTACCGCGACACCGGGCTCACCCCGTTCCGGCTGGAAATGGCGCGTCAGGGCAAGACACCCCGTGTCGAGGTGATCTCGATCGAACAGGTCACGCCGCCCTTCGACGTAGCGGAGCGGTTGAAGGCATCACCCGAGGAGCCCTCGGTACTGCGGCGGCGCAACATCTACTACGCCGACGACGAGCCGCTGCAGGTGGTCACCACCTACATCCGCTGGGCCGACGCCGAGGGCACCCTGTTATCACAGCCCGAGACCGGACCCGGCGGCATCTACGGCCGACTCGAAGAACGCGGCCACACCATGACCACTGGGCAAGACGAGATCACCGCCCGGATGGCCAGCCACACCGAAGCACGCGAACTCGACCTGCCGCCCGGCGTGCCCGTCCTCGACGTCCTGCACACCAGCCTCGACCAGGACGACGAACCCTTCGAGGTCACCCGGTTCGTCCATAGGGCCGACCGCGCCGGCCTCGTCTACAACTTCCCCGTCGAGGACTAATATCCGCGCTCACGGCGTGACCCCCAACACGAAGGCGAAGCGATCCCGGAACTCCACCCGCTCGCCCGGATAACGGCGCTGAATCTCCGCCACCCCAGCGGCCAGCTCCTCATCGTCAAACATCGACAGCAACGACAGGTAACGGTCACGCACCATGGCCACATACCGCTCGGTCGGGAACACCAACGGGAAATCATCGTAGGACAGCTCCACCGTCAGCCCCGCATCACCCATCATCGCGGCAATCGCCCGGGGATCAGGCTGCAGTTCACGGAACCGATCGAGCGCAGCCTGGAACAGCGGATACTCGATGCTGGTCGGCAACATCACGACAAGGAAGCGACCACCGGGAGCCAACAGCGTCGCCAACCCACCGATGACCGCTGCGCGGTCGGCGACATGATGAATCACCTCCTTGACCACAATCGCCTCGAACCGACCCCCCGGCAGCACCACCGACCCCGAAGCCAGATCCTCCGCCGACGCCCGCACAATCACCAGCCGCGAATCGACCGGAATCCGCTCCAGCATGCCTGCGGATGGATCAACACACACCACACACCCCGTGCGCTCCGCCAGCCGACGCGCGTACAACCCCGTGCCACACCCCACATCCACCACCCGATCACCCTGCTTCACCCGCAAGCGAGCGAAGATGCACCCACCCATCCACTCCAGGAAATCCGGACTGTAAGACCAATTCTGGTCATAGGCAGGTGCCAGATGATCATAGTGCGCCCGCGTCTCGTCACCCACCGAACGACGCCTCCACCCGCTCCCCTGAGCCACGCCCGACACCCCACCGTATTACGAAGCCGTGGCGCCGTCGACCCCTTGCACCATGCGCCGAAAAATTGGAACTGTCATCGCCCTAGAATTTCTAGAAGATCAGCCGTGAATAATCCTCGACAGTACCCGTGAGACTGCGGAGTTCGGGGCGGCCCGGTCGTTGGTCTGGTCGTTGGCCTCGTCGTTGATCTGGTCGACCAGTTGATCCTGTAGTGTCGCGTGCCGGAACTGGTAGACCGCGCCGACGGTCCGCAAGACATCTCGCTCACAGGCATCCTCAAGGAAAGCCATAATTTTGATGGCGGGCACGTAACCGGCAATCTTGAGTTGATGCCAGGCCAAAGTGATCCTGAAAATTTGAGTGGTAGAGAGCCCGACACCGACCCCAGAAATAGGCGCTACGCATATGAACCAGATCAGCCCGCCACCAGCGAACGCATACACGAACCCGTACGCGAGCCCAAAAAAGAACCCGTACAGGAGGCAGGCGGCTCGGTCGCTCCGCAAGATCTCTTGCGGACCTAGCGGGCGACTGTCGTCAGCGTCGCCTTCAGCGAGCCAGGCCCCGAGAGCGGACGTGGCAAACCCGAACATGAACCCGATCCCGAGGCCACCTAGGTGCCCACCCGGGAACTCACCTGGAAGTCCACGCGGGAACAAAATCGGGAGCAGAGAAAAAGTAAGCCCACCCATTAGCCCGCCGGCGAGCTCTAACCGTAAGGCCTGACGCGAGATTACAGCATGCCAGTTCGCGACTCTGATCCGTCGAGGCTGAGAGAGTTTGTATATGGCCAGGAGTTGCACCGACGCGAATTTTCCTAGGAGCGCACCCATGATGCCAAAAATTGGCCCGTACATGAGCCCGCAAACGAGCCCGGACACGACCCCCACCACGAGCCCCCACACCACGAATTCGCCCGTGCGCGGGGACATGAACCCTAGCGGGGACATGAGCATTAGAACGACCCCTAGCGCGAGCCCTAGTGCAGCTCCGTACACGAGTCCGTACACGAGCCCGCGCTTGAGTCCGTACCTGAGTCCGGTGCTGTAAATGCTGGGCGTGGTGGAGGTCCATTGGGGGATCTGCCACAAGGTGAGGTCGCGGGTGTTGTGCCAGTGCATCTGAAGCGCGAGGATAGTCAGTGCTTGACGCGCTTTGGCCTCGCTGTAGCGAGGTGGTGGCCTGCCCGAGCGTGGCTTGTAGGCGGCAGGCAGAACGCGGCCGATGAGGTGCCGCTCGATATGTTCGGCGGTGCTGTAGCGGGTGGGATCAAGCAATTCGTCGACGTCATCGCCAGCATCGTAGGTATCGCGCAGCAGGGTGAGGGTCAGGGGGGTCGACAACCCACTGGCCAGCGGATCGTCGGGGTGCTCACGCAGGTGAGTGAGAAACATCTGCCAGCCTGAGGGTGGCGGCCCGGTGCGAGACCGCTCCAGGTAGTCGGCGGCCTCGGGTCCGGTGACGTTGTGTAACTGTACCGCGACGGCGCTGACTAACCACTTCTCGCGGGCTGCCTGGCTCATCTCGTCGGGGCCGCGAGTGAGCAACACAACGCGGAACGGAGCCTCGCTGAGGGCCTCCAGCGCGGCCGGGCGCAGTGCCTCGTCCATCTCATCGAGCCCATCGAGGATGAGCGCGACCTTGTCTCGCGCGGCGACCAGCGCGGCGGCATCGGCATCGCCACCGCGACGTTGGAACAATGGGTAGGTCTCCACCAGCCGCTCACGCAACCAGTCATGCACCCGAGGTGGTGTTCGGGTCCCAGCCGTGCCCGGTGAACAGCACCGGTACCGGAACCCGGTCCCGCTCGGGGTCGTCGAGACTGTCGCGGTGGGCCAGAGCGTCGAGCAACAGCAAGATCGCCGCGCCGCTCTTACCGGAGCCCGATGCGCCGACCACGACGATCCGCCCGGAGGCCAACCCGGCGAACAGGCGATAAAGCTCTCGGCGTCCGCCACCGGCTCGTAGTTCCTCCTCAGTGAGCGTGGTGTGGCCGGGCAGCGGTGGGAACGCAGGTAACTGATCCGGCGGACCTAACGCGGCCGCCACTGGACCGGTCCAGTCCACGTCGCTCAGTGACCAGCGGATCGAGATCGGTGCTGGCGTCACCAGTCGCCGCTCGTCAGCCGCCTTGCGCCACTGCCCGTACACCATCTGGGCCAACCGCGTGGCCAAGGCCTTCACGGGCCGAGACTCGACCGGACGCAACACCCGCCTAAGCCATCCCCACATGGGGGCGACCACACCGGCCAATGCCAGCACGAACCCCCAGTAGCCTACGGCATCATTGCGCTCAGATGGCGGAAGTCGCGCGAGCCCAAGCAACAACATGGAGGAAATCGCGACCAAGGCCAGTCCCGCGACGATGGACTGCCGGTCCCCGTTCCACCTCCTACGCATACTAAAAGTCTGACAGATCGGCTTCAAAGAGGCGATGTTCCGTTTTCGACCATCGCGCGACCACGACCAGTCAGGCCAGACCTCTTGCCTGTCACACGGGTTACTATGCAGTGTCGATCAGTCACGCTGTAACTACCGGTTACTCGCCGAACTCGTGCGTACCCGGCGCATGATGTCACTGCTTGAGATACTCGTCGGGAAACAAGACAACGGCAGCCGCGTGTGAGGCGCTGATGACCATGCGAGCCACCACAGGACTTCAAAGCTGCTGCTCGCCGCCATGCACCAGCTTGTTCCGGAGTCGGCGGCCTGCGTCAAGCCGTTCGTTTGCCCATCCCGGCCTTGGTAGGAGCACCGTCGGCCAAACCGGCGCTTGCCGAGCACCGCAGCTGGCTACCCGGCCCTCCGCTGAGGTCCGGGTGCACCGCGCCGCGCCCCTGTTCAAGCTCTACCTGATCAACAACGAGGAAGTGTTCTTCGGGTTCTACCCCGTGCGCGAGCGCATCATCTCCCTCGAAGGTGAGCCCCAGGCGATCTACGACGTCATGGGCAAAGACGCCATCCTGTTCCACCACTCGACCACCGACGACGACACCTCCACCGGCTCCCAATACGTCGAGCAAGCCCGAACCTGGTTCGACAGCGTGTGGACCACCATCGCAACGGAATTCACCCGATGACCCCAACCACCACCGACGACCCAGAAACCCTGCGCCACATCCTCGCCCGCACCACCGCCCTGCTACTCGATTTCGACGGCCCGGTCTGCAGCGTCTTCGCCGGCCTGCCCGCCCACACCGTGGTCACCCAACTGTGCACGGTCCTCACCGACGGCGGCTACGGCGACCCACCCATCGAGATCGAGAAAAGCGACGACCCGTTCAAAGTCTTGACCTACGCCGCCAGCCTGGGTGAGGACGAAGCCCGGTACGTCAACGCCGCGTTCACCGCCCACGAAGTCGAAGCCATCACCACCGCCGAACCCACCCCCGGCGCGCACGACCTCCTCCGCGCCTGGTCCGCCACCGGCCGGCCACTGGCCATCGTCAGCAACAACAGCACCATCGCCATCCACGCCTACCT
>JBOHFJ010000221.1:0-8426 GCA_050699655.1 Pseudonocardiaceae bacterium
TTACAGAAGACCGTTGAAGACCTTCTTGTCCTCGTTCCGCGCCGCTATCGGCCTGTACTTCTTCAAAGAGGCTTTTGCATAAGCCTCATGGGTTCCCGGAGGCATGCGCCACCACACACCCGACGGCCAATCAGCCACCACCCGCCACGCATCCGGCCGATCCGGCAGAACCATCCACCCCTCAATCACCACACCCCAGCAACCCCTCACATCTCCTGGCGCAATCCCTCATATTCCCTGGGCGCAGCCGTCACACTCAGGCTCAGGAGAACATCCTTAGTCCTGTGCGCTCATGACGTCAAAAAAATTGTCACCGTCGCCGAGGGTGTCCTCGTTGAACTCCCCCACCTCCACCAGCATCGGGGGCTCATACACAGCGGTCGTGATCTGCTCATTCGAACTGATTTCCATGACGCACCTCACCAATCTTTTCGTGTCTTGCCGATGGACGAACCCGCGCAGTGAGCACGGGCCGCGTAACCCGCTCTCGCGGGCCGCGTCTCACCAATCACAAGCGCTCAACGCTCACCCGTGTGCGCGCTTGTTACGATACAATCTCTACCGCGCCGGGTGTGATCTCCCGGAACGCCTGAAAATCACAGCCCCGTACCGCGCGGTGTGGATGCGGTGTGGATTGTTGGGGTTCCCACCCAGCGTCTCTGGAGCCCATCCTCGCTGTTCAGCGAGACAGATCCCCACCAGGACGCACCCCTGGACAGATTCGAAATCCCCAGCGAACCCCCTAGCGAATAGATCGTCAATCACCAACTTCACGGTAGCAGGCGCTCGACAACACGACCATCATTGGCGAGGAGATCCACCCATATCAGTGAACTGCGGTGTCACTACAAGAACAGGCGCTGACCGCGAGTCGCTGATGATGCGCACGTCGGCGCGCCTACTCAACCCACTGCCGCCACCAAATGATCCAAAAAATGACCCAGGACAACCTCCTCCGGCGACGCGAGTGTTTTAAGATTGAACAAAAGAACGGGACGCGGGGTGGCACCGCAGTGAGGGGTGCCGACCCGCTACCTCACGCTGACGCCGGCTGGCGAGGCGTTCGGCCGAGGCGGACGCTGGAGACGGTCCTCCTCAAGGAGTTCTCTCAGGTCCCGCCGGCACGCCGACAGGTGCGCGATCGTCTCCGCCGCGGCGGTTTGTACCCGCTCCTGAGCCATCATCAGCGCGGTGATCGCGGCAATCTCGGCCTGGAGCGCGGCGCTGGTGCGCGGGGTGGTCATCAGATCAATCCCTCTCTATGGTGAACCAGCCTGATGCGGGTCTCATCCACAGATAGGGGCTCGGGTTACGCCACCGGGCCAGGTGGGGCGAAGACCTGCACCATGCCTTGGGTCTCGCGGACCTCCAGCCGCGGCAACGCCGCGGGCGGTACCGCCAACTGGTAGCGCAGCAGCTGCCCGCCGAGAGCGAAGGACGTGGTGTGGCACGGGCAGTTCAGCCGCTTGGCCGCCGCGTCCAGGGCCAGCCGGCACCCGAGATGCGTGCACACCCCGGACACCGCCCGCAGCTCACCATCGGTGCGTGACACGAACCCGACCACCGTGCCCAGGTCGAAGCTCTGTGCCCCGCCCTCGGGCAGCTGTGCGCTGGCGCTCACCGTGCGCCACTCACCGGTGTTCGGGATCAGCGTCTGCTCCCCGCCAGACCCGGCCTGGGCGGGGCTCCGGGTGCTCAGCGCGTGGTCGGTCGCGGCACCGACCGCCGCCGCAGCCGCCGCGATCGAGGTGGCCGCCACCAACCGCCGCCGGGTGCCATCCACCCTCGGCCCAGGCAGTGGCAACACCTGGGCGTCCTGGTCAGTCTGCCCGGTGACCAGTTCTGTGGCCAGCCGCCGGTGCAGGTCGGTGACGAACTCCTCGCTCGGCGCCTGCTCGCTCGGCCGGGCGGCCCGCAGCATGATCGCCGCGCGCAGCTCGTCGACGTCGGTCTCCCGCGCGCGAAACGGTCGCGGACGGCGACCCCGCAACAGATCCGCGATGAACCGGCGCGCGCCCCGTGCAGTCATGTGGTCACCTCCAGCAGCTGCGCGGCCCGACGCAACGCCCGATGCTGCAACACCTTCGCATATGCCACGCTCACCCCCATCGCCGCCGCGGCCTCGCGCACCGAGCAGGCATCCAGGAACCGCAACTGCAGGATGCGCCGATAGGACTCGGGAAGCTGCGCCAGAATCACCGCCGCCCGCGCCACCGCCCGCGAGGACGCTTCGTCCGAGGACACCGTGGTGTCGGCCGCCAGCTCCTCGTCATCGCCCAGTCTGGTGATCTCCTGACCCAGCGTCCGCCGCCAGTGCCCGGCCAGCACCGTCCGCGCGGTGGCGAACAAGTAGGCCCGCACCTCCCCCACGCTGGCCGAGACCCGCAGCGGGCGCAGCGCCGCCAGGAACACCTCAGCGGTCAGGTCCTCCGCGTCCGCCCGGTTGCCGACCTTGGCGAACATCAGCCGGTACACCCGCTCCACGTTGTCCCGGTACACCGCCTCCCAGTCCGGGTAGAACTCATCGTTGACCACACGTAACTGTGGCGCCTGCTCGGCAGCGGCCAGTTCGGCAGGGGCCCGCTCAGCGGGAGCCCGACCACGCCCGGTCCATCCCATCACCCGCGCCACCCTCCAGCGCATGCATCGCCCCCACCACTGAATAGGCACCTGGGTTACACCGCTAACTTGGCGCCACCAGTAACTTGACCGGGAGGTCAGCATGGCGCAGGCGGAGCAGAGCCGGTTGCTGCCGGTGATCGCGGTGGAACGGGTGCTCCGCGCGGTGCTTCTGGTGGGCGTCGGTGTGATCCTGCTCACCCATACCCACACGGACTGGGCGGATCTCGCACGACACTTCGCTGAGCGGGTCGGGCTCGACCCGGCCCACAACGAGACCGGCCGGCTCATCGGCCGGCTGGGCGGGTTCGCGCCGCGGCGGGTGCTGCGATTCGGGGTGATCGCCATCGGGTACGGGGCGCTGGAGGCGGTGGAGGGCTACGGGCTGTTCCGTCGCCGGCGGTGGGGCGAGTACCTGACCGTCGTGTCGACGGCGTTGTTGTTCCTCCCCGAAGTGCAGGAACTGCTCAAGCACCCCACGTGGCTGAAGGTGGGCGCGCTGGCGCTCAACTTGATCATCGTGGTCTACCTGGTCGTCAGGCTCGTTCGGAGCCGAGGTGGCCACCGATCAGGCACCTGACGCTCGCTACCGGCTCAAAGAACTCCAGCCGCACGGCCGGGTCGTCCGGCAGGACCGCCACGTCCCTTCCGGGCCGCCAGTCCAGGGGCAGCAGAAAGTACCGGCCGCTGGCCCGCACCAGCAGGCGCAGCCAATCGTAGCGGTAGTAGCGGATCTGCTGATCGCCGATCAACACGGTCTCCCGGGCACCCGCCTCCTGGAGGAACAGGGGGTGCGCAGAGATGACGACGACACCCGGAAGAGACGCAACGTGCTGCGCGATCGTTTCACCGTATTGGCGGCCATCTTCCTGGGCGTAGATCGCCATCGACCAGAACAAGGTGAGGGTCAGAAACGCCACGAACGTGACCCGGGTGAGGACGTCGACCACCTCACTGCCGCCGAGCGGACCGCGCGGCGCCCCGCCTGTCGCGCGCCACAGCGCGGCGGAGTAGCCGATGAGCAGCACGCCCAGCCCGAGTGACAGGGGGACGATCGGCCAGGTGACCGGGTAGGTGACCACGCTCAGGAAGCCGAGCAGACCGACAACGGTCAACACCATCCCGGTCGCGAACAGGGGCAGAACCGTGCGCTTGCGCCACCGAGACTCCCTCATCATCCTCATCAGCCCGAAGTGAGCGGGTATCGCGACCAGGATCGCCAGCAAGAGCAGCGTCGCGGGCACAAACGTGTCCTTGACGCTGTCGAGCAGGTAGTCCTGGACCGAGAACCCGAGAACTCGGTGGTCGATGTCGAAAACCTCATAGATGGCGCTAGACCTGGCCCAGCCGAAGTACACCAAGAGCGCCGTGGTCGCGGTGGCTGGCACGACGATCTTGCCGGTGATGTGAGTCATCCGCGCCAGGCCCTCACCTGCTCCCTCCCCTGGGCTCTGCTCCCCGTCCGCCATCACTCATCGTCCGATCATCGTGACGGAGCGACCGTTGGCGACTCGCTGGTGGTCGGCGGCTCGGTGCTCCCCAGTGGCCCGCTGGGCTTGGTTGGCTCGCTAGTCCTCCTCGGCACGGTGGTGGCGGGTGGCTCTGTGGTGGTCGGCGGCTCGGTGGTGGCGAGTGGCTCTGTGGTGGTCGGCGGCTCGGTGGTGGCGGGTGGCTTCCTGGTTGGTGCTGGTTTCCTGGTCATCGGTGCGGTCGACGTTGGCTTTGGTGGCGTGGTCGTGACCGGCGGGGTGGCGCATTGCGCGATGGCGCTGGGTTTCCTCGCCGCCTGGCACAACTCCGTGACGAACAGATCCGCCCTGCCCGGAGCGACCATCAGCGCGTTGTGCAGCGAGCTCTCAGCCGCGGCGTCGTCACCAGCCCGCGCGTACCCGACGATTTGCGCGCGGTAGATCAGCGTGGCTAGCTCCATCCGCACGTCGTCCGGCACGACCTTGATGGCGCACTCACCCCGCTGGAGTGACTGAAGCCCCGGTCCGATGTTGTTGCGGTTGACGTCCGCGACGCCCTCGACGGCGTCGGCGATACATCGTGTCGCCCCGCCCACCGCCTGAGGAGCCTCCTGGCGAGCCTGCTGGGCTGCCTGCGCGGCGGCGTCAAAGTTCCCTGTTCTCAGGTCTTGACTGGCATGGCTCAGGAGCACCAGCGCGGGGTCGGGGAGGCTACTGCCACCATTGAGGGGGACGATCGGGCCCAGCGGGGCGATCGAGCCGGCCGGAGCGACTGTATCGACCGATTCGCCGTTCTTTCCGCAGGTCGCGGCGAGGAGCGCGACGGTGGTGAGCGGTCCCAGGAGTGCTGCCGCGAGCCGCTTGCGCGCGGCGCCGCCGCGGATCGCTACCACCGGTCTCCTGACCAAGCCCACGCCGCACCTCCTTCGGGGAACGAGTCACCGACAAGGCCACTAGATACCCGTTGCGGGTGGATCCATAAGGTTGCCCGTGGCGGTTCACCCGCTGGTGAGCGGACGACACGACGTGGTGATGGAGGAATAGCGTGCTGACCCAGCGGATCGCCGACGAGCTCGGTGTGCCCGAGCGGCAGGTGGGGGCCGCGGTCGCGCTGCTTGATGGTGGGGCCACCGTGCCGTTCGTCGCCCGATACCGCAAGGAAGCCACCGGCGGGCTGGACGACACGCAGCTGCGCACCCTGGAGGAACGGCTGCACTACCTGCGCGAGCTGGAAGAGCGCCGCGGCGCGATCCTCAACTCGATCCGCGAGCAGGGCAAGCTCGACGACGCGCTCGAGGCGCGGATCATGGCGGTCGACTCGAAGGCCCGGCTGGAGGATCTCTACCTGCCCTACAAGCCCAAGCGCCGGACCAAGGCGCAGATCGCCCGGGAAGCCGGCCTGGAGCCGCTGGCCGAGGCGCTGCTCACCGACCCAACCCAGGATCCGCACACCATCGCCGCAGCCTACGTGGACCCCGAGCGCGGCGTCGCGGACACCGCCGCCGCGCTGGAGGGCGCCCGCGCCATCCTGGTCGAGCGCTTCGCCGAGGACGCCGACCTCATCGGATCCCTGCGCGAGCGGATGTGGTCGCGGGGCCGGATGGTCTCCCGGGTGCGCGAGGGCCAGCGGGAGGCCGGCGCGAAGTTCGCGGACTACTTCGAGTTCTCCGAGCCCTTCACGAAGCTGCCCTCGCACCGCATCCTGGCCCTGTTCCGCGGCGAGAAAGAGGGCGTCCTGGATCTGTCCGCCGAGCCGGAATCGGAGTCCGAGCCCGCGCCGACTCAGGCAGGTGCCGCCCCCGGGCCGAGCAGCTACGAACAGGCCATCGCGGCCCGCTTCAGCGTGGACGACCGGGGGCGCCCGGCCGATGGCTGGCTGGCTGAGACGGTGCGCTGGGCCTGGCGCACCCGGATCCTGCTGCACCTGGGCATCGACCTGCGGATGCGACTGCGCCAGACGGCTGAGCACGAGGCGGTGCGGGTGTTCGCCACCAACCTGCGCGACCTGCTGCTCGCCGCGCCCGCGGGCGCGCGGGCGACGATGGGGCTGGATCCCGGCTACCGGACCGGCGTCAAGGTCGCGGTCATCGACGCGACCGGCAAAGTGGTCGCCACCGAGACCATCTACCCGCACGTGCCGCAACGCCGCTGGGACGAGGCGCTGTCCGTGCTCACCCGGCTCGTCACGACACACCGTGTGGAGCTGATCGCGATCGGGAACGGCACCGCCTCCCGGGAGACCGACAAGCTCGCCACCGAGCTGGTCACCCGGCTGGGCCTCACCAAAGCGGTGGTGTCCGAGGCGGGCGCCTCGGTGTATTCCGCCTCGGCCTACGCCGCCGCGGAGCTGCCCGAGCTGGACGTGTCGCTGCGCGGTGCGGTGTCGATCGCGCGCCGGTTGCAGGACCCGCTCGCGGAGCTCGTCAAGATCGAGCCCAGATCGATTGGCGTCGGCCAGTACCAGCACGACCTGCCCGAAGCCGCGCTGTCCCGCTCGCTGGACGCGGTGGTGGAGGACTGCGTGAACGCCGTCGGGGTCGACGTCAACACCGCGTCGGTGCCACTGCTGCGGCGGGTGTCGGGCGTCACCGCTTCCCTCGCCGAGAACATCGTGACTCACCGTGACGCCCAGGGCCCGTTCCGCACCCGCCGAGCGCTGGCCGACGTGCCGCGGCTGGGCCCCAAGTCGTTCGAGCAGTGCGCCGGGTTCCTGCGCATCCGCGACGGCGACGACCCGCTGGACCGCTCCAGCGTGCACCCCGAGTCCTACCCCGTAGTGCGCCGCATCCTCACCGCCGCCGGTACCAACATCACCACGTTGATCGGCAACACTGCGGCGTTGCGCTCCTTGCGGCCGGCCGAGTTCGTTGATGCGACTGTCGGCCTGCCCACCGTTACCGACATCCTCGCCGAGCTGGAGAAGCCGGGCCGGGACCCGCGACCGGCCTTCGCCACCGCGACCTTCGCCGAGGGCGTGGAGAAGATCTCCGACCTCAAGCCCGGCATGGTGCTCGAAGGCATGGTCACCAACGTCGCCGCGTTCGGCGCCTTCGTTGATGTCGGGGTGCACCAAGACGGCTTGGTGCACGTCTCGGCGATGGCCAAGACCTTCGTCAAGGATCCCCGCGAGGTGGTGAAGCCCGGCGATGTCGTGCGGGTGAAGGTGCTCGACGTGGACGTGGCACGCAACCGCATCGGGCTCACCCTGCGCCTGGAGGACCCCGCCGAGCCCACACCGCCCACCGCCGCCCCACGCCCCGACCGGCGGAACAAGGCCAGTGGGCGCCCACCGGCTCGCGATAAGACCCCTCCAGCCAGCGGCGCGCTCGCCGACGCGCTACGCCGCGCCGGCTACGACAAGCGGCACTGATACCAGCCCACGAACACACCCGCTGGTGACGCGGGCAACCCCTGAACCCGCAGGCCACCGTGGCAAGACGCTGTGGCTGACAGACGCGACCTCACCGAAGCAACCCGCTACCCGCACCACCCCTTCACGATCCTCAGGCTAACTCCGTGATCTTGAAGGACCGCGCTTCGGGACCCCTCCCGAATGGCCCTGGTACTTCTTTACCCGTGGCACTCACCATTCACGACCAGCGGAACGGAGTCCGGCTAGTCATCACCCACGGATCAGCGCAGTCTGCGCTGATCTGCCACCAGTAATTTTCCCGCACACCTCACAAGGAGGACCCATGTCTATTCATTTGCCAGCGACGGCTACCCGACGTCGGATGTGCCGAGTCGGCGGTGGTGTCGGGGCTCTTGCGGTGCTGTTAGCAACGGCCTTCGCAACGCCAGCCTCAGCCGCGACCGCACCTGTTCCTCATACACCACACCACAAGCAGTCCTCGATTGCATCAGACAGCAAGCAGACCCCGCCTAACAACTCCGCCAATGCGGCCCACGTCAAGGGAAAGCACACCAAGGGCAAGCACGCCAGCGTATGAGGAACTTGGACAAAACGCCAGAAGCGTCAAACATCGGCACTAACACGACACGAGGAGTTACAATGACTGTCCGATCTCTCACCATCCGGCCTCTCATGACAGCCGCGGCCGTAGCCGTCGCCGTCCTTAGCGTCAGCGCGTTCAGCCACGTCGGGTCTTCCAGCACAACTAGTCGAGCTTCTTTGGCGCCAGTCGCGGACATGGCAATGGTCACGCCACTGGCTACTCCATTGGCGCCGCAGTCCGCGAATGGCGGCAAAGGCAGCCACAAAGCCAGCCACAAGGGCGCCGGTAACGGCAGCGCCAACCGTACCCCGCAAGGCGTTCGACACACACCGGTCGGTAAGCACAAAAAGTAGCCGACGAACCACAACCCCAGCTCCAGCCG
>JBOHFJ010000222.1:0-8418 GCA_050699655.1 Pseudonocardiaceae bacterium
AATTGAGCCCGGTGCCGCACACAGCGACCGACAACGCTGAGTCCGCCGCCGAGAACCAGCAGCTAGACACCGGTGGGCCACAGAATCCTTGTACAACAGGTGAAAATGGTGCAGGGGGTTAAAAGTCCGCTGTCCCGAGTGTCGCGTGGTGCCGGTTAATGACGGTTGGTGCCAGTTAGTGCAGGTCAGCGGCCATCCGCGCGGGTTTCGAGTGTCGTCTAGTGTCGGGCTGTGTCGGGTTCGCACGAAACTGCGGAGCCCGATAGGAGCCCGGCGCTAGGCGGTCGGCTCCCGGTTCCACGACGTGAACCGCCGTGCCGGCGTTGGCACCTTGGCCAATCATCATGGTGGCTTGACGTCGCAGGTTCGTATCCCCGGAAGCACTCACAACTGAGCTTGTCCCCTCAGGGGTCACACGCCGGGAATCAGCTGTCCTGGAGCGACTCCTCGGTGCTCGGCAGGCCGATATCGGCATACGGGCGGGTTTCCAGACGGCGGCGCTGCGCGGCGATGAGCAGCAGTCCCGCAGCCGCCGTCACTGTGGTGATGAGGAACGCGATCCGGAAGCGCGCGTTGTCCGGTGACGGGCCGAGCGCCAGCGTCAGGGCGGCGAGGGTGAGCGCGCCGGACAGGTATTGGGAGGTGGTCAACAACGCGCCCGCCGTGCCCTGGTGCGCGGACGGCACGTCGTGGGTGCCAATGATGAACATCGACGTGTAGATGGCGCCGTGGCCGAATCCGCTGAGCAGCAACCCAGGCAGCAGGGCGGCGGTGTACGAGTCGCCGCTCAGGGTGAACGTGAGCAGGAGCAGGCCCAATGCCGCGATGGTGAACCCACCGGCGAGCACCGTGGCCGGGTTGAGCTGACGCACGAGGCGACCTGCCGTGGTGCTGCCTGCGGTCACCATGAGAGCGAGCGGCAGGAACGCCAGCCCCGCTTGTAGCGGCGTGTAGGCCTTGAGGCCCTGCAGGAGGAGCGTGAGTAGGAAGAACTCGGATCCGACGCTAGCCATGTAGAGCGCGGTGGCCGCCGCGCCGACTTGTAGCGAGTGGGTGCTCCGCAGGACCGGTTCGATCAGGACGTTGCGTGAGGTTTTCTCGTTGCGGACGAACAAGAGAAACAGGATCAGCGCCAGACCGAGGCAGACAATGGTCAGCGGGGCGCCCCAGCCCAGGTAGGAGCTGAGAGTGAGGCCGAGGACCAGCATGAGTGCGGTACTGGTGCCCAGCACCGCGGCGAGCATTGGAATCCGGTTGGCTGGGGTGCGGCTGAGGGCCGAGCCAATCCAGACGGCCGCACCGAGGGCACACAGGAGCGTGAGCGGGACGTTGACGACAAAGATCAGCCGCCACGACACCGTGGTGAGCAGGCCGCCGAGAATGGCGCCCGCGGCAAGGCCCAACGCGCCGACCGAACCCCAGACCGCCACCGCCCTGCTGCGCGCCGGCCCCGCTGGGAACGTCGTGCCGATGAGTGCGAGGACGGCGGGTTGCAGCAGGGCGGCGCCGAGCCCCTGCGCGCCACGCGCGGCTAGGAGCACCGTCCCGTCGCCTGCCGCGCCGCCTGCCGCGCTGGCCAACCCGAAAGTGACGATGGCGGCGATGAACAGCCGCTTGGCGCCGATTCGGTCCGACAGACGCCCCCCGACGACGAGGAATCCCGCGAACAGGACCGCGTAGGCGCTGACGATCCACTGGGCGAGCGTGGGCTCGATGTGCAGATCGCCCGCGATGCTCGGCAGGGCGATGTAGATGATCGAATAGTCGAGGGCGATGAGAAACTGGGCCACGGACAGCACCGCCAGGACGCCTCCGTGGGCACGATTTCCCCTGATCTCCCCTGCTCTGTCATGGCCCATGCTTCGTTCCATCCGCAGCTTCGGCATCTCAGCGTCCTCCCCATACCGGGCCCCAACCAGATGCCCACAGGAAGGAGGACGAGTAACGCCCGGCAAATACGTCGTCCTCGATCCCGATTAGGTGAACTTGTGCGGTGCGGGAGACGAGCGACAGCGTTGCGGGGAGGCGATGGCCTGTCCTCGTACCACGCGTGGTCAAAGTCAGGACACGGCGATGAGGGGTTACGCGGGGTATCGATGGTGGTCAGCACCTCCAGGCCTCCGGTTTCGCCCGAGACAGCACAGATCGGCTGCCGCCGAGTCTCCTCGCCACACAAGTCACCCAATCGGGGTTGAGCACGACGTATTTACCGGGCGTTACGCGTCCTCCTTCCTGTGGTTGCCGGTATGAGGCGGACGGGGGCGGCGAGATGTCGAAGCTGGGCGTGGAACGAAGCATGGGCCATGGCGGTGCGGAGCAGAGGAAGATCGTGCCCGTGATGGCTGGGCCACAAAAACCCCAGCTCAACCAGGCCCGTGAATGGGAACATTTTCGCAGTTCCCGATCGCTTTGCGACGGCAGTGGCGACATGCGCGCGCGGCGGGAGTCGTAGATGTACGACGCGAGCCCGCAGGACCTCGTTGTGATCGGGTACGACGAGACGGATCTGGTCACCAGGAAATCCAACCAGACGGACC
Source organism: Pseudonocardiaceae bacterium (assembly GCA_050699655.1). Classification (GTDB taxonomy): domain Bacteria; phylum Actinomycetota; class Actinomycetes; order Mycobacteriales; family Pseudonocardiaceae. The sequence continues at coordinate 2,538 of JBOHFJ010000222.1, forward strand.
ACGAGTTACCCGGCGATTACTGTCTGCCCGACCTGCTTCTGCAACAGGTACGAGCCCAGCGCGACAGTGTCGCGGTTGTTTGCCAGAACACCAGCCTCACTTATCGTGAGCTTGTCAGGAGCGGCATCAACCTGGCCGCGTATCTGCATCATCTTGGAGTGGCCCCCGATGACTGTGTCGGGATTTTCGTCGAGCCATCGCTGGAATTGGTGGTGGGTGTATGGGGCATCCTGTTCTCCGGTGGCGCCTACCTGCCCCTGTCACCGGAATACCCCACGGAACGACTGCGCTACATGATTGAGGACAGTGGCGCGGAGATCATTTTATGCCAGGAGCAGCTCAAGCCGAGACTGGCGCAGTTAGCGCCGCAGGGCACGAGGATCGTCACCCTGGGGGAGGCGACCCAGTTCGCCAGGTTATCGGGGATCACCGTCGAGCGTGCTCCCGACACCGGCCTGAGTTCCCGCAACCTGGCGTACATCATTTACACGTCGGGAAGCACGGGACGGCCCAAGGGGGTGATGATCGAACATCGCAGCGTGGTCAATCAGCTGCACTGGCTGACGGCGGTCCAGGGCCTCGGCCGACGGACCACGATTCTGCAGAAGACTCCTATGAGCTTCGACGCGGCGCAATGGGAGATCCTCGCACCCGCCTGCGGCAGCAAGGTCGTCATGGGCGGCCCCGGCGTATACCGCGACCCCGCAGGACTGATCGACGCCATCACGCGGCACGGGATCACCACGGTGCAGTGCGTCCCCACCCTGTTGCGGGCACTGCTGGATACCGAGAAACTACCCAGCTGCACGTCGCTCACGCAGATCTTCAGCGGTGGTGAAGCCCTGGCGAGGACTCTCGCGCTCGACTGCCTGCGGGCACTGCCGAACTGCGAACTGGTCAACCTGTACGGGCCGAGTGAATGCACGATCAACTCGTCCGCGTTCACGGTCAGCTGGGACGCACTCGACGACGGTCCCAATATGGTCTCGATCGGCACGCCCGTGCAGAACACTCGGTACTACATCCTGGACCGTCGTCAGTCGCCGGTGGCCGTGGGCGAGATCGGCGAGCTTTGCATCAGCGGTGTCCAGCTCGCCCGGGGATACGTGCGCCGCCCGGACTTGACCGCGGACAGATTCATCGACAATCCGTTCCCCGCGGATCACCGGCACGCGCGGCTTTACCGGACCGGCGACCTGGCCTACTGGAACGCTGATGGCACCGTCCAATTCGCCGGCCGGACCGACAACCAGGTGAAGTTGAGAGGCTTCCGGGTCGAGCTGGACGAGATCAAACTGGCGATCGAGACCCATGACTGGGTCAAGAACGCGGCGGTCATCGTCACGGAGGACCACAACACCGGATTCCAGAACCTGATCGCCTTCATCAAGCTGAACCCGAAAGAAGCAGCGCTGATGGACCAGGGCAATCACGGCGTCCACCATCAGTCGAAGGCGAGCAAGCTCCAGATCAGGGCGCAGCTGTCGAACCTGGGCTGCCGGGATGCCCGTGAGATCAGCGGCAAGGCGGTGTTCGACATCCCTAGCAAGGTACCGACGCGGCGCCAGCGGCGCCAAGTCTTCGCGCGCAAGACCTACCGGTTCTTCGAGGGCGGCAACGTCACCGCGGCCGATATCGTCCGGCTGCTCGGCAGGCGCGCGACCGGCACCGGTTCCCGCAGTCTGAACATGCTCAACCTCGCCGAGTTCGGCGAGATCCTGCGATACTTCGGGCAGTACGCCAGTGAGCAGCGGTTGCTGCCGAAGTACGGCTACGCCTCGCCGGGGTCGCTCTACGCGACGCAGCTGTACTTGGAGATCAACGGGGTGGCCGGTCTGGCGCCGGGCTACTACTACCACCACCCGGTGAATCACCAATTGATCTTGATCCGGGGACGGGCCGCCTCGGCGACCGCACAGGTCAGGATCCACTTCATCGGCAAGAAACGGGCGATCGAGCCGGTCTACAAGAATAACATTCAGGAGGTCCTCGAAATCGAGACCGGCCACATGGTCGGTCAGTTCGAGGAGATCCTGCCGGCATACGGGCTCGACATCAGAGACGTCGGGTTCACGCCAGCGGCGAAGGACAACCTGGAGACCGCTGACGAGGATTACTACCTGGGCACGTTCGAGCTGGTCCCCTGGGGCACGCCGCGCCCGCACGACTCGATTGAGGTCTACTTTCAGCCTCACCCCGGTCGGGTCGCTGACCTGCCGGCCGGCCAGTACCGGTACCGGGACGGCGGCCTGGAGAAGATCTCCGACGAGCTCATTCTGAAGAAGCATGTCATCGCCATCAACCAGGAGGTCTACGCGCGAGCGAGCTTTGGCATCACGGTGATCAGCAGGACGCCCAAGCACTGGATGCGCTATATCGACCTCGGCAGGAAGCTCCACCAGTTGCAGGCCAATGACCTCAACCTCGGGTTCATGTCCTCGGGATACAGTTCTAAGACGGGCAACGATCTGCCGTCGGCGAAACGGATGAACAGCATCTTGACGGCGTGCGGCAAGCAATCCGGTCCGTCCTACTTCTTCGTCGGTGGCCGCGTCAGCGAGGAGCAGGTCCGCGGCGAGGGCATGAAGGAAGACGTCGTGCACATGAAGGGGCCCACGGAGATGATCAGGGAGGATCTGATCAACTTTCTGCCCGACTACATGATACCGAATCGGGTCGTGGTGCTCGACAGGCTTCCGCTCACCGCCAACGGAAAGATCGACGCCAAGGCGTTGGAGGCATCCGACCAGGCGAAGGTGGGCCACGTCGATCGGTTGTTCGTCGCGCCGCGGACGAACACCGAGGCGCGGATCAGCACCATCTGGAAGCAGGACATGAAGCGGGGCGTTGTCTCGGTACTGGACGACTTCTTCGAGTCCGGGGGAAATTCTCTAATCGCGGTCGGACTCATCAACAAGCTGAACAAGGAGTTCCGCGGCTCGCTACCGCTGCAGGTCCTCTTCGAATGCCCGACCATCGAGACGCTCGCACGCAGGATCGATGGCGAGAACGCCGATCCTTCGTCGCGCCTGGTACGGCTGCGGGCCGACGGCACGCGGAACCCGGTCTACAGTTGGCCCGGTCTCGGTGGTTACGCTATGAATCTCAGGCAACTGGCCGGCAGGCTCGATATCAACCGGCCTTTCTATGGCGTGCAGGCGCACGGGATCAACGCGGACGAGATTCCTTACACCACCATCAGGGAGATGGCCGCGGCGGACGTCACGATGATCAGGCGATGCCAGCAGAATGGTCCCTACACGCTTTGGGGATACTCCTTCGGCGCGCGAGTCGCCTTCGAAGCGGCCTGCCAGTTGGAGCATTCCGGCGAGCAGATTGAAAACTTGTTCCTGATCGCTCCGGGATCGCCGAAGGTTCGGGCGGAACATGCCAACGCGCACCACGGTGGCGCCGCGTACGACAACAAGGCCTACGTGACGATCCTCTTCTCGGTCTTCGCCGGCAGCATTGCCGACCCCCTGCTCGACGAGTGTTTACGGGTCACCAGGGACGAGGAGAGCTTCGCATCTTTCATCGGTGAACGATTCGAGAGTATGGACCCTGCCCAGGTGACGAGAATAGCCAGGATCGTGTACCGGACGTACGACTTCAACTACACATTCCATGAGTTTGCCGAGCAGACTATTAGTGCACCAATAACGATTTTCAAGGCGCAGGGTGACGACTATTCGTTCATCGAGAACAGCAGGGGCCACTCGTCACGGCCGCCCACTGTCATCGACCTCGAAGCCGATCATTACAGCATGCTCAGGACCCCGGACGTCGACGAGCTGGCGGAGGCGATCCGCCGCCGTCTTCGGCGCTGACGGGTCAGGAAGGAAACCACCATGCCGCACGTCAACATCAAACACTTTCCCGCGTCGCTCCGCGAGGAGCAACAGGCCGAGCTGGTCGCGGCACTGACCGCCGTGGTGCGCAGTGCCTTCGGCTGCGACGAAAGGGTGATCTCGATCGCACTTGAGTCCGTCGACGAGGACACCTGGAACGAGCGGGTCTACGTCCCGGAGATCGTGGGCCGCAAGGAGTTGTTGATCAAGACGCCGAACTACTGATCAGTGATGCGAGACAAGGTAATGACGATGCGCAGCAAGCACCATGAGAGCGTGCCACTGGTGTTCAGCGAGGAGGTCTCGGACACTCTCAGCGCCGGCGGCCCAGTGGTGGCGCTGGAGTCCAACGTCATCACCCACGGCCTGGTGTACCCGGAGAACGTGGCCACCGCCAGGAAGGTGACGGAAGCCGTCCGGGCCGGGGGCGCGGTTCCGGCGACGATCGGTATCGACGGCGGTCGCGTCATCATCGGGATGACGGATGCGGACATCGAACGTTTCGCGTCCACCCCGGGCATCCCCAAGGTCAGCAGCAGGGATATGTCGGTCGTCATAGCACAGGGGGGAATGGGCGCCACGTCGATCGCCTCCTCCCTGGTGGCCGCCGAGCTGGCGGGCATCCCGTTCCTCGCCTCGGCGGGCATCGGCGGAGTGCACCGGGGCGCGGAACGCACCATGGACGTCTCCGCGGACCTGATCCAGTTCACCCGTTCGAAGGTCGTGGTCGTGTGCGCGGGTGCGAAGAGCATTCTCGACCTGGGCCTGACCATGGAGTATCTCGAAACGCACTGCGTTCCGGTGATCGCCTACAGGTCCGACGACTTCCCCGCCTTCTACTGCGTCTCCAGCGGCATCCGCAGCCCGCACAGGATCGACGACGAGGCCACCATCGCCCGCGCCGTCGAGTCGCACTGGGCACTGGGCAACACCAGCTCGGTCTTGATCACCAACCCGATCAGGGCGCAGGACGCGATCGACAGCGGGGAGCTCGATGTGGCGACCGCCGAGGCGATGGCCGCCGCGGAGCGGGACGGCATCGCCGGCGGGGCGCTGACGAAGTACTTGATGCGCGCCATCGACAAGGCGACCGAAGGACGGTCCGCCAGGGCGAATATGTCGGTTCTCATCAGTACGGCGGAGCTGGCGGGGCGCCTCGCCGCGGCACACGCCCGGTATCTGGAGGGACCGCGATGACATGCCTGGTCATCTTCGACCTGGATGGAACGCTGGTCGACACGCCCCGCGCGATCGTGGAGGCGTTTACCGCCACCTTCGTGTCAATGAACGTCGATGCTCCGGAGGCCATGACCATCCGGGCGACGATCGGGCTGCCACTGGAGCGGGCGTTCAGCACGCTGCTGGGAGTTCCGCCGGAGGACGACAAGGTGACCCTCGGTGTGAAGCAGTACCAGGTGCTGTTCCGGGAGCTCATCCTGCCGCAGGCGGCAACGTTGGTCTTTCCCAGCGTCGCGGATGGTCTGGCGGCGTTGCGCGGTCAGGGGTTCACGCTGGCCGTGGCGACGAGCAAGTTCTACACCAGCGCCGACGCGCTGCTGAAGGCCGCGGGGCTTCGCGATCATTTCGACATGGTGGTCGGCGCCGACCAGGTGACCCACGCCAAACCGCACCCCGAGATGGGTCAGTTGATCATGAGAGAGCTGAGTATCCCGCCCGAGTGCGCGATGATGGTGGGCGACACCACGCACGATCTGCTGATGGCGGCGGCTATCGGCATCCGCTCAGTCGCGGTCACCTACGGTGTGCACAGTGTCCAGGAGCTGAGGTCGTCGAACCCGACATGGCTGGCCGACACGTTCGACGAGGTGCTGACCTACGCTCGGACGATCAAGCACGGAGCGGGCGGGCGCCGATCATCGTGACCGGACGTGCACCACATCAGCTTCGTGCGCCATGAGGCGCGTGTTCTCCGAATGGGGGTGAGAGACCCCCGTCGCCGGGCTGTCACGGCAGCCGGGTGAAGCTGAGGGCAGTCTGTCTCGTGGGAATGGCGGGATGGGTGGCAAGCGGCC
>JBOHFJ010000223.1:0-8390 GCA_050699655.1 Pseudonocardiaceae bacterium
CAAGGAGATCGACTTCGAGGATCCGGGCGAGGACGACATCTTCGGCCGAGGCAAGATCGAAGACTTCACCTGGAAGGGCCTGCTGGACTTCGCGACCTGCACCGAGTGCGGTCGCTGCCAGAGCCAGTGCCCGGCGTGGAACACCGGCAAGCCACTCTCCCCGAAGCTAGTGATCATGGATCTGCGCGATCACCTGTTCGCCAAGGCGCCCTATCTCATCGGTGACCAAGCAGTACCGGACCACAGCGACGTCGACGTGCTCGCGCTGGCCGGGGTTGACAACCAGGGACGTAACAGCCACCACGTGCCCGAGTCCGGTTTTGGCCGGGTCCCCGGATCGGGTCCCGAGCAGGCCGCCCGGCCGCTGGTGGGCGGCGCCGACGTGGGCGGTGTGATCGACCCCGATGTGCTGTGGTCATGCACCACCTGCGGGGCCTGCGTGGAGCAGTGCCCGGTGGACATCGAGCACGTCGATCACATCGTGGACATGCGGCGATACCAGGTGCTGATCGAGACGGAGTTCCCCACCGAGCTGGGCACGCTGTTCCGCAACCTGGAGAACAAGGGCAACCCGTGGGGGCAGAGCGCCTCAACCCGGATGGACTGGGCGAAGAACCTGGACTTCGAGGTGCCGCGGCTGACCGGCCAGACGCTGCCCGAGGACGTGGAGTACCTGTTCTGGATCGGCTGTGCCGGCGCCTACGACGACAACGCTCGCAAGACCGTCCGGGCCACCGCTGAGCTGCTGCACGTCGCCGGGGTCAACTACATGGTCCTCGGCGACGGCGAGACCTGCACGGGGGACCCCGCCCGCCGATCGGGCAACGAGTTCGTCTTCCAGCTGCTCGCGCGCCGCAACGTCGAGGTGCTCAACACCGTCTTCGATGGCCGCGAGCCGGGCCATCGCAAGATCGTGACGACCTGCCCGCACTGTTTCAACACCCTGGGTCGGGAGTACCCGCAGCTGGCTGGGCACTACGAGGTAGTGCACCACACCCAGCTGCTCAACCAACTGGTGCGGGACAAGCGGCTCGTGCCGGTTCCGGCCGCCGACGGACCAGCGGCCACCTACCACGACCCGTGTTACCTGGGCCGGCACAACGGGGTGTACGCGCCGCCGCGCGAGCTGCTCGGCGCTTCCGGTGCGCACCTGACCGAGATGCCCCGACACGCCGAGCGCTCGATGTGCTGCGGCGCCGGGGGGGCCAGGATGTGGATGGAGGAGCGCATCGGCAAGCGAGTCAACCTGGACCGGGTTGATGAGGCGATCGCCACCGGGACCTCCGCGATCGCCACCGGGTGCCCGTTTTGCCGCGTGATGCTCACCGACGGCCTCACCACCCGCAAAACCGAACAAACCGCAGCCAACACCACCGAAGTTCTGGACGTAGCCCAACTCCTTCTAGCCAGTGTCAAACGGACACCGCCATCCGGAGCCGAATAGGGGCTGGAACCGCTATTCGGCTCCGGATGGCGCAGCAGCCCGCTCGAGCAGGGCGAGGGCGGTAACGCGAAGCTGGTCGGGTTGGGCGTTTGCGGCGAGGAGGATGCGCACGGGAGTGTCCTCTCGGTCTGTGAGCAGGGCGAACAGGAGGTGCTCGGTGCCGATGTAGTTGTGATCGAGTTCGAGTGCCTCGCACAGGGCAAGCTCCAGCACCTTCTTCGCCCCGGGGGTGAACCGTATGTGCCCGCTCAGCATTGTCTGGCCACGGCCGGTGATCTCCTCGACGCCGGCCCGGGCAGCGTCCAACGTGACACCGGCGCCGGCAAGAGCCCGCCCACCGATGCCCTCGCCCTCGGCCAACAGGCCCAGGAGGAGGTGCTCGGTGCCGAGATGATCGTGACACAGCAGCCGAGCCTCCTCCTGGGCCAGCACAATCGTCCGGCGCGCCCGATGGGTAAACCGCTTGAACTTGTCCCCCGTGAAGGACTCGACGTCGCCGACGAGCTTGCCAATAAATGAACGCAACACCGAGTGACGCTGCTGGGCGGCCTGTTTGCTGACGCCGAGAGCGGTGCCAACCTGGGACCACGAATAGCCAGCAGCCCGTGCTTCCTGGACGAAGTGGTCGAGGAGTTGCTCACCGAGGTCGGCCAACTCCTGCTGCCGGCGCGCCGCGCTGGCCAGCTGTGTGAGCGGCTCGAAGCTCTGCGCGTGTGCCCGGGTCTGGGTGATGAGTTCTTCAAGTGTCATGCGTCAAGTATCACTTGACGCTGAACTCACGTCAAGAGACGATTGACGCTGGTTCAGCGATGGGTGTCGATGCGCTGGAAGTTGAGGTAGGCCCGGGACGGAGTGGGCCCGCGCTGGCCCTGGTAGCGGGAGCCCGCCGCGGCGCTGCCGTACGGATGCTCGGCGGGGCTGGACAGCCGGAACAGGCACAGCTGCCCGATCTTCATCCCCGGCCACAGCGTGATCGGCAAGTTGGCAACATTGGACAACTCCAAGGTGATGTGGCCGGTGAAACCCGGATCGATGAAACCCGCCGTGGAGTGCGTCAGCAACCCGAGCCGCCCCAGGCTGGAGTTGTGAGTGGGGATAAAGGTCGGCCCCACCAAAAAGAGACCGTCCTCCGCGTCGACCTCGATGCAGCGGACTGGGCGCGTCGGTACCCGGCGAACGTCGACGACCGCTCGGAACCGCTGCACCGGACCGTCCTTGAGCCTGGCGACCTTCCGCTCAAGGCGGAACACATCGAGGTGAGGCGTGAACTTCACCTGGAATGCCACGCCATGATCAACACCGCGAAACGTCACCCTCTTCTTCCGCTTCACTGGGCGCAGGCCGAGACTCGCGGCCAGTTCGAGCACGGCGTCGGCGAGATTTTCTCGGATGCTGACGAACTCGCAACGGCCCTGGATGTCAACGTAACCGTCTGAATCCATCAGTCCCTGAAGCAGCGCCAGACGCTGCGGTACGGAAGAGCGAAGGTAAAGCTCAGGAACATGCTTGTTGTTGAGCAGCCTCAGCCCCCGAAGCACACTGGACAACGAGTCGTCCGGCAAGAACCTGCCGGACGTGGGATCACGCCGACGTCCCACGTGACCACGCGAGAGCCCGCCGATGCGGAACCTGCGCCTGCCCTGATCCCGAACGCAGTAGCCAGCCCATCGAATCTCGTCGAGCGTCTGCTCGTCGCCTGCGCCGGAGGTGATCTCGGCGCAGCTGCCGGTGCCGTCTCCTAGCCAGATGCCAAGCACGTATGGGTCGATCGGCAACGGCTGCTCGGGATATCGCACCGCATCTGCTAGAGCGATGTGATGGTTGTACTCCTTTTGTGCGCGCAACGACCCAGCGAGGTCAGCCGTGGTCCGCACCGCGGCACAGCCGCCGTGCTTGCGGGCCGACTTCGTCATGGTCAACCAGAGGTGGCTGGAATCCGCGACGATGCTCTGGCCATCCGAGAACAGCACCTCGTAGCAGGTGCGGCCCACCATGACCTCGGTGGCGGCCATCACGTGGCAGGCCCGGCCGTCAGCGCCGAACACTTCGTCGCCGACCCGCAGCTCGCCCATCGTCCGCCAGCCCTGTGGGGTGGGGATCGGGGTATCGACCGCGAGTGCCTTTCCCTCGAGCCGACCGGCCAGGTCATCGGGCAACGTGAGCTGCTCAAACGTCGAACCGAGGACGAACTCACCGGGGTGCAAGACGAACGGCTCGTCGCCTTCCGGCTCCACCAGCGAGGTCAACTCGTCCTGCTGCAACGACGGGTCGATGTGGGTGTACTTGGTGTTGACGAAGACCCGGAAAAACCGGTCCAGTCGCACGTCGATGCTGGAGGGCTGGAGCAGCTTCTCGTCGAACGGCTCGATCCCCAGGCGCCCGGCGTCGATCTCGGCCCGCAGGTCACGGTCGGACAGCAGCACGCCGTCACCCTAGCCGCGAGCACTGACATCGAGTCGCCGCGCCTCGGGTAGCGGCGTTGTCCCGTGCTACACTGCTCCGAGTTGCGGGTGTAGTTCAATGGTAGAATGAGAGCTTCCCAAGCTCTAGACGCGGGTCCGATTCCCGTCACCCGCTCCACGACAAAGGCCCAGGTCAGAGGGTGTTCCCTGGAAGCCTGGGCCTTTGTCTTAAGTACGGTTATTAGCCCTTCGTGCCATTCCCGTGCCACTATCTGACCGAGACCAGCGCGCCGGCCGAACCGTTGTCATCATCGCCCGTCTGAGTGGTTGTTTCGTCGGACTCGGCGCGGTGCGCGTCGACCAGACCGCTCAGCCGGTCCGCGATCGCCTGATCCTCCACAGTGGTGGCGTGCTGGTAGATCATCGCGGCCCGGGGGCTGTCATGGCCCATGCGTGTCATCAGGTCTCGCAGGCTCGCCCCCGGCGCGGCCAGCGTGTTCCCGGTGTGGCGCAGATCGTGGAACCGCAGCTCGGGTGCACCGATGCCCGCTACGGCTTTACCCCATTTGACCAGCGGGTTGAAGTTCCCTCGTCGCATTGGGCCACCGCGAAGCATGGTGAACACCAGCGCGTCAGTTCGTGGCGCGACGAAATCCCGCAGGTGCGCCACCAGCTCGGGCCGGATCGCCGCCGGAACGGTAATCGACCGCGCGCCCGCTCGTGACTTCGGCGGCGTGCGAACAAGACCACTCCCGACGAGATCAACAAACTGGGAGCTGACGCGCACCCAGCTCGCGTCAGGCGCCACGTCGCACCGGCGCAGTGCGGTGACCTCGCCCCATCGCAGCGAGCAGAACGCGGTGACGAGGATCAGCGCCCGGTATTTGCGATATGGCATCGACTCAGCGAGCGCGAGCACCTGGGCCACGGTGAGAACCGGGCGCTCCTCGGAGTGTTCCTTGCCGGCGCCCCTGATCTGGCACGGGTTGCGCGGGATCAACCGATCTTCCACAGCGGCCGTCATCAGAATGGCCCGCAGTAGTCGGTACGCTTTCGCCGCCATCGTCGGCGACACACCCTCCGCGATGAGCGTGGCCCGCCACTCCCGCACGAGCTCCGTAGTGATCTTGTTAAGTGACATTTCACCAAACTGCGCGACGACGTACTTTCTCAGCAGCCGGCGGTAGAGCTGTACCGTGCTGGGCCGCAGGCCTGGCCGCTGCGTGATCCACCGCTGCGCGTAGTCGCCGAACTTGACTACGCCCCGCTTCGGATCGGTCCAGTCGTCCTGCATGAGCTGGGTCTCGATCACGCTCAGCGTTCGCTCGGCGTCGCGCTTAGCCTCGAAGGTCCGGGGCAACGATCGCAGCTGGCTGTCGGGCCCGCGGTAGCGAACCTGCCAGCGACCCGACGGGAGCTGGCGGACGTTGCCGAACCGACGACGTTTGTTCGCCATCACGCCACCCCCCGCAGGTCGCGCCATACGGTGGCGCCGGTGATCGGCTCGACTCGACCAGCGGAGAGCCACTCGTCGAGATCGGACAGCGCGAAACGGACGTGTCTGCCCACGTGGTGGAAGGCGATCCGGCGTTCCGCGACGAGCCGGCGGACGAACCGCTCCGAGGTGTTCAGGTAGGCGGCCGTCTCGGGGACGCTCAGGTACTTCTGCATGGTTCCTCCCCCTTCTCACGCGGCCTGATCGCTGGTTGCCGCAGGAACACCGCCACCGGTACCTCGGTGACCGCCCCGGCGCGCAGTCCCATCAGGGCGGTCATCTCGTCATGGGGTCGCGCGCCGGTGCCTCGCAGTGCCCAGGACGCTGAGTCGGAGTGCACCGTGGTCATGCCGCTGGCCTCCGGTGGATCTCTTCGTGGGAGTTGAGGCTCGTCTGGTGGTCCCGCCGGTGGGCAAGCCAGCGCAGCAGGGCCGTGATCGCCTGGGCTTGGGTGGCAGCGAGGCGGTCTCCCGGTCCGTTGATGTAGCGGATGCTGACGGACACGGTGAGCCCGGCGCATACCGCGTCTGCTCCGGACAGCTGGTGTGTGCGGGGCCGGCCGGGGCCGGTGGTGGCTGCGGGTTCGGGCGTTGGCGCTGGGGGTAGGAGTCGTGTCGGGGGGTCGGGTGGGGGCGCACCGTTGGGATGCTCGCGCGGGTATGCGCTGTGGTGTCGCCGGGCGTTGGCGCGGCGCGGAGTCGCCGAGTGCTGGTGAGACGGTCACGTGGTGCCTCCCACGAGCGATGTTGAGGACAAGGGTGGTGCGCAAGGACACCTCTGCTGGGGTCGAGCAGGCAAGCGTCCACATCGGTCGATCTCGGTGCGGACGGGCCGGGTGATCGGGAGCTGGGGATGGGTTCGTCTCCCGCGCCACTCACCAGTTCGAGCCCGGTGCTCACCGCGCGACTCGTCGTGCCCCGCTGCTGGACGAATCTGGGGCGGCCGGGTTAAACGTCCCTGGTGCGAGGTTGTGCCGGCTGGCGGGCGATGGTGGCCGCAGACCGGTGCTGTGGGCGGTCGCCGTGGATGGGTGCGTCGGTCGGGGCGGCGCGTTGCTGGACTGGCACCGGCCGACCTAGGCGCCGGGTCTGGCGGGCTTGGCGGTGTCAGGCTGCGGGACGCTGCCCAGGTTCGCTGACGTTGGGGTCTTGTGGGTCATTGGTGGGCTCTGCGGTGCCGCGCGCGCCGGTGTCGTTCTCCGGGGTGGGGTGGAGGCGGTCGTATGCGGTCCAGAACAAAGTGGGGTCGATGAGCGCGGGGTGGCTGGGGTGGTGGGACCAGATCCACTTGTTGGGGTGGAGGGGCTCGCGGTGGCGGGTGCGTCCCCGCACGGTGTATCCGAGGTAGGCGGGCTGGTCGAGGATGGCGCGGACCTTCGCTGAGGTCCACCGGCGGGGTCGGCCGGTGACGAGGTCGCGTGGTCGGGGGTGAGGGTCATGGGCGGTGGCCAGCCGGGTGGTGATCGCGTGGGTGCCCAGCCGCTCGTGGGCACACCAGGTGAAGATCGTGACCACAGTGGCGGCCCGACGGGCATCGACAATCAGCCGATGCCGCCACCCGGGTTTCCCCGTGGTGTCGATGGCCCGGTGGCGCTGTCGGCGGTAGCCGTAGGGGGCGGGACCGATCCACCACCCTTCCTCGACGCGGGCCCGCAGCACGATCCGGGAGCGGTAGTCCAGCTCTCGTTGATAATGGCGGATGCCGTCGGTGGCACTGGCCCGGTTCGCTTGCTCGATGACCGGAGCGGCGAGGTACTGGGCCAGGGCAAAGCGCGTCTCGTGCCACCGACGCTGGGGTTGCTCGGGCCGGATGTTGTCGATCGGCTCCGGGTAGAGGACTCGGTCACGGAAGCACCGAGGCCTCGCCCGGCGGGGGTCGGTCGCATGTCAGGGCGTTCCTTATCTGCTTCGCTTTCATGGTGTTGTTGATTCATCGCGCGGTTATCCGGTCGGATCTGTGGTGTCATGTCGAGTCCGGTCCCCGGCGAGTTGACGCACCGGTTGTCAGGGAACGCCGCGACGCGAAGTCGAATGGTGAGGTTGCTTGCTTTTCCTGGGTGCGGCGTCACAGACTCGCCGGTGTTGACGCGATTCGGTGGGTGCTTGTGGTAGCTCCTGGGTCACGGTGCTATCCGTCACTAGTGTTCCGTAATGAAGTTAACTTTTTTTTGCGGCCGAACCTCTGACCAGCAGCGATGCGGTAGCCGATGAGTAAACCAGCATCATTACGCGACAACTAGACAGGACACGAGTAATGAACTAGGAGCAATTCGGTGATGATGGAGACCGGGTGGGATGCGCTCGTCGGTGAGTTTTCGAGGCGTCGGCGTGCTCAGCAACGCCGTCGTCGACCAGATAGCTGGCAAGGTCACCAACTTAGTGTTTCCTGACTTGGGAGAGTGCGATCGGGGCGCCCATGTCGGGGAGTCGGTCGCCTGACCACGCGCGCCAATTCCGTGGCGGCACATCGACACAAAGGACGTTGTGATCAACCAGGTATCGTGGGTACAGGGAAAATCGGCTACAGCCGAGATCGTCGGAGGTGAAAGGCGGCCACGATAGGTGACGGTGACCGGTTCGGTCTCTGGGTGCGGACCGAGGGCGGGCGTGGCGTCGGTGGGCGGTGCTGGCGGTGCATCCGTGATCTGCGTGGTGTACCCGGGCGCTCATGCCGCCCACCGCCTGGGCAGCGTCGCGCCGCCGGGCTGCTGAGCGTCCGGCGGGCCAGGCACCGAGACCGCCTGGATGGCGGCCCTGGGGTCGCGCGGGATGGCTATCGGTTGTGCTGAGTTCTGGTGGTGTGCGGTTCGCTGGAATACGAGGACGTCCTCGTGGGCGATGAGGTGCAGGGGGAGCCCGGCGGCGCGTTGTTTGCGGATGAAGTCGCGCTGGAAGAAGGATCCGCGGGCGACGAGGTCGTGCTCGGCGACCCGGGCGAGCAGGGCGACGCAGCGTTCGACGGGGACCAGCCCGGCGTGGATACCGCAGGCCAGGATCTGCGAGGGTAGGTCGATCAGCTCGGCATGCTCGCGCCACGGCCGCACGGTGAT
>JBOHFJ010000224.1:0-8379 GCA_050699655.1 Pseudonocardiaceae bacterium
GTCGGCGTAGCTGCGCAACCGGACCAGGAACGGCACGCACCCGTTCCACTCGGCCAACGGCCCGGAGAAGCCACTGCGCGCGGCGGTGACGGCCAGCCACTGCAGCAGCGTCGTCTTACCCGAGCCCGCCTCACCCCTCAGCAAGGTCCGTGGGCTTCCCGCCAGCGCCGCCTCGGCGCGCAGGCTGTCGCGGCCCGTCACGGTCCGGCGTCCCTCGCCGAACCAGTGCTCATCAGGCCGGTCGAGCCGCCCCCGTCGCCGGGCGTCGGTGCTGACCAGCGTGCGGGGCCGGTAACGCCGCACGTCGATCCCGAACTGCTCCAGCTCATCCAGCGTGTCGCTGACGTGGGTGAGATAGCGGACGCGGAACTCCTCGTCGTCCTCGCTGCCCCGGGGCGCGTCCAGCGTGGCACGCGGCAGCCGGTGCAGGACTTCGGTGATATCCGCGACCACCTGGGAGAACCGGCCCAGCAGCTCGGCCAGCGCGCGCGGGGTGAACTCGGGCAGCTCCCTGACCACCTGCACCAGCGTCATGCAGCTCTCGGCCAGAACCGCCTCGTAGAGCTGCTCGGCAGGCTCCGCCAGCGTCGCCCGTCGCACCGGGACCTTTGCGCGCACCAACCGCGCCAGCTTGCGCGCGTCGACGTCCACCGCGAACAGCGTGTCATCGGTCAGATCAGCGGCCAGCAGGGCGTCAGCGACCGCCAGCAGCGCGGCGGTGCAGCTCATTCTCGGGCAGATTGCGGAAGTCGTGCTCATAAACCGGCCGCAGCCGCTCGGCGATCTGGTCAGCCAGGTCCTCCAACTGCTCGAGCCAGCTTGCGCTGCGCGAAGTGGTCCCGGACGCCGATCCGGACCAGGTCGATCAGCTCGGCGCCCCGCTGATCACGCTCCCGCCGCGCGCCAAGCCAGGTGCCCACCGCATTGGGTCATGACCTGCTTGCCGATCGCGCTCGCGGCGGCCTCCACGGTCATTTATCGTCCCTGTGGTCGCGCGGTGCGGCATCGGTCATCTCAGGAGGCCGATGGAATGAAGTCAGGTCCGTAGTTGCCACCACCGTCGGGCAATGGCGTGGTAATGATGGGCATGGCGGCCGGGTACAACTGGAACATGATCCCGATCGCTGTGCCGAGCGCGCTGTCACCGCCGCCTGACCATGCGTGCTGAAGCGCCGCGATGAGTTGAGCGTACTTTGTGTCAAATTCTTTCGACGCCGGAAGTTCCGGATACCCACCTCGGGGCACCCTGGCAACGGGATAACAATCCGGGAACGGGACTGGGTCGCCGGTATACCCCCAGACACCGTCCGTTTCGACGAACTTCCTGCCGTAGCGGATTTCGCCGAAACGGTAGAAGTGCGCGAGCTCACCGCCGAACTCCGGGGAATCTGGGCTTTTCGCGCTGCCCTCGCCCTGATCCTTGATCGTCGCGATCGCTGTCAGCACGTCATCGAGAGAGGTAAGGACCGTCAACGGCTCAGGGATCGGCTTGCCGGAACCGTCGGGGTTGGGCACCATCAGCGTGGCGGTGAGTTGCCCGTTCGGCGAGATCGGCGGCGACAACGTCTGGAACAACTCGCGGATCGCGTCGTAAAAAATGCCAATCGTCGGATGGTCGGTCGCGGCGGGCGCGAGGGGATGTTCCGGTTCTTCGATCGCCATGTACAAGTCGAGTGTCTTCAGACTGAGGCCAGCGAGGTAAACGTCGAGATCCGGGAGCACACCGCCGGGCAGGTGCCCAGGATACGTCGGCGCCACGAACTCAGGCGCGCCACCGATCGCTGTGAGCATATTGCACACGAACCCCAGGTGGAGCATCTCTTCCCGCACGACGCTGTCAATGAGGTCGTGCACCTCGCCGGCCTGGTCTTTGATCGACCACATCCCGGAAAGATAAGTCGGCAGCGTAGAGAACTCGAGCTCAAGAGCCGCCTGCAAGCTTTCCCGCAACCACGAAAGGTCACGAGAATCAACTGGAGCGGACATTAGTTCCACAATTTTGGCGTTTGCCATTCCATGGTCTCCTTGCGCTAGGTTACCATTGAACCACGGGGGCCGAGACAGGTCCAGACTGTGCCAGATACCGCTTTGATCAGGGGGGCGCGGGTGGATGCGAGCTGCTTCTATGCTGTCGTGCACCGTCGGCGTGACGTTCGGGGCGAGTTTACCGGGGGCGTGGTACCCGCCGATGCGCTGGGCAGGATCCTCGAGGCCGCGAACGCCGCGCCCAGCGTGGGGCTGTCCCAGCCCTGGGACTTCGTGCTGATCCGCGATCTGCGCACCCGCACCGCGTTCCGCGACCACGTCCAGGCCGAACGTGAGATCTTCGCGGGCCAGCTCGACGCGGAGCGAGCCCGAATCTTCGAACGGATCAAGGTCGAGGGGGTACTGGAGTCCAATCTGGGCGTGGTGGTCACCTACGACCCTCGGCGCGGAGCCCCGGCGGTGCTCGGGCGCCACGCCATCGCCGATGCCGGCTTGTACTCGGTGTGCCTGGCCATTGAGAATTTCTGGTTGGCCGCGACCGCCGAGGGGTTCGGGGTGGGGTGGGTCAGTTTCTACCGGGAGGAGTTCGTCCGGGAACTGCTGGGCATCCCCAGCGAGCTCCGGCCGGTGGCCTGGTTGTGCTTGGGACCGGTCGGGAGGCTGCAGACCACGCCGGATCTCGAGCGGCATGGCTGGCGACACCGCACCCCCCTGGCCCAGGTCGTGCACGAGGAGCGGTTCGGCCAGCCGGCACTGGAACGCACCGTGCCGGGACGGTGAGATCTCGCTCGTTTCCACCCGTGCCCTCGGTCGTTGATCTGTGGTATGAGCGGTGTTCGGTGTGCGAGTGCACAGGTCGATCAACCCGACAGCGATCAACCTGGGGTCGATCAAACCAGGGATGAACCGGCACGGGTTCGCCGTTTGTGGTATCGCCGGGTAGGCGGCTACGCGCTGCGTGGAGCGTTGTCCGGTGGCGCTCTGGCCTGTGCGGGACTGGTCGTGGTGAGTCTGGGCGCGCTGGCCGCGCCACTGCCCGACCGAGGGCTTGCCGCGCCTGCCCCGGTGGCGATGGCCGCGCCAGCCGCGCTGCCCGACGTTCCCGAGCCTGCCTCCGCTGTTGTCGCCCCTGCGCCCGCGCCCGATGGGCCCAGCCAACAGATCACGATCCCGGTCCGGATTCCCGCCCCCAGGGGCCATCCGGGTGCCCCGTCCCTGGCCTTCGCCGCGTGGTCCGCCCGGATGTCTCGGATGACCGGAATCCCGCAGCGAGCCCTTGAGGCCTACGCCAACGCGCATACCCTGATGGCGGCCGCCCGCCCCGGTTGCCGGTTGACCTGGGTGACTCTGGCCGGTATCGCGGCTGTGGAATCCGAGCATGGGACCCTCGGGGGGCGCACTCTGATGGCCGATGGGCGACCGTCGTCGCCGATTATCGGGATCCCGCTCGACGGCTCCAACGGCACCCGGGCCGTCGCGGCTACCGACGGGGGCCTGCTGGACGGCGACAAGGTGTGGGAGCACGCCGTGGGACCCTTCCAGTTCATCCCGTCAACCTGGGCATTGTGGCGCGCTGACGGGAACAACGACGGGATCACCGACCCACAGAACATTGATGACGCCGCTCTCGCCGCCGCCCAGTATCTGTGCGCGGACAACCGCAACCTGGCATCCGGTGATGGTTGGCTACGGGCGATTCTGACCTACAACAGTTCCCTGGACTACGCCCGGGAAGTGTACGGTTTCGCGCAGTCGTATGCCCGCAATGCCCAGGCACTCGGCTAACAGGTGCTGAGCTAACTCTGGCGTCAAGCCTCTTCAAGCTCACGCTCTTCCTCAGCGGCCTCGGCGGTAGTGTCGGCAACCTGCTCCCGAACCCGGTGCGGTGACAGACGCACCCACAGCGCGATCACGTAAATGATTGCTGACCAGATGAGGTTGACCAGAAAGCCCGAATCCGTGCCGATCAGGCCGGTACCGCCGTACGTGCTGAGGTAACTGATCACCCCGTCACCGATGATCCATGGCAGCACCCAACTCGCGCCGGCTTTCCAGTCCAGCTTTGGTGCTCGGCCCTTGCTCCGGTAGTGGAAGATCGGCCACAGCGCGAAACCGATCAGCACACAGATCCCGATCTTGCGAGTGATGGCCCAGCCGGCCCAAAAGATAATCAGGTTCGCGGCGTAGAACGCAAGGAACGGAATGACGTCGCCGCCGGGCAGCCGGAACGGCCGTTCATGGTTGGGCAGCTGCCGGCGCATCGCCGCCAGCGCGAGCGGCCCGGTACCGAACGACAGCACCGTTGCCTCGGTGATGAAGCCGACCAGGGACTGCCAGCTCGGGAAGGGCAAGAAGAAGATCAAGCCAACGACGAAGGTGACGCCCAGGCTGACCCAGGGAATGCCCTGCTTGTTGGTCTTGGCCAGCGACTCCGGGGCGTTGCGGTTCTTGCCCATCGCATAGGAAACCCGGGTGGCGACCGCAGTGTAGGCAAAGCCGGTGTCCGCCGGTGAGATCACCGCGTCGATATAGAGGAGCGTCGCCAGCCAGCCCAGGCCGAGAATGGTCGCGATGGCCGCCAGCGGCCCGAAGTCACCGGCGAACGCCAACTCCTTCCAGCCATGCGAGCTCGCGAGGTCCGATGGCCGCACCGCACCAATGAAGGCGACTTCGAGCAAGATGTAGAGGACGCCGCACAGCAGCACCGATCCGATGACCGCGAACGGGACGTTGACCTTCGGGTTCTTCGTCTCACCCGCCAGCTCGACTCCTTGTCGAAAACCGAGAAAGGAGAATACGATGCCGGCGGTCGGGATTGCCGTGAACACACCACCCCAGCCTTGGGAAAGGAACCCGTAGGAGTGGAAGTTCTCGCCATGGAACACCGTCATCAGGAACGCGCCGATCACCAATACAATCATCGCCAGCTTCCACCAGACCGCGACATTGTTGATCTGCGCGAAATACTTGACGCCGATGTAGTTCAGCACGACGAACACCGCCATCCCGGTGATGGCGAACACCACACCGAGACCGGTCAGCGTGTAAGCCGGTTCGCCGCCGACGATGTGCTTGGTGGTCAGCGGCAGATACTGGGTGGCGTACTGCAGCGCGGCCTCCACCTCAATCGGTGGCACGGACACCGCTGACAACCAGGTGATCCACCCCATCGTGTAGCTGGCGAACGAGCCGAAGGACAAGTGCGGGAACCGCACCACTCCCCCGGAGATCGGGAACATCGTGCCCAGCTCGGCGAAACACAACCCGATCAGCAGGACCATCACCGTCCCGACCGCCCACGAGATGATCGCGGCCGGGCCTGCGGTATGCGCGGCGTTGAGCGCGCTGAACAACCACCCGGACCCGATGATCGACCCGACTCCGGCGAACAGCAGGCCGACCTTGCCGACGTCCCGGCGCAAACCCCCTTCCACCACCGGTGTCGACCGCGCGGTCACCGTCATGATGTTGCCTCCCCCCGGAGCCAGACCAGCTATCGGGCGTCATCGAGCGTAGGTCGAGAACACAGACTGGTCGCTTCACCAGCTTCCACTAGATGGTAGGCGGGTACCCGATCAGCACCAAGGGAATTTCAGACCAGGCGGCGGCTGCCCAGTGCCGTTGACAGCCCAGTGCCGTTGACACCCAGTGCCGTTGACACCCAGGTGGTGTCCCGCCGGTTCAGCATGTGCCCTATGGTCTCTTCCTGATCGGGCCCACCCGCAGTCGCTGTGCTCCGGACAGCTCTGTCTGGGGCCTGTGGCGTGGCCGCGAAGGAGGGGGTGCACGGATGCCATGACGGATCTCGTCGTCGACTACAACCTGCTGGACCAGGCCGAGAGCTCGCTCAGCGGGCTGCACAGTGAATTCAGTGACATCCGGGGACAAGAGCACGCCTACTTCAGCGCGTGGGGATCAGACGTCATCGCCTCCGCGATGAATGATTTCGCGGGGAACTGGGACTACCACCGGAAGAAACTACTGGACTCCATGGAGTCGCTGGGCAAAATGGTCGGCCAGTGCAAGACGGGAGTCCGGAGAGGATCCCGTCGCGGTGGCCTCGCCAGCCGGATACACGCTCGTACTCCCACCGGCGTGGCGGAAGATTCCAGTACGCCGGGGCACCGAGAAGGCCATCAGGGCAATCGTCGACCAAGTGTTCAGCAACCTGCCGACCAACGTGCCGCGGGACAAGATGGCACCGTACCGGAAGGAAGTGCGGCGTCAGCTCACGTCAGCTGCGGGCCGGGCGCGCCGGAGCGGTGCCGTGGATCTTTACCTGCCGGTGGAGCTGATGCACGGTGCTCCGGTCGCGGCGTCGTTCATCGTGTCCGAGGGCGCACTCGGCTCGGTAACCGACATCGAGCCGGAACTGATCCTCTCGTATCTGGCCGCCGGAGGAGACGGCAACAGGGCGGTGACTGTCGACGGTGCCATCGGAGTGCGGCTGGAGCGGATCGCGCGGCCCGATCCGGCGCAGGAGCTCGAGCATGGCTCGCGGCGGGTCGACTACGTGATCTCGGTACCAGCGCAGATCGACCGCTGGGTGGTGGTCGCGTTCTCCACGCTGGGCGGGGGCGACCCGGATGACCAGTATGCCAAGATTCTGGTCGAGCTTTTCGACGCGATCATGTCCACGTTCCGGTGGAGCCGATGAGCGAGCAGCTCAGTCTCGGTGGCCTGACCAGCAAGAAAGGCTGGGTCAGCATCGGCTACGACAGAACGGTCTGGATACCCTGCCTGGCTACCTTCCCGGAAGGCTACGACCGCGAGTCCTACGCCGCCGAGTTCGCTCAGCTGTGGTGGGATTCCTCCGGCCTCAGGTATGGGCCGGTCGACCTGGCTCGGCTCACCGCCATGATCTCCGAGATCCATCAGGGCATCTACGGCCATATCCCGTGTCATATGGCGTTCATTCACCTGCCGGATCCCCGGCTGATGCCGTTGGTGCTCTATGTGGGCATCTGGGAGTCCGATGGAGAACACGACGAACAGTTGCGGATGCTGACCCACGCGGACGATCCCGGGGCAGTCGAGCCGCCCATCGTGGAGGAGTTCACCACCGGCAAGCTCGGCGCCGGGCTCCGGACTATGCGCTACCGGCATCTTGACGACGGGTCGCTGTATGCCGGCTTGAGCTACGCCTGGCGCTGCCCGGAGTACGAGACCGATGTGCTGCTGTTCACCTCGGCTGAAGATTTAGGAAGACTGCAGCGCGCAATTCCCGACATCGACGAATTCGCCCGCACGATGACCGTCATCCCTCAGAAGGAGCCGCATGCCTGACCTGCCTGGCGGCACGCCCTCCGGCTGGGACCCTTTCAGCGGGGACGTCGGTCCGGGGCCGCGGCGCGGACCGCTGGCACGCGCTGCGGCCCCGGTGCTGCGGATCGGCCCGCTGCGGTGGTTGACCGCCGAGCTGATCCCGCTCGGGTGCCTGGGCATCGGGGCGTTGATTACCTGGCTGCGACCCGATTACGCGCTGGTCGGGCTGATGATCGGTATCATGGCCGCGCCCGTGCTGGGGTTTATCTACCTATACAAGACACTGGGCGCCTCCGTCTGGTGGGTGCTCCCCTTAGTGCTGGGCACAATGGCGGTGTCCATCTTCGGGGTGGTGGCGATCCCCGGCATGCTGCTGGAGCACCGGGGGCATCCCACCGAAGTGGTCGTCGACAACGTGATGCGGCAACCAGGCGGCATACGGGACTGCACCTTCGCGCGGCGCGACGGCACCCCGATCCCCGACTCGCTCAGGGGCTGCGACCCGGGGACCAAGCTGGGCGACCGTACGACGCTTGTCCTGGATCCGTTGGGCCAGATCGCACCGGTCTCAGCCCCGTTTCACGCCAGCCCGGTGGCCAGTCCCGTGATTGGCGTGCTGAGCGTGGGCCTGCTCGTCCTTGTGGTCGCCGGTGCGGTCGCCAATGGCGAGTACTGGATACGCCGCCACCCGAAGGCATGGACCCTGTATGAGCGGCTGATGACTCAGCGCGGGACGGCGGCGCACCTCTGGTTGCGGCGGTGAAGGCCGCATGCCACCTTATCGTGCACGATCGCAGGAAAGCAGGAGGTTAGCCATGGAGCGCTCACCCTCGGTACGATTCCTTCGAGCCGGCTTCAGAATGATTCTCGTGGGCATGGCAATGTTCGCCGCAGCCGTGGCCATCGGGGCAGCCGGTGGCCCGAAGATCCTGTCCGGGATCTTCATGGTACTCATGGTTGTGTGCGCTGCGGTCGGATCCGTCTTCGGACTGATAGCGCGCTCGAAGGGCCGAGTAGAGATCGAACAAATAAAAGCGCAGGCGGCGGCGAGAATCAGAAGAGACACTCACTGAGGGCTGGTGTCCCGTGGATCTTCTACTCGCCCTCGGCAGTCAAGATCCACGGGAC
>JBOHFJ010000225.1:0-8348 GCA_050699655.1 Pseudonocardiaceae bacterium
GGTGGTGCCGGTTGCCGGCGCGCCGAGCGTGCCCATGCAGCCAACAACGCGCGCGATGACGCGGCGTCGCCGGTCCGCCTCACGGCCAGCCGGACCGCCCGCTACGGAGCTGCCGAACGGCATCGACTCGGCGGCTCCAAGCCTTCGCGGTGGTGCACGTGAGGTGGGCACCCCGGTGTGATTGCGCGCGACGGTGGGCCGTACCCTCGTTGGGGCGGCCCGCCTGCCCGGTGGGTCTAGCTTTGCCTGAAATCCGTTTCGTGCCATCCGATAGCCAACCTGACAACCAGGAGTACCACCCGATGTACGCGATCGTGAAGACCGGCGGCAAGCAGTACACAGTGGCCGTCGGGGACGTCGTCGAGGTGGAAAAGCTTGACGGCGATCCCGGGAGCGAGGTCAGCTTGCCCGCCGTGCTGCTCGTCAACGGCCCCACCGTCACCACCGACGCGGCTGCCCTTGCCGCCGCTTCGGTCTGCGGGAAGGTTGTCGCGCAGGTCAAGGGACCCAAGATCCGGATTCACAAATTCAAGAACAAGACGGGTTATCACAAGCGCCAGGGTCACCGGCAGCAGCTGACCCGCATCGAAGTGACCAGCATCTCCCAGTGACCATAGATCTCAGCAACCGTTGACCCCAATAACAGTTGACCGCAGTAAAACTCCTGACGAGGGTGTGAACACCGATGGCACACAAGAAAGGCGCGTCCAGTTCCCGGAACGGCCGTGACTCCAATGCCCAGCGGCTTGGGGTGAAACGATTCGGAGGTCAGGAAGTCAACGCGGGGGAGATTCTCATCCGCCAGCGCGGTACCAAGTTTCATCCGGGCGTGCACGTCGGCCGAGGCAGGGATGACACCCTTTTCGCCCTTGAGGCGGGCGCGGTGCAGTTCGGCACCAAGCGAGGGCGCAAAACAGTCAACATCGTCCCAGCCCAGGGCTGAGCCGACCCAGGGCTGAGTCCGGCGCGTCCCTCCTCTGGAGGTTGTATCACCTGGCGCGGTACTTCAGTGACACCGAATTGAGGCGAACGACAGGTGTCCCGCTTCGTGGATCGGGTGGTGATTCAGGTCGCCGCTGGTGATGGCGGCCACGGGTGTGCGTCGGTGCACCGGGAGAAGTTCACCCCGCTGGGTGGCCCCGATGGGGGCAACGGTGGGCGCGGTGGCGATGTGGTGCTGGTGGTCGACGATGGTGTGCACACCCTGCTCGACTTCCACTACCGCTCCCAGGCGAGAGCCTCGAGCGGAAAGTCGGGGCAGGGCGGTCACCGCAACGGCGCCATGGGCGAAGACCTTGAACTGCGGGTGCCGGACGGCACGGTGGTGCTCACCGCTGACGGTGAGGTGCTGGCTGACCTGATGGGCGGTGGAACCCGGTTCGTCGCGGCGGCCGGTGGCCATGGCGGCCTGGGCAACGCGGCGTTGGTTTCCCGGACTCGCAAGGCGCCGGGTTTCGCGCTGCTCGGCGAGTCGGGGCAGGCCCGGGAGTTGGTGCTGGAGCTGAAGTCGGTGGCCGATGTCGGGCTGATCGGGTTCCCCTCGGCGGGCAAGTCCTCGCTGGTGTCGGTGCTGTCAGCGGCCCGCCCCAAGATCGCTGACTACCCGTTCACCACCCTGGTGCCCAACCTGGGTGTGGTCACCGCGGGCGAGACGGTGTTCACCGTGGCCGATGTCCCTGGCCTGATCCCTGGTGCCAGCCAGGGCAAGGGACTCGGGCTGGAGTTCCTGCGGCACATCGAACGGTGCGCGGTGCTGGTGCACGTCGTGGATTGCGCGACCCTCGAGCCCGGGCGCGATCCACTGTCCGATGTGGACGCCCTGGAACGCGAGCTGGCCGCCTACACTCCGTCGCTGGGCGGCGAGCTCGCCTGCCGCCCCCGGTTGGTGGTGCTCAACAAGATTGACGTCCCGGATGGCCGGGAGCTGGCTGACCTAGCGGTACCCGAACTCGCGGCCCGCGGCCTGCCGGTGCATGGCGTGTCCACGGTGAGCACGGAGGGTCTGCGGGAACTGCGCTTCGCGCTCGGCGCGGCTGTGCGCCAATACCGTGAGTCGCTGCCCGTTGCCCAACCAACTCGGTTGGTGCTGCGCCCCACCGCGGTCGAGGAGTCCGGGTTCGACGTCGCGGCGGACCCCGATCGGCCCGGTGGGTTCCTCGTCCGAGGCGGACGCCCACAGCGATGGGTGCGGCAGACGAACTTCGACAACGCCGAGGCCATCGGCTACCTCGCTGACCGGCTGGCCCGGCTCGGCGTTGAGGATGCCCTGGTCGTCGCGGGTGCCCGGGCTGGGTGCCCGGTCACCATCGGTCACGTCACCTTCGACTGGGAACCCGCCACGCCAGCCGGAGCGGCCGCGATTCGCCTCGGCGGGCGGGGGAGCGACTGGCGGTTGGACACCGACGAGCGTCCTGGCGCGCCAGCGCGCAAGGCCGCGCGCCGAGTGCGGCGCGAGCCACTCGCCGACGGTGCGGTGGAGCGGGAGTGAGCTCGGCCAGGCAGGCCGTGGCGCAGGCCCGGCACCTGGTGGTCAAGATCGGCTCGTCGTCGCTCACCACGGAAGCCGGTGGGCTGGACCGGGTCCGGCTGGACACCCTGGTTGACGCGCTCGCCGCTCGGGTCGCGTCTGGCACCCACGTGGTCACGGTGTCCTCGGGTGCGATCGCCGCTGGGCTGGCGCCGCTGGGGCTGCGCCGCCGGCCCAGCGATCTGCCCACCCAGCAGGCCGCGGCCAGCGTCGGGCAGCTGGCCCTCGGGTACGCCTACGTGCAATCTTGGGCGCGGCATGGCCGCACCGTCGGCCAGGTGCTGCTGACCTCGGATGACCTGGGCCGGCGTGCGCACTACCACAACGCTCAGTGCACGTTTGCCCGGTTGCGTGGTCTCGGCGTGGTTCCGGTGGTCAACGAGAACGACACGGTCGCCACCGACGAGATCCGGTTCGGTGACAATGACCGGCTCGCCGCTTTGGTCGCGCATCTGGTAGGCGCCGACGCGCTGGTGTTGCTCTCCGACGTCGCCGGACTCTACGACAGTGACCCCCGGCGCAGTGCGGCCCGGCTGATTCCGGAGGTTACTGGGCCGACTGATACTCGTAAGGTGCGCGCCGGCGACGGTGGTGCGCTGGGTACCGGGGGGATGGCCTCCAAGCTCGCGGCCGCGACTGTGGCCGCCCAAGCCGGGGTGCCAGTGCTGTTGGCCGCCGCGGCGCAGGTCGGCCGAGCCCTGGGCGCGGCTGACGTCGGCACCGCGTTCGTGGCCACCGGGGCGCGCCTGTCGGCTCGCCGGTTCTGGCTGCGCCACGCCGCGGGCGCGGCCGGCCGGTTGCGGCTTGACGACGGTGCGGTCCGCGCGGTGGTGCACCGTCGGCGGTCGCTGCTTGCGCCCGGCATCACCGGCGTCGAGGGTGACTTCGAGGCGCGCGACGTGGTGGAGCTGGTCGATGAGCGCGACGTCGTCATCGCCCGAGGGATGGTCAGGTTCGATGCGGCCGAGCTACCCGAGTTGATCGGCCGCTCCACCCGCGAGCTGCCCGCTGAGCTGCGCCGCGCAGTCGTGCACGCCGACGATTTGGTGCCGGTGTAACCGGCGGTAGGCTCGGCAGTCGTGCAGCCAACGGATGTCGACGTGCCCACCGGGTCTGAGTCTGGCTCCGAGTCGGCGGCGGAAATCGTCGCCGGTTGCGCGTGGAGGGCGCAGCGCGCAGCGCCCGCCCTGGCAGGCGCGTCCGACGAGGCTATCGACGCCGCGCTGGACGCCATGGCGCGGCGGTTGACCGTCACCGCAGCGCAGCTGCTTGCCGCGAATTCCGCCGACATCGCCGCCGCTGAGCGGTCCGGGATGACCCAGGCCCTGATCGACCGCCTGCGCCTCGGCCAGCCTCGGCTGGCCGAGATGGCCGAGCAGCTCGCGCTGCTCGCGCGGATCCCGTTCCCATCCCGGGACCAGGTGCTGGAAGATCGCCCCGACGGGCTGCGGCTGATCGAGCGCCGCCGCCCGATCGGCGTGGTGGGCGCCACCTTCGAGGCCCGACCCAACGTCACCGTCGATGTCGCCTCGCAACTGGTGAAATCGCGCAACGCGGGGGTGCTGCGAACCGGGGCGGCGGCACTGCGCTCGGCGCTGACGCTGCGCGAGCAAGTGATCGCGCCCGCACTGGCCGACGCCGGACTGGATCCCGACGCGATGCAACTGGTGCCCGACCCGCACCGCGACAGCGCCGTCGCCCTCATGCGGCACCCCGAGTTGATTCCCCTGGTCATCGTGCGGGGCAGTGGCGAGACAACCCGGATGCTGGCCGCCGAGGGTGCCCGCCATGGGGTGCGGGTGTTGGCCCACGCCGACGGCGGCGGTGTGCTCTACATCGACACCGCCGCCGACCCCGCGTTGGCCCTCGAGCTGCTGGTGGCCGGGCTGGACCGGTTGGGTGTCTGCAATCGGGTCAACCTGCTGCTGGTGGCTCGCGGTGTCCCGGACCAGGTGCACGATGCGCTGCTCGCGGCGGCCCGCCAGCGGGGGATCGCGTTGTCCCTGCCGCCGCATCCCCACCCGCTGGGGCATGAGTGGGCGTTGGACACCGGGCGGGAGGCCACCCTGACCGTGAGCCGGGTGACCGGTCCGGGTCACGCCGCGAGCGTCGCGAACCAGGAGACCTCAGGGCTGGCCGCCACGATCGTCACCAGCGACGAGTCCGCCGCCCGCGAGTTCCTGGACGGCTACACCGGCACCGGGGCGTTCTGGAACGCCAGTACTCGCCTGCTCGATGGCTTCACGCTGCGCCGGGCTCCCGAGACCGGGATCAACGTCGACCGGGTGCCCGGGCCGCGCGGGCCGGTCACCTTCGCTGACCTGTACCTGCGGCAGTTCGTGGTCATCCCGGCGAATTGGTCTCGCGGATGAGTCGGAGGTAATTGGCGACGGCCAGCGCGGCCAGCGTCCAGAACAGGGCCTGAAGTATCCAGGTGAATGCGGTGAACGCTTGGCCAGTGCGGCTGGAGGTGTCGAAATCGCACCGGTCGCCGATGCCCGCTGGGGCCAGCGGCACGCTGCGATCGATGCCCGCCCCGATCTGCTCGACCAAGGAGCACGGCAAGCGGGGGTCAGGAGCGTGACCGGTGCGCGCGGCGACGTAGCGGCCTGGGCCAAGGGCAGTGTGCCCGGCGGCGATCCCCAGCCCGGCCCCCAGCACCAACACCAGCCCGAGAGCGAGGACGGTGCGGCCGCCGCGATAGCCGTATCCGGCGAGTGCTCCCCAGAGCCAGTGCGCGACCTTGGCCAGCGGGCCACCGAGCTCACCGCGTTGGTGGCGGTCCCGCTGCTGGGCGATGAGGACGTCCCGCGCGGTGGATTCGTGGCCACTGGCTCGCAGTGCGGCGGCAAGCTGCTGGTAGGGCTGCGGCCGATAGCCTCGGGTGTGGTGGGTGATCAGGTGTAGCCACTCACGCCAGTCGACCGCATGCAGCGACGTGTAGGTGAGACCGGACAGCGCGAGCCGATGTTCCGGAGCGCCGCAGCTTATCGACGTGGCCACACCGTGCGCGCAGAACACCTGAGCGGGCAGGAACAGGTGCCTGGCCGCGGCGTCCTCCAGGTCGAGGACTGGCCCGGCCGGGTTGGTCAGCTTCGCGTGGCTGAGGTTGAGTTGGCCGCTGATGTGGGCGTCGGCTAGGCGCACGGCGCCGTCTGGACTGTGCCCGGTGGCGGTGAGTGCCTCGGCGAACATGTCGCTGTCGACCCGCAGGTGCTCGCCGATGAGAGCCCGGCCAGCCTGATTGGTCAGCTTCGCGTGGCTGAGGTTGAGTTGGCCGCTGATGTGGGCGTCGGTCAGGCGCACGGCGCCGTCTGGACTGTGCCCGGTGGCGGTGAGTGCCTCGGCGAACATGTCGCTGTCGACCCGCAGGTGATCGCCAATGAGGGCGGGCCCGGCTGGGTTGGTCAGCTCCGCGCGGTCGAGGTTGAGTTGGCCGCTGATGTGGGCATCCGGCAGCCGCACCACACCGTCCTCGCCGTATCCGGTGGCGGTGAACCCGTTGAGGAACACACCGCCGTTGACGTCGAGGTGGTCGCCGATGAGGGCGGGCCCGGCCGCGTTGATCAGCACCGCGCTGTCCAAGTTGAGTTGGCCGCTGATCCGGGCACCGGGCAGCCGCACCGCGCCGCGCTCATAGTGCCCGGTCGCGGTGAACCCCTCGGCGAGCACCAGACCGCCGTCGACGTGTAGCCCGTCGCCGATCAGGGCGGGCCCGGCGGGGTTGGCCAGCTCGGCGCCATTGAGGTTTAGTTGCCCGACGATGTGGGCGCCCGGCAGCCGCACCGCGCCGAGCTCGCCGTGCCCGGTGGCGATGAACCCCCCGCCGAACACGTCGCCGCCGACGTGCAGCCCGTCGCCGATCAGGGCCGGCCCGGTCTCGTTGGTCAGCCTCGCGCCATTGACGTTGAGCTGGCCGCTGATGTGGGCGCCGAGCAGCCGCACCGCACCGTAGTCGCCGTGCCCGGTGGCGGTGAATCCCTCGCCCAGCGCAACGTCGCCGTCGACGTGGAGGCCGTCGCAGTCCAGACCGAGCAGATGGGAGCCCGCCAAGGTCAACCACGGTAGGCGGGCACTGACCAGCAGCACGGCGCGCTCGAAGAAGCAGCCGCGCAGCTCGAGCCCCACCGCGGCCGGGACATGGGTGAGATCAAGCGTTCCGGTGATCCGCGCCCCATGGACCCGCACCCCTAGTGGATCAAGACGCGCCCCGCCGCGCCCCAGCACCAGCTCCCGCAGGAGCTCGCCGCGCAGGGTGTACCGGGGGTTGTCCGTGGTGCCCAACTGCTTGGTGCTGAGAGTGCTGCACTCCAGCACACAGCCCGACGTCACGGCATCGACGAGCGCCAGCTCCCGCGCTGAGACCTCGCTGAGACTCTTGCTCGCCACCATTGTCCCACCGCCGGTTACTTGCTGGGGTCTCAGCGTATCGCCGCCGGAGCCGCTCCTGAATGGCTCACCTAGGCTGCGTCCCATGTCCGGCCGGAGGCTCGGGGTCATGGGCGGGACCTTCGACCCGATCCACCATGGCCACCTCGTCGCCGCCAGTGAGGTGGCGGTCCTGTTCGAGTTGGACGAGGTGGTGTTCGTGCCCACCGGGATCCCGTGGCAGAAGGATGCCCACGCGGTCAGCCCGGCTGAGGACCGCTACCTCATGACGGTCATCGCCACCGCGTCCAACCCGCGGTTTTCCACCAGCCGGGTGGACATCGACCGCCAGGCTCCCACGTTCACCGTCGACACCCTCACCGACCTGCGCACCCAGTTCCCCGACCACGAGATGTTCTTCATCACCGGCGCTGACGCGCTGGCGCAGATACTGTCCTGGCAGCGGGTCGAGGAGCTGTTCGCGCTGGCCCACCTGGTCGGGGTGACCCGCCCGGGGTTCCAGCTGGACAGCACGCACCTGCCTGACCGCGCGGTGAGCCTGGTCGAGGTGCCCGCCATGGCGATCTCCTCGACCGACTGCCGACGGCGCGTCGAGCGCGGCCAGCCAGTCTGGTACCTGGTGCCCGACGGCGTGGTGCAGTACATCAGCAAGCGTGGCCTGTACCGGTCCTTTCCCGGGATGATCGTGCGGGCGGATCACTGAGCAGGAGGGCTAGCAGTTCAGGCACGTGCCCTGATCTTGGGTGCTCTCGGTGCGCCGAGTTCGACAGCAGGTCTGCTCGAGCCGCCACCCGCAGCCTTGTTGTCGAACTCGGCAACAGTAAAGTCGATCACCAACGATAAGATCTGTAGGGACACGGACCGGAGGTGGAGCGGACCGGGGCCAGTGGTCGAGGCCCGATCCGCCTCCAGCGCTCCACTTGGCTCCGGCCCGCTCCGAGACAAACGTCCCGATGCGACGGGATGCCCGCTCCCGTCCCGCCTGCCCGCAAGTGCCCAGTCACGCGGAGACTCACCGGCTATGGCGGACAGAATCTCGTCTACCGTCGAGCGAAATGACTCCCCAGCTCACGCTGCGTTGCGGTCCGCTCCTGTGCGCGGCAGGGCTCCCGAATTTCGCCGCGCTCAGTGAAGTAGAGCGCTGCTGCCAGGAACGACGTTACCGATAATGGGGAGACCACTGCCACCGCCAGTGCCACCGCTACCGGCGCCGGGGGTCTGAGCTGGTTCCTGCCCGTTTGTGCTCGGGTTCGAACCGTCACTCGGGCTCTGGTCGGCCATCGCCGAGCTCGCGGTCAACACCTCCAGGCCCGCCACGCTCGAGGTGGTCGCCAGGACGAGAAAGGACAAGGCCGCTGCCCTGGTCAGCTTACGCACCGCGCCATGCTTCATAGTTGCTCCTTGTAGTCATGTGACCGTGTTTGGTCACCGC
>JBOHFJ010000226.1:0-8320 GCA_050699655.1 Pseudonocardiaceae bacterium
GGGTAAACAGGAGGTCTATTACCCCGCTGAGCCCGCTGAATGCGGGACACCTGCTCGACCAGATCGCGATCTGCGGCGGACGGAAAGTAGCGGTCGGGCTTCAGCGGCGGGTGGTTGAGGCATTCAACGATGATCGAGACCGTGTGTCAGCGGTGCCAACCCTGGAGGACTGCCCGACCTCGAGCCTGTGGTCGCACCAACCGACGGCAGGACGTTACACATGTCGGCAAGTCGGTCCTGAAGCCGGGCGTGACGGAACTGATACACCGGACCGACGGCACGCAGAACTTGACGATCACGCGCATCGTCAAGAAACCGCAGCAGACGCATCGGAGTCCCGCTCCGACGCCGCAGCTGCGCGAAGGCCAACGCAGCCGTCCAAGTGGCAGAAGACACCAACCACGTTCCGAGCCCGACTTCGAGAGCGAGCCCCGCTATGAGCCCGATCACGGGCCCAGGCCCTGCACTCGCGGCGTTCGGGAACTCGCTTCGAAGGGCAAGTAGGAGTCCAACGACGAGCCCGATACCGAGGCCAACGACGAGTCCGAACTGACGCTCCCGGTACCACAATGACCGGGGATCGATCGGGCTAGCGGCCTCCGTGGATGGCTGTCCCAGCCAGGTTAGGACGCCGAACACGAGCCCAAAAACGAGCCCAACCGCGAGCCCAGCCCCGGCTCCAAACGCGAGCCCGGCCCCGAGCCCGGCCACGAGCCCAGCCACGAGCCCGGCCGCGAGGGTTGTTCGGCGATCGGTTCTGTTCCACCGCCGCCGTCCTAGCCGCCGCGGAGTTCGTCCCCCGAGCCCGACAACGACTAGGAACGCGAATCCGAGCGCGAAATCGACCTGGATCGCGATTACTAACCCAATTATCGCGGCCATGATAATTGGCCTGTCCGACTGTAGCTGCCCCGGCTGCTGGCGAGATCGTCTTCCGAGCCCGACAGCGAATCCGTATCCGAGTGCGAATATGAACCCACCCTTGAGCCCGTGAGCAAGCGCGGACCAACTTCCGAGGAACCGGGCGGTGATCCCGACGATGAGCCCCGAGATGAGTAGGACCGCGAGTCCGACTGCGAGCCCAGCTACGAGTGTTGCCCGGAGTTCAGTCTTGTTCCACCACCGTCGTCGCTCTCGCTGCTGCGGAAATCGTGTACCGAGGTCGGTGACGAGGACGAACCCGAGCCCGATCGCGAGCCAGACCCCAAGCACTTCTTGAGTTCCGGCCGTGAGGCCCTCCCTGAGTCCGTGGTTGAGCACCTCCCGGAGCCCATCCGGTAATTCGTACACGAGCGCGATCACGAGCCCAGCTGCGAGGGCTGTTCGGATGCTTGTCATGTGACCGTGTGATGGACCCCACTGCTGTGGGGGTCGTTTGCTGGACGTGGAACACGAGCGTCAACCCGAGTCCGAACATGAGGGCGTCGCTGAGCCCAATAAGAAGCCCCAGGAGCACGATTGTCAGCTCGCCTGCGGACGTGAGCCCGGCCGCGAGCCCGAATACAAGATCCACCGCCACCACGATGGGAGAGTACGTGGCCATGCAGGAACCCAGCGTGGGATCTGCCACCAGGCTAGGTCGCGAGTTCTCCCATCCTGGTTCATGCACCGTGCCAGGTACCCGAGCCACCGTTGTGCCTGATCTGCGGTGTATGGCGGGACGGGTTGGCCCGGCTCGTGGGCATAAGCGGCGGGTAGCACCTGGTCAAGGAGATGGTCCTCAACCGCCTCCCGGCTGGGGAACCGCCCGCTGTCGGTGAGTTCATTGACCTGACCACCAGGGCCATAAACATCACGGGCCAGGGTGAGCATCAGCGGGTTGTCCAACGCCTGCGCGACAGGGCTGCCGGCATCCCGCCGCAGGTGAGTGACCAGATCCTGCCACGCCTGCGGAAGCGGCTGGACCTGGCAACTAGCCAGGTAATCCGCCGCCTGCTCAGGACCAACTGGCAGGAGCTCTATCGCCGCCGCTGCCCGCAGGTGACCGTCACCGACCGCAGCTACCATCTCCTCGCTGCGCGTCAACACGACAAGCCGAAAGGTGGCCTGGGTGTCCAGCGCGCGCAATGCCACTGAGCGCAGCGCCTCGGGCAGCTCATCCAATCCATCGAGGATCACCGCGACGTAACCACCCTCGATCAAGCGCACCGCGGCATCCGGGCCGTACTCGGGGGCCCGCAAGAAATCGTTGTTCCGGACGAGCCGCCCCGCCAACCAGTCGACCAGGCGCTCGCCACTCGGATCCCAGCCATGCAGAGTGAACAATACCGGGACGGGAACCTGCGCCCGCTCCTCGGGCTTCGCAATGCTCGCCCGATGCTTCAACGCGTCGAGTAACAACAGGATTGCCGCGCCGCTCTTACCGGAACCCGGTCCGCCGAGGATCACCAGCCGGCCGGAACCGAGCCCGCCGTACACGCCGAGGAGATCCTTCAGCGTTCCCGATCGCAGCTTCTTTTCACTCACGGCCTTCATCCCGGGCAACGGCGCGAACCGCACCGAGCTAGATCCACTCACAGCTTCGATCACCGAGCCGGTGATCTGCCCAGATGACCACCGCCACCGAACGGGAATCGGCGCTGAGGTCAACCGGCGCGCGGCGGCCTCGCGCTCCCACAGCCCACGGACCTGCTCCACCAGCTGATCCGCCGCGTCCGTCAACGTCAGCCGCCCGGCCCTGACCGGGCGCCCCCATTTCCACAGGAACGCGGCGATCGCCAGCGCAGAGGTTTGCACAGTTACGAGTGCCTGCACCAGCAGGCCGGCCGCGGCCCGGTTGTGGGCACCGAGGACAGAGATCTCCACCACAGCTGCCCCCACCACAAGCAGCACCAGCCCCACCCAGGACAGCGCCCGTCGCCGTTCGGCCCGCATAACCTGAAGTCTGCCAGCAGCAGATTCCTTCAGGTACCGCTTATCTCCCTGCCCCGCTACAACACCCCTCGTCGAGCGACACCAGCCGTGAGGTCATCGCCCATCCAGCCAGCTGACGCGCCCGGGCGTGAACTCGACGCCACCGACGTTGTGAGGGGCCGCAAACGTCGGTGGCGTCGAGTTCACGGCGCGCCGCCTGTGGATACGACGGTCAGGTGGTCTGGAAGTTTGTTGTCGCGGTCAGCAGCATGCTCTTCAGGGTGAGTGTGTGACTTCCCCGGGGCAGTTTCAGCAGCGCCGGATCGATGACGTAGGCGACCGATCCCAGAGTGTTCGCCGTAATGGTCGCGACCTCGTGGTTGTCGATGTCGAGTGTGACGGGATGTTGCGGCAGGAAACCCGCCGCCAGCAGGTAAGTCGAGCCACCGGGACCGATGTCGGCGCTGGTGAGCGTCAGGCCGTGTCGCAAGCGCACCAAAGCGTCGAGCGCCTGGTGTCGCGGGGAATCGGGCCCGTTCTGGGCTCGAGTCGCCGCGACGAGAGCCGGGACGAACCTGCTCGCGTCGATGGTGCCCCAGCCGCTGGCCACATCGAACCCGGTGGTCGCCGTGAAACCGGGGAAGAGCATTTCACCGGAGGTCGTCGAGTTGTTCCCGGTCACGACATCGGCTATTCCGGCGGGCGCCCCACGCGGGCCCAGGACGTCATAGAGCGCGTTGTTGATGGGACCGACGCTGCCCTGGTTCAGCTGCGCGGCCAAGGCGAGCACGCCGGCGAACATCGGCGCAGACTCGGAGGTCCCGCCCTGGGAGTCCATGGTGATGTCGGGGACCGAGCGCATGGTGCTGCGGGTGATGGAGCTGACCCGGTCCTGGTAGGCCGGTCGCGGGTACACCGAGGAATAGCCGGCGCCCTCGGCGAACGCGCCGCGACGCCACAGCGGGTCGGGGCCCAGTTTCCGGCCCAAGGTGTCGAGATTCGGGACGCTGCCGCCGAGCGCGGTGACCCAGGGAGAATCGTCCCAGGTCGCGGTGTCCGGTGTCGGGGTGGTGTGTCCGCACTGCACGCTGGCCGTCGCGAGGTTCTGGACCGCGCCGCAGTCGCCGGTGGACACCAGCACCGGGATGCCCGCGGCCGCCGCGGCCAGCAGGCCCGGGTCCTGCGCGGTGATCTCCGCCTTGCCGTAGCTGTAGGTGGCCTCGCCTGTTCCGTCACTGATTGAAATGGCATCGGCGAGATGGTTGGCGCCGATGTACTCCAGCGCCCGCATCATCTCCGGGGGCGCGACCTGGCTCGCGGCGTCATCAGCGATCTCGCTGTCCGCGGGCGTCGCACTGATCAGTATTTTGGCGTACGGCGCGATCAGATGCGCCGCCTTCACGTCGAGCTCGAGTTCGTTCTTCCACCCGTCGCACGAACCGTAGCTGCCCAGCGCGACCATTCCCGGTGGGCACTGCGCGGGCAGGTGGCCATCCCCCGAGGGATAGATGGTCTGGATTTCTGGGTCGGGCAGCCCGTATTTCTGGTCGAACGTCTTGATGACATCGTTGATCTGCGGGTCGTCCCAGCCCTCGATCAGCGCAATGGTCGTTCCCGTTCCGTCGATCCCTTTCTTCCACAACTCGCCGATGTTGTAGTCGAGAATATCTTGCGGCCCCGGGGTCGATTCGGCGAATAGCGCGTAGTCCCTGGTCATGGTGTCCAGAACGGCGGTGAGCGTCCTGATGTGCTCCTGGTTAGGACGCGGTGGCGCGACAGTGTCCAGGGGGGCTTGGCCGCTCGGCGCGGCGGGCGCACTGCACGACACGACGAGCGTGGCCGCGACCAAAGACAGGACTAGATTCGCGGATTTTGCCGTCATGTTCCTATTCTCGGTTGTGGTTGTGGCCCATCGTCATCAGGGCGAGCGAATCGTTGAGCTAGTTCGGGGTGATCCTCCCACCACAGCCGGGGCTGGGTGGGGACTGGGGTGGCCTCCGCCGAAGCGTCGTGGGTGTCGAGCTCGGCGTCGATGACCGCGGCGTCGCGCTGGTCTTCCCGCATCATCCGGGTCACCACCACGGCGAGGAAGGGCAGGCCAGCCAGGTCACCACCGATCCACAACACCCCCGCGCCGAGGATCTGGTCCAGGCGCGGGTCCGGCCCCCACCCCCGGTGCAGCGCCTGGTAGTAGTGCGGGGCGATCAGCGGACCCAGCCACACGACCAATCCCAACACCCCGTCGAAGATCACTTCCGCGACGCTGATCGCCATGGTCAGCAGGTACGGATCCGCCCGCGGGGTGGGGTCGATGCGAAACCGGGTCCAGAAATAGAGGAACCCGCCGAGCACCAGCCCGACGTCGACTGCGCCACCGAGGGCCGCTGAGCGCAGGCTGGCCTCATACAGCGGCGTCAGGTACAGGACGAACAGCGGAGCGATCAGCGCGGCGGTCACCACCACGGGGAAGGTCAGGGCGCGGGCGGCGGTGCTGTGCAGCACCCGGCTGGCCGCTCGGGTGGCCGGCTCGGGGAGCACCGCACGCAGCAGGGTCAGCGGCGCGCCCAAGGCCAAGAACATCGGTGTGATCATGAGCAGCGTGATGTTCTGCACCGCGCGGTCCCAGAACAGGGTGCCGGCATACACCCCGACGGCGCTCAGCGTCACCAGCAGGATCGACCCCAAACCGGTCAGAAACCACCACGACCGCCCCGCCGGCCACGCCACGGCGTCTCGACGCAACCGGCGCACTCCAAGCCCGTACGCCACTCCGAGCACAGCCACCGCCACCAGCGCCACCGGGTTGAGCGTCCACGCCGTCAGCAGTCGCTCCCACGTCAACGGCGGCGGAGCCATCACCACGCCCATGTCACCAGCGTGCACCCCACCCGGAGATCGGTGTCGACCAGTCCCCGGCGGTGAAGCCGCTCTGCCCGCGACCCTGGCTTCCTCGAAGTGAACCGCCGCTAAGGACTTCGTCGATCTGCGTGGAGTCCACTCCGTGGGCGGCAGCGAAGCTGGACGAATGGAATCCCGGCGGTGTCCTGGAAGACGGCGTTGTGGTTCTGGAACACCCGGCACGACGTTGGCTCCATGATCCCGCGCGACGCGATAGTCAACGACCCGGGCTTCGGCGAGACGATCCGCCGCATCAACGGGGCTGACCTCCTGCCAGCCCACATTCTATTTCACGCAGGGGATTCCGCCGCCGGAGACGCTGTTGGGGTCGGAGGGTTGCGCATCGTTCTGAGTGGGACCGGGTGCTGGCGGGGCGGCGGTGGCGGGCCCCGCAGCGGCGGGGGTGAGAGCGGCGGGCATGGTGTAGTCAGTGCCCAGGACCACCCGGAGGTGCCCGGTCGGCACTGTCGAGTCAAGTGCCGTCGGCGGCCCGCCGAGCATTTCGGTCAGGGTCTTCGCCGCCCCGGCGGCGCCGGCATTCGGATAATAGATCATGGTAGTACTCACCTGGCGACGGCCGTTGCTGGTCACGCCAGGGGTGAAGCCGGTGGTGGTCAGGGCGTGTTCCAGCGCAGCCGCCAGCCCGTTGCGGTTGGTGGCGTTGACCACGTCCACGGTGCCCGACGCCGCACTCGCGGCCTCGGGGGCGGGTGCGTCAGGCGAGCTCGTGGAGGTGTGCGGACCGATCAAGTTGCGCACGAGCGCCTGGATCACGGGCACGTCGACGATGTTGACGTCCTCGCCGGCGGGGTCGGTGCCGAACCGCACGATCGGCAGCGTCGTGAAGGTGATGTTTCCGCCGGTCAGGGCGGGTGCCTGCGGCGCGAAGGACAATAACTCCAAGCCGTTGTCGGCGGCGATGTTCTGCTTGGCCACGTCGATCAAATCGCGCAGTCGCACCGGATTGAGAAACGTCCCGGCCTGCTTGAGTTGGTAGCTCAGCGAGGCGATGAAGGCCTGCTGGCGGCGTTCGCGATCCAGATCGCTGAAGTTCAGCCGCGGATGCGCGTTGTCGCGGCGCTGGCGGACGAACGCCACCGCTTGGGCGGCATTGATCTCCTGGTAACCGCGGTGGAAGTTCGCGCCGGAGTAGCTGTCCCGGGTGTCCTCCTTCAAGCACACCGTGATCGGCTCCACCACCTGGGCGAGTTGGTAGAAGGCCACCATGGTCACCTCCACGAAGTGGTCGATCGGCACATCCCCCAAAAACTGGGCGACCGTGTCGACCTCTTCCCGGCGACCGGCGTCGCGGCTTTGCTGCTCCAGGCTGGCCTGTTCAGTCACGCCGCCGGCCACCAGCTTTTTGTGTTCCTGGTCGAAGGCGTACCCGTAGGCTTGTTTGATCTTCCCTTTCGCGATGCCGTCCGGGGCGCCGGGGAGCTCGACGTAGTCGTCGCGGGGAATGGAGATGCCGGTGGCTCTGGAGCCGTCACCCGGCAGGTGCAGGAGCATCAACACGTTGGCGTTGTATCCGCCGACCTGCTGATCACCGGCATGCAGCGCCTGGTAGATCGCCGGTGGGAGCGGGTCACCATTCTCATCCAGGCGACTGTCCAATCCCATGATCAAAATGTTGGTGTCACCGCTCACCGACTTGGGGGCATCGACGCGGATGGCATCCGACCTGCCGATCCCAGTCAAGAGATCTTGGTATTGACTCCAGCCGTACCCGGTGACGGTCAACACCAGCAACGACACCACCGCCAGCGCCCAGCGCCCGATCAACCCCCAGCGGCGAGCGCCGCGTTGTGCTGAGCGCCGCCCAGACCCCCAACCGTCCCGGCCCCCGGCGGTCCGCACCTGCGCCCGATGACCGCCGGCGCGCCCGGCCGAGCCAGCCGGACGCGCAGCGCGACGCCGCCGGTCGCCGCGGGAATGCCCGCCGGGACCCGAGCGTCCATCTCCACCAGCCACACCACTCCCTGCGCTCACGATTGTTCAGGAGGCGCGAGCCTACCTGCGCGAGGCGCTCGACGTTCCGCGCGCCGCCCAGCGAGCTGTGCGCGGCCGGGACATGAGCGCAAAAGTTGGGGTACGATAGCGTAGGTGTTGCGCTCCCCGCTTGGGAGTCCCTTGGACTTGGTGCACCGTATCGGAGCAGCGGTGCTAGGTGCTGGATTGTGCGTTTTCGGGGTCCTCGGGATTGTCGATCGGCTCAAGTTTCTCGCGCTTCATGGCCGAGTGGTGCTCGGGCTGTCCTCGAACGGCTTGCTGTCAATGATCTCGCTTATCGTCGGTGTGATCCTCATCGGCGCCGCGTTGCGCGGTGGCCGGATCTCCTCGACAATCACAGTGAGCGTCGGCCTGCTCTTCCTGCTCTCGGGCCTGCTCAACCTCACCGTGCTGGACACCAAGTTCAACTTGCTGGCGTTCCGGCTGTCGAATGTGATTTTCAGCTTCATCGCCGGGATGCTGCTGCTGTTTCTCGGCTCCTACGGACGGTTCAGCGGCGGCTTGCCGGTGGACAATCCCTACTACCAGCGTCGATACCGCGACGCTCTGGGTCTGT
>JBOHFJ010000227.1:0-8317 GCA_050699655.1 Pseudonocardiaceae bacterium
GTACCGCGTTACCCAGTTTCCCAAGGTCCCCTCATTGAGGCCGAGTTCGCGTGCGACCTGCGCGATCGGGCGGGATGCCTCAATCACCAGTCGAACGGCTTCGTCCCGAAACTCGAGACTGAACTTCCGATACTTCCGAGACATTTTCGATGGCGCCTTTCGGATACAACCCTATCGGGTCGTGGTCCGAGAACCTCGGGGCACCCCAGTCCTCGGTGAGCGCCGTCCCGAGCCCCGCGCACTGTTGCGCGGCCCGCTGCTGGTGGGCGGTCAGGATCGCGACGGTGTCCAGATCGAGGCTCACGATGCGCATCTGGTGGGTCTTGGTGTCTTTGATCAGCGTCTTGCCGTTCTGGCGGACCAGGTTGCGCCGGATGGTCAGCAACCCGGCCGGCAGGTCGAGGTGCTCCCAGGCCAGACCGAGCAGCTCGCCACGCCGCGCGCCGGTGATGAACGCCAACCAGACGAAAGTGCCCCAGTCGGCGTCCTGCTCCCACGCCGCACTCACGATCCTGGCCGCATCCTCGGCCGTAGGCGGATCGGGCTTCGGATGCTGCTGCCGGGGTCGCTTGACCGCATCCAACGGATTGACCGCGATCCACCCCCACCGCTGCGCCGCATTCAACGCACCACTGAGCACCGCATGGCACTCCCGGACCGACGACACCGACAACGGCCTGCACCTGTGCGGCACGCACCGCTCATCGCACTCATGCTCCCGAGGCGTGCGGTGCTCGATGAACGTTCGTCCCTTGCACCGTCGCCGGCAGACCCGCAGCCCGGCGTAGAGCTGCTCGAACGGGCGCGCCCCGAGCTGCGCCAGCCGGCTCAGCGAGGTATCGCCGACCGCGGGCTTGAGGAATTTCTCGATCGCAACCCGATAGCTCGTCCGGGTGGTCTCCTCGACCTGGTGGCCGGCCAGCCACTCATCGAGCAGATAGCCCAAGGTCACGCTCGTGCGCGCCGCAGTTGCGTCTGTGACCTGCCGGCGGAACTTGTCCCGGAGCTTGATCGCCGCGTCCTCGTCCTCGGCGGAACCGGTCAACATCACCTGCTTGCCGGTCACCGGGTCCTGCCCACCGAAGAGCCGAACCTGGTACCTGCCGCCCCGCTGCCGGATGCCAGTCAGATCCTTCGGAGGCTGCTTCGTGCGTGCCATAGGGGCGAGTGTATGCAGACGAATTGGACAGTCAGTTGGACAGAGATCGGCCAAAGACCTACAAAAGAGACCGTTCGCGCTGGTCAGAGGTGGTGGCCAGGGGCGGGGTCGAACCGCCGACCTTCCGATTTTCAGTCGGACGCTCGTACCAACTGAGCTACCTGGCCGTGCGGGCCAAGCACGACCCGCTGTGTACCGGAGCGACCCAGACGGGACTCGAACCCGCGACCTTCGCCGTGACAGGGCGACGCGCTAGCCAACTGCGCCACTGGGCCTAGCTTTTCGTGCCCCCAACGGGATTCGAACCCGCGCTGCCGCCTTGAAAGGGCGGAGTCCTAGGCCGCTAGACGATGGGGACTTGGTCGTCCAGACCTGCCCGCGTCGGCGTCCCGTCGTGAGCACGCTCAGCATACGACATCACCGCAACCAGTTGCACACGGGTGGGTGGGCGGCTTCACTGGCGGGCCGCGCACCCACCCGTGAAGCCACCACCCGTAAAGCCCCTACCGGCAAAGCCACCGCCCGGCAACGTCGCCGCCCGACAACGTCACCGTGCGCCGGCGACGTCACCGGCGCACGGGCGGGACACCGTCCTCCCCATCGATCAGCCCCAACATGTCCAGCAACACCCGACAGTCCTCGGCGCCCATCGCCGACCGCGCGACCGCCAGCCGAGCCCGGTCCACCTGCTCGGCCGTGACTCGATGGGGGTCCTGCCCGCGCTGCGTGGGCACGGATGCCCTACTGAGTTCCGCGCCGGTCTCCAGGCCTAGGTCGTAGGTGCTCGACAGACGGCTCATTCGCCCCTCCTGAACTTCGTTCTGGCGTAACCAGGTCGTCACCGCTCGGCGCAACCTATCTCCCGTTCAACGGTCGTCGCAGCCTCCTACCGGGTGATTACCCCGTGTGAACCTCACTAGTTGCGGCAAAACGCCCACCGCCCGGCGCTCGGCCAGTGGTCCCTCAGGTCGAGTCGTCGTCCAGCAACTCGGCGAGGTGCATCGCGCGCCGGCCCGTCGTCTGAGCGATCTGCAACCGGCAGCTGAACCCGTCGGCTAGCACCAACGCCTCAGGGCAGGCCCGGATGGCGGGCGCCAGCGAGCGCTGCGCCAGCGCGCTGGACAGTTCCTCGTGGCCAGGTTGGTAGCCGAAACTCCCGGCCAGCCCGCAGCATCCGGATGCCCGGCGCACCCGGATCCCGGCGGCGCGCAGCAGCGCGTCGTCGGCGTCATGGCCGAGGACCGCGTGCTGGTGGCAGTGCACCTGCTGCACCGCGTCGGCCTCGCGCCGAGGCGGACGCCAGTCCGCCGCCCGCCGCGCCAGCAGCTCGGCCAGCGTCCAGGTCTGCCCGGCGAGTGCCTTCGCCGCTGGGTCGTCCGGGAGCAGCTCGGCCAGATCGGAGCGGAGCATGGCCACGCAGCTGGGCTCCAGCCCGACCACCACAACCCCGGCGGCGATCGCGGCTCGCAGCAGCCGCAGGGACCGGCGCAACACCAGGCGGGCGAGCCCGAACTGTCCGGTGGCGAACCAGGTCAGGCCGCAGCACACGGTGCCCCGGGGCAGCCGGACGGCGAAACCGGCCGCGGTGAGCACCCGGGCGCCGGCGTGCACCACCTGGGGGTCGAACGACCGGGTGAAACAGTCCGGCCAGAGCAACACCACACCGCGCTGAGCCGGCCCCGAAGACAACCCTGAAGACAGCGCAGGCGGCCGGTAACGGGCGAACCGGGGCAGTGGGCGGGCCGTGGACACCCCGCCCAGCCGGGCGAGCAGCGGCGCGGCTCGGTTGGCGATCATCGGCGCCAGCCCGGCGAGGCGGGCCGCGAGCGGCAACGCCCCCAACGAATAGTGCCATCGCGGCCGCGGCCGGAGCCGGTAATGCTGGTGCAGGAACTCCGCCTTGTAGCTGGCCATGTCCACATTGACCGGGCAGTCCGAGGCGCAGGCCTTGCAGGCCAGGCACAGGTCCAACGCCGCATGCACCTCGGGCGAGCGCCAGCCGCCGGTGATCAGGTCGCCGGCCAGCATCTCGGCCAGCAGGTGCGCCCGGCCGCGGGTGGAGTGCGCCTCATCCCGGGTGACCTGGAAACTGGGGCACATCACGCCGGGCCCGTCCAGTTGCCGGCAGGCGCCGACGCCGACGCAGCGCTGGGTGGCCGCCGCCAGGCTGCCGCGGTCGCGGGTGAGCGCGAGGCTCACCGGCGCCTCCCGCTCCCGGCCGGGGCGCAGGTCGGCGTCCAGCGGCCGGGGATCCACCAGCACGCCGGGGTTGAGCAGCCCGTTCGGATCGAAGATCCCTTTGAACCGCGCGAACAGCTCGAGCACCGCTGGCGGGTACATCCGGTTCAGCAGCTCGCCTCGAGCGCGCCCGTCGCCGTGCTCCCCGCACAGCGAGCCACCGTGGGCCACCACCAGGTCCGCGGCCTGCTCCAGCAACCGCCGGAAATCGGCCCGGCCCGCCGCGGTGCGCAGCTCGGCGTCCAGCCGCACGTGAACGCAGCCCTCGCCGAAATGCCCGTACACCGCGCCCCGCCTGCCGTGCTCGGCGAGCAGCTCGGCGAAGCCGCGCAGGTAACCACCTAGCCGCTCGGGAGGCACCGTGGCGTCCTCCCAGCCCGGCCACGCCTGCGTCCCGTCGGCCAGCCGGGTCGCCAGGCCCGCGCCCGCCTCCCGAATCCGCCACAGCGCCGCCCGGTGCGCCGGATCAACCACCACCAGGTGTGGACGGCCCGCCTGCGCCGCCACCGCGCGCGCGGCCCCCGCCGCCCCCTCGGGGCGATCCGCGCCGAA
Organism: Pseudonocardiaceae bacterium; assembly: GCA_050699655.1. Classification (GTDB taxonomy): domain Bacteria; phylum Actinomycetota; class Actinomycetes; order Mycobacteriales; family Pseudonocardiaceae. The sequence continues at coordinate 3,950 of JBOHFJ010000227.1, forward strand.
CTCCACGAGCAACCAGGCGCCACCCTCGGGTAGTTGCGCCACCGGACGTCCACGCGCTCGCAACACCTCGATCAGCGCCGCGTCCATGCCCTCCACGGCGAGCGGGTGGTGCGCCAGCACCGCTGGGGCGGCATCAGCGGCGGCGGGTGTGTCGGGGAACCCCAGCACCAGCAGCGCCACCGCGGCTGGCGGCGTGACCAGCCGTACGGTCGCCTCCAGCAGCACCGCGCAGGTGCCCTCGGTTCCCACCAGTGCCCGAGCCAGCTGGGACCCGTGTTCGGGCAGCAGGTGCGCCAGCGCGTAGCCGGAGCCACGCCGTGGCCAGTCCGGCAGCGCGGTCCGGATCAATCCTCGGTACTCGCGCTCCAGGGCGGCCACCCCGGCTGGCAGCTCCCCGGAGCCCGCCACCAGCAGGGCGCCCTCGGGCAGCAGCACGACGAGTTCCTCGACGTTGCCGGCCGTGGTGCCCCAGGCCACCGAATGCGTACCGCAGGCGTTGTTGCCGATCATCCCGCCCAGCGTGCAGCGGCTGTGCGAGGACGGAGCCGGGCCGAAGCGCAGGCCGTGCGGGGCAGCGGCGGCCTGCAGCGTGTCGAGCACGACTCCCGGCTGCACCCGGGCCAGCCGGGCGGATGGGTCGAGGTCGAGCACCGCGTCGAGGTGGCGGGAGAAGTCGAGGATCACACCGGGACCGATGGCGTTGCCCGCTATCGACGTGCCGGCGCCCCGGGGGGTGAGCGGTACACCCCACTCGCGGCAGATGGCCATGACGGCGGACACGTCCTCGGCGCACCGGGGCAGCACGACCGCGCGCGGCACCACCCGGTAGTTCGACGCGTCGGTGGCGTACAGCGCGCGGGCCGCGGCGTCAGCTCGCACCTCGCCGCGCACCGCGGCGCGCAGTGCGCTGACCAGCGCGTGGTCATCCACCAGGGACGTTGAGCTCTGAGTGGGCGACGAGCAAGGCATTGATCGCCGCACACGCCTGTCCTCCCCACATTAGATCGATCGACGAGCGGAGCTCGGTGATCGCTGCCGCGGGAATCCCGTCCCAGTGCTCCACGGCGGCCTTGATGCGGTCCACGATGGGTATGATCTCCGCGAGCGGGGCCTCCGCCAGGATGGCTGACACCAAAACATCCACATCATGCACGAGGCTCTGCTGGATACTCCGCTGAGTACTCGGCTGGCTATTCTTGGGTGCGCTCACGCAGCTCGATGCTACTCGGCCAGCGCACCTCGGTGGCCCGACGCGTAGGCTCGCCAAGTGGTGAACGGCCCCGTAGTGAACGGCCCAGTGGTGAACGGTAACGCGCTGACCCGAATTCTCGGCCTGTGTCTGATCGCGGGCCTGCTGGTGGCGGGCATCCTGTTCCCCGCCGTGGGCGGGATCGGCCTGGCGTCGAACCAAGCCAGTGAGACGGTCAACAATGTCTCGTCCAACCTGGTCCAAAGCCAGCTGCCGCTGGTCACCACGATCACCGACAAGGATGGGGTGCCGATCGCCTACGTGTTCGACCAGGACCGGTTCAACACGCCTCCCCGCGCCATCGCCGACACGATGAAGGCGGCGATCATCGCCATTGAGGACCGGCGGTTCTTCGAGCACAACGGTGTGGACTGGCGCGGCACCGCCCGCGCGCTGCTGGCCAACCTGTCCGCCAGCGGCAGCGCCCTGGAGGGCCAGGGCGCCTCGACGCTGACGATGCAGTACATCAAGAACTACATGTTGTATGCGGTGGCCCAGAATGACGCCGAGCGAGCGGCCGCTGTGGAGAGCACGCCGGCCCGGAAACTGCGCGAGGTCCGGGTGGCGCTGCAGCTGGAGAAGCAACTGCCCAAGCAGGAGATCCTGGCGCGGTATCTCAACATCGTCTTCTTCGGCCACAACGCCTACGGGGTGGCCGCGGCCGCGAGAACCTACTTCAACACCACCCCGGACCAGCTGACCATCGCCCAGGCCGCCCTGCTCGCCGGCATGGTGCGCTCGCCCAACGCCTACGACCCGGTGGAGCACCCGGAACAGGCCTTGGAGCGGCGCAACGTCGTCATTGATGAGATGGCAAACGTCGGGTCGCTCACCCGTGACCAGGCCGAGGCGGCCAAGGGCGAGCCGTTGGGCATCCAGCGACCGCTGACCGGGCTGACCAACGGCTGTGTCGGCGCCGGTCCCGCTGACGGTTTCTACTGCCAGTACACCCTGGACTACCTCGCCACCGTGGGCTTTCCCGAAGCCAAGCTGCGCCGCGGCGGGTACCTGATCCGCACCAACCTCGACCGGCGGGCCACCGACCTGGCCAAGCACGCGGTGGATGGCCAAGTCCCGACCAACACGCCGGGGATCGCCGACGCGATGGCCATCGTGGAGCCGGGCCGTGATCGGCACGCGGTCCGCGCGCTGGTGGCCAACCGCTCCTACGGGCTCGACGCCGACTCCGGCGAAACCTCCTATGCGCTGCCCTCGCTGGTGCAGGGCTTCGGTGCCGGGTCAATCTACAAGATCTTCACCGCCGCCACGCTGCTGGAGCGCGGAATGGGGATCAACTCTCCGGTGCTGGTGACGGACTCCTACACATCGCGGGTGTTCCGCAACAACGGCGGCCCGTACACGGTCACCAACGCGGGTAAGTACCGCACTGGTTCGATCACGCTACAGACCGCGCTGGCGATTTCCCCGAATACCACGTTCGTGGCCCTGGAAGACCGGATCGGGTCGATCAACCCGGTGGTCGACATGGCCTACCGGTTGGGCATGCGGCAAAGCCTGAACGCCCACGACGCCCAGGGTCGCACCATCGCCGACGCCGTCAAGCAGGAAAAGCGAGGCTCCTACACCCTCGGGCCCGAGCCGACCAGCCCGCTGGACCTCGCCAACGTCGGGGCCACCTTGATGAGCGGCGGGAAATGGTGCCCACCCACCCCGATCGACGCGGTGCTGGACCGCGACGGTCACCCGGTTCCGGTGGCTGAGCCACCCTGCGAGCAGGTCGTCCCGCAGGGCTTGGCGAACTCCCTGGTCGTGGGGTTGAGCAAGGACGACCAGCCCAGTGGCACCTCCTTCGCCGCCGCGCAGGCCGCGCACTGGAACCGCCCTATCCTCGGCAAGACCGGCACCACCCAGAACAACCGCTCGGCCGGTTTCCTCGGCGCGACACCGCAGTACTCCGGTGCGGTGCTGGTCTGGCCGGACGGCTCCAGGCCGAGCGGGATCTGCGACTCCAACCCACCCCGGCTGTGCGGCAACGGCGATATCTTCGGCGGCGAGGCACCGGCCAGGACCTGGTTCAACGCCATGGTCCCGCTGCACGAGGGGCTCCCGGTGCTGCCGCTGCCGCCTACCGACCCACGTTACGTCGCGGGTGCGGGACCAAACGTGCCCAATGTGGTGGGGCAGGGCGAGAACACCGCCCAGCTCACGCTGGAGCGGGCTGGGTTCCGGGTGAAGCGGGTGGTGTCGGTCTCGGATCGGCCGGAGGGCACGGTCGCCTCCGAGACACCCACCACCGCCCAGCCCGGCGATGTGATCACGCTCGCCGTCAGTGACGGGACGCGTGAGGCGACACCGCCGCCGCCGCCGTCCCCACCCCCCGCAGCTCCCTACCGACCCCCACTAGAACCCCCAACCCAGCCCTCGGGCTAACCCCCCGATATGGAGACATATCGGGGCTGCCTGCCGGTTATGAGCGCAAGGCTGCTAGGACTGCGGCGGCTAAGCGCGATCCCTCGGCGCCGCCGGCCGCGCGCGCTTTCGCCGCTTTCATCACCAGACCCAGCTGACCGAGACTGGGGCGCTTGCCGAGCTGTGCGGCGAGCGCCTCGATCGTCTCGGTGATCACGGCGTTGAGTTCTTCCTCATTCAGCTGGGCAGGCAAGTAGCGTGCGAGCACCTCGCCCTCCGCGCGCTCGCGGGTCGCCAGCTCATCGCGCCCGGCCGCGGCGAAAACCTCGGCGGCCTCACGCCGCTTCTTGGCCTCCCGGACCAACACCGCGAGCACCTCGTCGTCGGACAGCTCCCGGGCCTTGGTGCCGGCGACCTCCTCGGTGGTGATCGCGCTCAGCGCCATCCGCAGGGTCGCCACCGTGATGGTGTTCCGGGACTTGATCGCCGTGGACAAGTCGGCGCGCAGCCGATCCTTCAGTTCCGCCATGAGGTTGCAGCCTAGAGCGCGCGCACTAGGCTCGGCGGTATGAATCGCTTGGGACGCGCCACATTGGGCACCGCCGCGCTGACCGTCGCCGGGGTGGCGTACGCCGCCGGTGTCGAGGTCCGCCGCTGGACGCTGCGCCGAGCCACCCTGCCGGTGCTCCCGGTCGGGGCGGCGCCGCTGCGGATCCTGCACATCTCCGATCTGCACATGACCCCCAACC
>JBOHFJ010000228.1:0-8252 GCA_050699655.1 Pseudonocardiaceae bacterium
GTCGCGGCCCAAGACGCCGCGACCTCCTTCGTCCGGAGCCTGCCCGCCGGGATCAACCTGGGGGTGGAGTCCTTCGCGGGTGCGGCGACCGTGCTGGTCAGCCCCTCCACCGACCGGGACCAAGCCGTGCGGGCCATCCAGTCGCTGCGACTTGCCGAGTCCACCGCCACCGGGGACGCGCTCGCGGCCGCGCTGGGCGCCATCGACACGGTCAACCAACTCATCCCCGGCGTTGGGCCGCCACCGGCACGAATCGTCCTGATGAGCGATGGCAAGCAAAACACCGGCCGTGACGAGTTCCCGGTGGCCGCCCAGGCCGGCGCGGCGCACATTCCGATCAGCACCATCTCGTTCGGCACCCCCTACGGCACCGTCGCGATCCAAGGCGAGCAGGTCCCGGTGCCGGTTGACGACGATTCACTGGCCAGAGTCGCTGAACTGTCCGGTGGGCAGTTCTACCCGGCCCAGAGCAACCAGCAGATCCACCAGGTCTATGACACCCTGGCTCAGCAGATCGGCTACCAGACCATTCGCCGTGACGCCAGCAAACCCTGGCTCATCCTGGGTACTCTGGCCTGCCTGGCCGCCGCCGGATCCGCCCTGCTCATCTCGCAACGCCTGCCCGCCTGAGCACCTCGACTATCACCCTGATGCCGAGGGCCGCTGCGCGCCTGTGGGCACTGCTGTTACCGTCGCGCGGTGATTAAGCCTTGTCGCGGCCCGAGGAGCACCCTCAGGGGCGCGTCGGTGATGGTTTCCAAGGCACTGGGGTCCTGGGCGTTGGGGTCCTGGGCGCTGCGGGCGGTGTCGGTGTGGCTGGTGGGTCTGGCAGTCCTCAGCGCCGGGTGTAGTTCCGCTGGCCAGAATCCTTCTGGTGGCCAGAATCCTTCCGGTGGGCAGAGTCCCCCCGCTGGACAGAGCTCCTCGCCTGCCCAGCCGAACCCGGGCCTGCCGTCGAACTGCACCCGCACGATCACCCGTGGTGATGACGCGCCGACGGCGTTGGCGGCCGCTGCGCCGGGGGACACGCTGTGTTTTTCCGGTGGTGATCTGGCTGACGCCAGCCTGTCGATGATCCGCTCGGGCACCGCTACGGCGCCGGTCACGCTGCTGTCCGATGGTGGCGCCGTGAGCGAGATTCAAATCAAGGGCGATTACATCATCCTGCAAGGTTTCACCGTGACCGGCGGCGGCGGGGTGCTGCTGGAGGGGACCGGGATCACCGTGCGCAACAACACCGTCCACGACACTCGACAGGGCGGGATCACCTGCCATCCCTGCACCGACTCGACCATCGAGGGCAACACTATTCGCCATGCCGCCACTAACGGCATTGACATCACCGGGCAGCGGATCACCGTGCACGCCAACAGCATCAGCGACACGGTGGCCGTCAACAACGGTGACGCTGATGGTGTGCGCTTTTACGGCAACGGTTTTCGGATGACCGACAACACCATCTTCGACATCTCGGCGGAGGGTTATCGCAGCCCGCCGCACCCGGACTGCTTCCAGACTTTCGACCAGAACCGGCCGCCCACCTTCGATGTGGTGATCTCGGGCAACACCTGCCGCAACGTGGATGCCCAATGCCTGATCGCCACCGGCGACCAGGACAGCAATGGCGGTGCTCCCGCTGGCGTTCCGACGATCACCTTCGAGAACAACCAGTGCGCGAACAACGGTGCCCAGGCGGTCAACCTGCGGCGCTGGCCGCGCGTACAGGTGATCCACAACACCTTCTCCGGACCGAACATCACCCGGGCGGTATTGATCATCGACGGCTCCACGGGCTGCTCGGTGATCGGCAACACCACCACGCAGGGGCGCCCCACTGTGGACATCGACAACTCCTCCCGCGCGGGATCCACCGTGCAGGACAACAGTCCCGCCTGAGCGGGGTCCGCTGGGTTCAGCCGCTCACACCGAACCATCCGGCGACACTGAACCATCCGGCGACACTGGCGCCCACGGCCGCCACCGCCATGGCCCCGATGATCCCGATGCAGGTCGCCCCCACCGCGCGCAGGACCGGACCGTTGGCCGCGCTCCCGAGCAGCGCTCGCCGGTTGGTGAGTATCAGGATGCAGGTGAGCAGGATTGGGGCGATCACTCCATTGAGAATCTGCGTCCTGATCAGCAGGTTTATCAGGTTGCCCGGGAGCAGCGCGACCGCGGCCCCGATCACAATCTGCCCGGTGAACAGCCACAGGAACAGCGGCGCCTCGCGGAAGGACTTGCCCACTGAGCGCTCGGTGCCGATCGCCTCGCTCACCACGTAGGCGGTGGACAGCGGGACCACCGCGGCGGCCAACACCGAGGCACCGAGCAGGCCGATGGCGAACAGCTCGGCGGCGAACGGTCCGGCCACCGGACGCAGCGCCTGCCCGGCGTCTTGGGCCGACTGGAGTGGCGCGCGGGTGGTGATCGCCGCCGCGGCGGCGATGATGATGAACATGTTGACGATGTTGGCGAAGACCGCGCCCAGAATCGCGTCCATCCGCTGGCGTGGGTAGTCAGCCGGGCGAACACCTTTGTCCGCGACCGCGCTTGCCACGTAGAACTGCACATACGGGCTGATCGTGGCCCCGACCAGCCCCACCGACAGGAGCAGGAAAGCCTGGCTGGGCACAAAGCTGGGCAGCACCGTCTGGCTGAGCACCTCCCGCACGTTGGGGTGCGCGAGGATGGCGGCCAGGGGGTAGACGAGGAAAACCAAGGCCAGACCGAGGAAGACTCGCTCGACGCGGCGGTAGGAGCCGAAGACCACCAGCGCCCAGATGATGCCCGCCGCGATCGGCACCGACACGAACCGACCCACCCCCACCAGCTCGAACGCGACGCCGATCCCGCCGAACTCCGAGACCATCGCCCCGAGATTGGCTACCAGGAAGGCCACCAGTACCACCGCGGTTACCCGCAGCGAGAACTGCTCGCGCAGCAGTGACCCCAGACCCTCTCCGGTGTGGCAGCCGAGCCGGGCGCACATCTCCTGCACCAAGGCCAGCACCGCGGTGACGAACACCATCAGGAAAAGGGTGTGGTAGCCGAACTGGGCACCGGCCGAGGCGTAGGTGGCGATGCCACCGGCATCGTTGCCGGCCGCCGCGGCCACCAGCCCGGGACCGGTGATCGCTAGCAGGGCCAGCAGACGCACCCGCCAACCGCGCCGTCCGGACCCCGGATCCGGGGTCCGGCGCTCGCCCGCGACGGCGGCCGGCGACAAAGGGGCGGATGCGCTCATCGGGGCTCCTTTCCGGTGCGTTCAGACTGGCCAGCGCGGGCGTGGCAGGCGTAGTGGACCCAGGCCGGGCAGCAGTGCCTGTAGGACGTCGTCGGCCAGGATGCGCCCGATCGGGCGAAGCTGATCGTCCACGACCACCGCGGACAGCCGGTGGGCGTCGAGCATCCGGTCGGCCACCAGCCGGATGGGGATGTGCGGGGTGACCCACACCGGCCAGGGCGGGCCGACCAGTTCCCGCAGTGGCGTGGTGACCTCAGCCAGCAGCAGCTCCTCCAGGGACACGTCGTCCACCAGGTGACCGTGCTCGTCCACGACCACGACGGCGTCCAGGTCCGCGACATGCCGCTTGACCCGCAGCAGGATGCGCACGTGTTCCACCGTGTCGGCCACCGAGGCGATGACCAGCGCGGTGTTCATCACGCCACCGGCGGTGTCCGGGCCAAAGGCCATCACGCTGCGCAGCGCGTCGGCCTGCTCGTCGAACATCGCCGCCAGCAGCCGGTCGCGAAGCTGGCGGCTGAGCCCGCGCAGCGCCCTGGCCGCCTCATCGGGTTCCATCAGCGCGACCAGATCAGCGGCGCGCGGTGGCCCCGTCTCGGTCAGCAGCTGCCGCTGCTTGTCCGGGTGCATGCTTTCCAGGGCGTCGGCCGCGGCGGCGGGCTCGACCACGTCCAGCAGCTCTCGGCGCTCCTGGCGGCCCAGATCCTCCAGCAGGGTGGCCAGGTCACCGGGAAGCAGCCGGTTCAACTCGCCGCGGTGACGGTCCAGCCGGATCGCGACCCGTCTAGAGCTCTCGGTGACCACAGCGGATCCGAAAGAGTGAACCGATGCCCAGTCAATCACCACGTCCGGGTTGGCCCTGGCCCGCCAGCGCGCCGGGCCCAGCCTGCGCAGCAGGGTGGCCAGCCCCACATCCACCCCCACCAGGCGCACCCGCCCAGCCACACCCGCCAAGTACAGGTCGGCGGCGCGCACCACCCGGACCCCGGCCACATCCACGAGCTGCCGGTCGAGGATGTCCCGTGCCAGGCACACCTCGCCCTCGCGCTGGGCGAACTCCCGCAGTGTCAGGCGGGCCGTCGTCAGGGTCACCCGCTCGCTTCGCACTTCGGCCAGCAACTCGGCTGGGATGAACGCCCGGCGCGAGCCCAGCCGGGCCACCAGCCCGGCCAGCGGCGGGTGCGATGCGCCGGTGTCCCACCGGGCCACCACATCGCTGACCTGCCCGACCACCTCACCCGCCGGGTTGCGCACTGGACGCCCGACCAGCCCCGCGACGGAGACCACACAGTCGCGCGAGCCCCGGTCCGAGTGCCGGGTGAGATGCCGGCGCATTCTTCGGCGCGGTACTGGCACAGCTCACCTCCTGCGGGGTATCGCCGGGAGCGGGGTTGCCGCCAACGTACGTCCAGAAATCCGCTCATGAAACCGAGTTTCAATAATTTTACGCTGTGATCATGTATCCGATGACATTGTGTAATCTCAATTGTTCGTACTGTTATTTACTCCACCGTCTATTTGCCCCACCGTCGTCACGTTCGCCGGATCCTGCCTGCGGTGGAGGCGGGTTGGCTGGAGCCAACTTGGTTGACGTCGGTCTCGGTAAGCTCCGGGCCGGCGTGCCTCCCACATTCCGGACATCGGGCACTATAAGGTCTGTTCCGGAATAAAGGGGATAAATGCCAGAACAGCGCAGAAAGTACACACCTGAGTTTAAGGACGAAACGGCAGAGGATGGTGATCGAGACTTCACGTCCGATCGCCGAGGTCGCCCGGAAGATCGATGTGAACGAAGGCACACTGGGGAGTTGGGTGGCGAAGTACCGAATCGATCACGTCGGCGAGGAGCCGTCGCTGTCGATCACGGAGCGGGCGCGCCTCCGGGAGCTGGAACGAGAAAACCGCGAGCTGAAGATGAAGCGGATTTTTTGGGAAAAGGTGTGCCACGAATACGGGAGGCAGCTTGAGGTCCGTGTCGCTGGACGAGGGATAACTGGTGGCGGTGTGTGATCGCTAGGCGCCCGGGTTGATCACGTCGCGGAGTCGGGGCGTGTCGTTTCGATGATTGACAACGAGGCCCCGCTAGGACAGGGATTGTCGAAGATTACCTGTCCCTAAAGGCTCCGTTGCCGTGTGAGTCTGGCATCCCCGCGGTATCCACGCCAGCGGCGGTGATCTGCTGGGCCGCTTCGCCTCGGTTCCCGATCCGCGTGCCCGCTGCGGGGTCCGGCACCGGTTAGCCGCCCTCCTGGACATCCTCGACCTGAACCCCCCAGAACAGCCCGTGACCAGCAAGAACGATTTTGCGGTTCACCCTGCAGGGAGAACAATGCCCACAACTCCGGCGTGACATGCACGAGGTTGGTGTACACGTCAACCTTGCCGAGCGCGTAGCGGACGAGCCGGGGCAACCCAGGGTGAAGGGTCCCGCCGGTGAACTCCAACGGTGTTCACTGAAAGCACATGCTTGTCACCCCACGTGACTGTCAGCTCGAACCGGCAAGCAAGTTGACAACGCCGTCTGAAGTCCTCAAAAGATCACGCGGGGCCACCTCATGCGCCAGATTTACGGACGCGACCTCGCCCTTAGGGCTCGTATTTAAATTACTCCTTGATCCCAACACCCAGGAAGCCGGATTCGCCGCATGACACCAAACTTGACTCGATCAAACCGACTTCGTCGGCCCTAGCCTTCTAGGAACCCGCCGGCCTAGTGGGAGCGGAACGATCACACAGTCCCTCACGGAACAGGAGAGATCCGTCTCGACACCGGCGGACGTGCCGCGGCCGCCTACACTCTTTGACCCGATCATGACGGCCAGCCGGCTAAGCCCTCTCGAAGAAATATTGACCCGGCCCGCGCCCGACGACTGCGGTCCATCCCGCACAAACCCCAAGATAATGATCTTGAAACGGCCGTGGGCGGCGGGTCGGCAAGCCGGGAGCCATCGGTGAGACCGACCGCCGGGAGCTAGTGGCACGGGAGCAAGACGCAACCAAGGGCCGGCCAAGAGCGGCTCTCCTGGTGATCTTGGTGCACGTGAGCAGACCCGCTCGGGGCGCCGCGGGTCAGCCCCGCTGGGCTGGCGGGCTCCTTGTGCGCCAGCCGACTCAGAGGGCTAGTGTTCACGCATCTAACCCAGTACGATGCCTCCATGACTCAGTGGAACGGGTATGTTGAGCGCCGCGACATGACCGATGCTGACCGAAAGCTGAATGGCCAGCGCACGCGTCTTGCTCGCGAACCGGAGATCACGCTCTCCTCTCCCGAGGAGGTAAGCAATTGGATGAGTCGAAAGCTTGTCGAGCTTGCCAAGTCGGCCGATGCGGAAGCTCAGACAAAAAACAAGCTCATGACCCATCCTGACAATGTATACCGCTCCACCGCGAAGCAGGGACGCAGCGTCTACACTTCCGTTCACGTCACGCGAACGGAAGTGTTCGATGTCTGCGCGGAGTTGCAAGATCCCGCCCATGTCTGACGATTGTTCGAGTGCTAGAGGGCACGACTACCAGCAGAACGCGAAAGGCGAGTGGCGCTGCGTGAAGTGCGGCCAAAAAATGTGACGGGAACGGCTAGCGGCCGGTTCATCCGGTCGGGGCGTCTCCCAGTAACCGGCAAAGTCAGGTGCGGCTGAGCAGCTCGGGTGCACCGTCTTCGCGACCTCGACCGTCTTCGCGACCTCGAGTGCCTGACCGAGCTCGACCGCTCCCGAGGTGCGGCGGACCCCGATGTTGGTCGGCCAGAACATCAGGCCTGCCCAGCCGCCGACCTCGGCGTTCATCCGAGCCGCCAGCGTCGATGTGTCCCCAAGGTGCGTGGGGCAGCCCGCTGCGCTGCTCGCGGGGGCCCGTCAATGTAGAGGGCCCCCCGCGGAAACGAGGGGGAGGTGTTCCGCGGGGGGCGGCGGATCCGGCTGGGGGTCCCGAACCCGCACGACTCATTGTGCCACTTCTGGAATGGTCCATGCGAGTGATACCCCGGCGTGGCGCGTACGTTACGCTGCGGCGTGGCGTCGGTGCCACCCTTCTGGGCCATCCGGTGACAGATCAGCACCGGAAGATCACTCTACGCTGCACGATGAAGTTGATGCAGGTGGCCAGGCCCTGGGCGATGACGAACGCGCAGGTGATCTCGCCGCGGATCGGTGGCAGCAGCGCGAGCAGCACCGCGTTCATCCCGACCTGGACGGCGAACGTGGTCCCGTACAGCGCCAGCACCGAGGTGAACTGCGCGCGAGAGCCCGGGCCTTGGAACGTCCACCGCCGGTTGATCAAGTAGGCGGTGGTGGTGCCAGCGATGAAGCTCAACGCCTTGGCCAGGTGCACCCACAGGCCGAAGGCCAGCAACGCCTGGTAGCAGCTGTAGTCCACGCTGGCGGCCACGCCGCCGACCAGCACGAAGCGGGTGAGCTGGGTGGACAGCCGCTGGGTGGATCGGCGCGGACTCGCCACGGGTGGTGCGGCCACCAGCGTTCCTCCGTCCTGGTTGGGTCTGGGCTGGTTGGAGTCTGGTCTGGTTCGAGCAGGATACCGGCACGGCGGGCCGCTGCCGCCCGACTGTCCCGCGCCCGACTACCCTTCGCCCGTGCCGGCACTCGACACATCTCGCGCTGGGCACTGGCCGATTGCTCCGGCCATGCTCGGAGCCGCCGATTCGCCACGGGCTCCGCTGGAGCTGCCCGCGCGGTGGCGGGCGTGGGTACTGGCTGGGCTGGCCATCGTGACGCTCGCCGCCGCACTCGGGGTGCTGCTGGCCCCGGTGCTCGCCCAGGACCCGCTGGTCAGCTGGCCGCGGGCGGGTCAGCCGGCTCGCTCCACCGTGCTGCCGCTGGTGCCCTACCGGCCGCTGAGCCTCTCCGCCCGGGTGCCGTGCGCGGCGCTGTCCGCGCTGGACCGGCGGCCCGGCGGCGGTGACGCGTTGCGCACCCTGCCCGCCACCGCCGGCAAGCCGGGCATCGTCGGGCAGGGGCTGGTCGTCGCGGTGCGCCGCGGCGTCGTGCGGGTC
>JBOHFJ010000229.1:0-8176 GCA_050699655.1 Pseudonocardiaceae bacterium
CGCCATCCCCAGTTCCGCAGAGCACCAGTTCGACGCCAGAAAAGACGACGTCACCACCCCGATCACCGCGTCGACTTCGCTCAGCTCGCGGTACAGGCGCTGCTCCCAGTCCTCTCCGACGCCGATCCCGGCGCGCAGGTCGTGGGCGAGAAACGGCTCGTGACCGGCGGCCCGCAGCCACCCCGACACCTCGTCTGCGATCACCTGGTCAGCAACTTAGAGCCCTCATGGGGGCGCCGTGGCTTGCGAAGATTCCGGCCCCCGGAGGACGGCCGGGGGCCGGAATCTTCACGTCAGTCGCTGGTGCGGCAGATGCGGACGAACATGTCGCGGAAGCCGGCGATACCACCGTACAGGGCACCGATCTCGAGCACTTGGATCCGCTCCAACGAGTCGGCGGCGGGAGACTGCGCTGGCGGGAGGTTGGCTCGCGCGTTGGCGAACGCGTCGTCGAAACTGAGCTTCTTCGAAAAGCCGGTGGCCTCGTCAGCACCCGGCGGGCACGGCCGGTCGACATTGTCGCTGATGGCTCGGAGGTAGAAGTCGAGATCCTCGCCGCACTTGTCGATGTCAACCCGGTCGGTGCCATCGGCGTGATGAACCGTCACCGTGGGCTGGTCCTCGGGGAAGCGGATCGTGGTGGCCTCCCGGTAAGCGGTGACCTGCCGGGGCCAAATGCCCGGTCGCGCGCGGCGCAGCACGGTGAACTGCGGGGGAGCGACGTGCGGCGGGCTCTGGGTGATGTCGACCTCGAAGCCGGGCGTGGGCAGCGCACCCTCGACGATCAGCAACACGTACTGGCGAGCGCGAAAGGCGCGGATCCGGGTCCGCGGGGCAAGCCCGCCGGTGACGGTCATGGTTTCCCTCGTGGGTAGCGGCCTGGGTGGCAACATGGTCTGCTGTAACAGAGTCGCCACCCAGGCGCGCTGATACACAACCCGCGCTGATACACAACCTCAGCGCGGAGGACGGTCGGGACCGCACACGACATGATCTGTTCACGGTGGGTCCCGACCCGGGGGCGCTTGCGCCGCGACTATGGATCAGGCGAGTGAATTGAGTCGTTACGGATGGGTTGCATAGCCCGCGCGGGTATCGCTGAGATGTTATTCTAGGATGGTCGCCGCCATGGGCGGCCGTAGCCGGGGTCTGGGGCAGTTGTGTTGCTTCCTGGGGGCGGTGGCTTCGTGGGTGGAGGCGCGGAGTGCAGTAAGAGCCACCGTGCGGTGACTCTTGTCAAACGAGGAGGAAAGATGCCTGTTTCTCAGCGACTTGCCGCAGTGCTTGTCAACCTTGAGGCCGAGGACGTCTCCGTCATGAAAATCGGCACGCCGGATCGCGGCATGAACGTCACAGGGGGTTGCTACTGTAGCTGTAGCTGTAGCTGTAGCTGTAGCTGTAGCTGTAGCTGTAGCTGCTGTGACTAAGTAATTGATATGTGGCGAGAGTGGGGGTCGGTCGCGTTTGGCCCCCACCCTCGACGAGGGACCGGCTTGTGCCGCGACTAGAAGCATGTCATTCGGTGGTCGCGACTGGGCTTGAGTGTTGCCCTGAGCCGATTTCGCATGTATATCTGCCGGTCACGGTAGACAAATCTTGGGGGAGAAGACTCGAATGCGACCTCGGCTGCGGGAGGACGTTCGGTATGTACCGTGCCCGGATGGCGTGTACCTGCGCGGTGAGCGCGGTGTGTGCACCCTGAAAGGGACCACAGCGCACGCATGGCTGACGCGGTTGCACCCGTTTCTGACCGGTGACCACACGCTTGAGGAGCTGACTGAGGCGTTGCCCGCCGGTCAGCGTGACATGGTGGTTCAGCTCGTGCGGACGTTGCATGAGCAGGGGTTCGTCATTGACGCGCGGGCGGACCAGCCGCATTCCCTGACCGTGGCGGAATGCCAGGTCTACGCCGAGGAGATCGGCTTCGTGCGGTACTCGCTGGACTCCGCCGAGTACCGGTTCCAGCGCTACCGGCAAGCGCGCGTGACCATGCTCGGCAATGGGCCGGTGCTCACCGCTCTGCTGGACGCCGGTCTCCGGTCGGGTTTGCGTGATGTGCGCGTCGCCGGGTGCGGCCCGGCGCACGTTGCGCGGCTGCGGGAAGTGGTGCGGCGGGCTCGTCGGGACGGGGACCAGCACGTCGAGATCGACCAGCCGGCACCGGTCGCCGACGGCGCGCTCGCCGCGCTGGTCGAGGCGTCGGAGGTGGTGCTCCAGATCTGCGTCCCCGGGAACTGGGCGGATCTTGTGACGGTGGCGCGGGAGTGCGGGCGGATGGGCAAGGTTCTCGGTCAGGTCTTGGTGGACCGGGAGGAGGCGTGGATCGCTCCGGTGGGTCGTTCCGGGGCAGAGTCAGGTTGGCGGCGTCTTCGAGCGTTGCGGTCAGGATGCCTAGACTCAGCGTGCCCAGACCAGGACACTCGGGAGCAGGCCGGTTGGTTGACCGGACCGGTGCCTACCGTGGTCGCCGCTCAGCTCGCGCTGGGCTGTTTCCGCCACCTCACGGGGATGGTGGGGCTGCCCAGGCACGCCGCTGAGGTGACCCAGCCCGTGATGACCCGGGTGGACCTGAGGACCCTGGACACTCAGACACACAGCTTCGTAGCGCATCCGCTCGCGACATTCGGCCAGGCGCTTACGGGGCGGCTTGCGGGGCCGCCTACTGGGCTGATTACTGGGCTGCCTACGGGACGGGGAGCCGGCGCCACGATCGAGGCGTACGCGTCGGGCCCGCCGATCGCGCCGAGGGAGCTGCTGGAGCGCGGCGGGACGGTTGTGGACGCCCGTTGCGGGCTGTTCGGCCGGCTCGATGAGGACGAGCTGACCCAGTTGCCGCTGTGGGTGTGCCGGGCGAGTGTCTCCGACCCGTGCGGTCTGCTGCCCGGGTGGGCGCCGCCGCCGGTGGTGATCGGACACGGGTTGGACCGCGACGATGCCCGGCTGAGCGCACTGCTCGCGGCTTTCGCCGCTTACGGCAGCCTGGCCGTCGACCGGCGCCGGCTGACCGGTAGCGCCCCCGGGGGCGTCACCGCGGGCGACGACAGTCTGTGGGGTATGGACCTGAGCACCGGTCGGCCGAGGGTTGTGCCGGCAGTCGCGGCGCTGCCGGCGCTGGGCGGCGTGGTCGTTCCCTACCGGCCGCCGATCGGCGCGGCGGCCGGCCTGAGCTGGAACGAGGCGGTGTCGGCGGCCCTGAGCCAGCACTGCGAGCGGTTGCTGGCCGACCGGCTCGCGGTAGTCGATCGGCCCTACCCCCGGCTGGATCCGGCCAACTGGGAGAGCGACGAGCGAGTCTTCCGGCTGCTGCGGCTGCTCGCGGCTGCGCGCGAGCCGGTGGAGGTCTATGACCTGCGGGGTCTGCTCGGGCTGCCGGCGTGCGTGGTCCTCGCTAGTGGCGCCACGGTCGCCCTCACCTGCGGGACCACCATGGCCAGCGCGGTGAGCACGGGTCTGGAGCGCGCGCTGCTGGCCTGGCAGGCCCGCCGCGAGAACCAGCCCGACTACGCGCCGCCGGTCGTCCCGCAGCTGGCTGGGCGGCTGCGCGCACCGGCGCTCGCCGGTCTGATTGCCGGCTCAGCCGGCGCTTCCCCGCCGCCCATTGAGGACACCGGGATCAGCACTCCGCTCGACGCGCTGCGGGTGGTGGGGCACACGCCGGTGGCCGTGCCATTGGACCACGATCCCGAGGCCACCCGGATCCTCCCCTACATCGTCCAGGTGGTGCTCTGTCGTGACTGAAACCCTGATCGCACCGATCGGCGGGTTACCCGCTGGCGACAGCGGACCCATCGCCCTGCGCGGATCGGGCGTGCTCTACGAAGTGATCCAGTCTGCGCTGGACACCCGACCGGAACACAGCGCCGCGCTGTCCGCCTCGTGCCCCGCGGTGCTCGTCGTGGTGGGCGAGGACACCGTGGGTCCCGACACTGCCGGCCCCGACGGGGTGTCGCCGCCCGCGGTGCCCTGGTTGCCGGTGTGGTGGGAACCGGGGCACGTACTGCTGGGCCCCGCGCGGCTGCCCGGCGTACCTGGCTGCCCCACCTGCGCCGAGCGACGGCGCCGACGGAATCGGCCCGACTGGGCGAGCTACCAGGCGATGCGCGAGCGCTTCGGGGCGGAGCTGGCCGCGCGGGGCACAGGTCCGCTCGGTGGCCTCACCGCCGGTGTGCTCGCCGCGCTGGTGGTCACGGAGGCAACCTGCCTGGCGCGTGACCCGCGCTCGGCGCGGACCCGCAGCGCGCTGCTGAGCGTAGCCGTGGAGACGGCGCGGATCTCTCGGCATCCGATCCTGCCCGACCCGTTGTGCCCTGAGTGCTCCGCGCTGCCCCTCGACTCACCCGAGGCGGCCCGGATTGTCCTGTCCACGGTTCGCAAGCCGGCGCCCGGCACGTTTCGAGTACGGGACGCCGCCGCGGCCCTGCCGACACTGGAGAGGTTGTACACCGACCCCGAGACCGGGGTCATCGCCCACCTGAGCACCGGGATGGTCGGTGGCTGCGCGATCAGCATGGCCGCGCTGGAACCAGCCACGGCGCGCTCCGCCGGCCAGTCCGGTTACGGGCGCGCCCTGAGCTTCCACACCGCCAGGCTTTCCGCCCTGACCGAGGCCCTCGAGCGTTACGCGGGCCGGGCACCGCGAGGGCGACGGACGGCGGTGCGCGCCCGCTACGTCGACGTCGCGGATCACGCGGTGGACCCGACCACCTTCGGGCTGTTCCCCGACGAGCGCCACGACCTGCCCGAGTTCCCCTACCGCCGCTATCGCCCGGAACGGGAGCTGCCCTGGGTGTGGGGTTACTCCTTCGTGCGTCAGGAACCCGTGCTGGTACCGGAGAACCTGGCCTACTACACCCACGGTTCCCACGCGGGCGCGGACGAGTTCATCTACGAGGTCTCCAACGGGTGCGCGCTCGGTGGTTGCCTGGCCGAGGCCGTCCTCCACGGGCTGCTGGAGGTCGCCGAACGGGACGCGTTCCTCATGACGTGGTACGCCCGGCTGCCGGCTCCCCGGGTCGATCTCGACTCAGCCGCGGACCGGGCGATCCCGCTGCTGGTGGAGCGGGTGCGGCAGGCCCTCGGGTATGAAATCCTGTGCTTCGACACCACCCTCGAACACGGCATCCCCAGCTTCTGGCTACTCGCGGTGGACGCCCGGCCCGGCCCGACCCGGCTGACAGCCCGGCCCACAGCCCGGTTGACGGCACTGTGTGCCGCGGGCGCGCATCTGATTCCCGAACACGCCCTGCTGGGGTCACTGTGCGAGCTGACGTCCGCGCTCGGAGCCAGGCTGGCCGAGTACCCCGATCGGGACACCGCCGAGGCCGCGCGCCTGCTCGCCGACCCGGATGCGGTCCGCACCATGGACCAGCACGGGCTGCTCTACTCCCAGCCGCAGGCATTCGACCGGTTCGCCTTCCTGCCCCTCGACGGGCCGGCTCGGCCCCTGGCCGACGTCGCCAGCCGGTCGCGTTGGCCGGCGCGCTCCGATCTGGCCGAAGATCTGTGTGCGCTGGTCGGGCGTTACCTGGACACCGGCCTGGACGTGATCGTGGTAAACCAGAGCACGCCGGAGCACCAAGCCGGCGGCCTGTCCTGTGTCAAAGTGCTGGTCCCCGGCACCCTGTCGATGACATTTGGGCACCGCTTTCGGCGCACCGACGGCATCCCGAGGCTGCTGTCGGTCCCTCGCCTGCTCGGCCACCACGTCCGCGACCTGCGGCCGGATGAGATCAACCCGCACCCGCACCCGTTCCCCTGACCGGGAGGGGGCGGCCCGGGTAGGATCGCCGACTCGTGGATCCTCGTATCGGCTTGCCCGTCGTCGGCATGGTGGGCGCCGGGCAGCTGGCCCGGATGACCCACCAGGCCGCTGTGGCGCTGGGTCAGTCGCTGCGGGTGCTGGCCACCGGCCCGGACGAGCCGGCGGCGCTGGTGGCCGCCGATGTGGTCCTCGGCCGGCCCGACGACCTCGGTGCGCTGCGCCGGTTCGCGGTGGGCTGCGACGTGGTCACCTTCGACCACGAGCAGGTCCCCACCGAGCACCTGCGGGCGCTGGTTACCGAGGGGGTGCGGGTGCATCCGGGACCGGACGCGCTGCGGCACGCCCAGGACAAGTTGGTGATGCGCCGGGCACTGACCGCCCTCGGCGTGCCGGTCCCGCCGTTCCGGGAGGTGACCCGGCCGCGCGACGCCGTGCTGTTCGGCGCTGAGCACGGCTGGCCGTGCGTGCTCAAGGCGGCCCGCGGCGGCTATGACGGGCGGGGGCTGTGGCTGCTCACCAACCCCACCAGCGCGTCGCGGGTGGTGGCGGAGCTGCTCGCCGCGGGCACCCCGCTGCTGGTCGAGCAGCGAGTGGCGATGCACGGGGAGCTGTCCGCGCTGGTGGCCCGCTCGCCGTTCGGGCAGGGCGCGGCTTGGCCGGTGGCGCGCACGGTCCAGCGGGACGGGATCTGTGTCGAGGTGCTCGCCCCGGCGCCCGGCCTGCCCGACGAGCTCGCGCAAGCTTGCCAGCAGCTGGCGCTGCGGGTGGCGGGGGAGCTGGGAGTGGTCGGCGTGCTGGCCGTCGAGCTGTTCGAGACGCCTGATGGGGAACTGCTGGTGAACGAGCTGGCGATGCGGCCGCACAACAGCGGGCACTGGAGCATTGAGGGTGCGGCGACGTCGCAGTTCGAGCAGCATCTGCGGGCGGTGCTGGACTACCCGCTGGGGTCCACCGCCCCGCGTGCCCCAGCGTGCGTGATGGCCAACGTGCTGGGCGCCAGCACGGTTTCGACTGTGGGCCCCACCGGGCGGCCGGCGATGGGGCTAGACGAGCGGGTACACCACTTGATGGCCCGCTACCCGCAGGCGAAGGTGCACCTGTACGCGAAGCCGGAGCGACCCGGGCGCAAGATCGGGCACGTCACGGTGCTCGGCGCGCAGCCAGCGTCGGCGCGCGAGGTGGCGGTCGCCTCGGCGGCGTTCCTAGCCACCGGGACCTGGCCGGACGGCCACCCGGTGCACGGGCGGGAACGGGGGACGGTGTGAGCCTGGTCGGTGTGATCATGGGAAGCGACTCGGACTGGCCGGTGATGCGTGCCGCCGCCCAGGCTCTCGATGAGTTCGGCGTGCCCCACGAGGTGTCGGTGGTCTCCGCGCACCGCACCCCCGCCCGGATGCTCGACTACGCCCGCGACGCCGCGAGCCGCGGGCTGAAGGTGATCATCGCTGGGGCCGGCGGGGCGGCGCACCTGCCCGGCATGGTGGCCTCGGCGACGGTGCTGCCGGTGATCGGCGTGCCGGTGGCGCTGGCGCACCTGGGCGGGCTGGACTCGCTGCTGTCCATCGTGCAGATGCCCGCCGGGGTGCCGGTCGCGACGGTGTCGGTCGACGGGGCGCGCAACGCCGGGCTGCTCGCGGTCCGCATCCTGGCCGCCTCGGACCCGGCACTCACGCGGCGGATGGTGGCCTTCCAGCACGAGCAAGCCCAGCGGGTGCAGGACTGCGACGCCGCGTTGCGCGCCACGCTCAAGGAAGATCCGTAACCCCGCACGCCAGACCGCAGCCGATACCCAGGGCGACATGGATGCTTGGGCACCGTTCCGGTTGGGCGGGTGGACGACGCCGGCTATCGCTCGCGGTAGAGCAATTCCAGCACTGTCGAGGTGACCTTGCGGCGCAGCCCGCCCAGGGCGCCGTGATCGGCCAGCGCGGCGCGGGCCGCCAGCCATCCGCAGGCGCCGTGCACGCCGCCACCGGGATGCGCGGCGGCACCGCCCAGATACAGCCCCGGCACCGGGGTCTCCGCTCGCCCGAGACCCGGCACAGGGCGGAACACCAGCTGCTGGTGTAGCTGCGCGGTGCCGCCGTTCACCGCGCCGTGCACGAGGTTGGCGTCGTCGCGCTCAAGGTCACCGGGACGCTGCACGGTTCGCTGCAGCACCTGGGCGGCGAACCCCGGCGCGAAGCGTTCCAGCACCTCCTCGACCCGCTGGGCGAGCAGGTCCGCCGACGCGTCGTCGCAGATTCCCCGAGGCAGGTGCGTGTACGCCCAGGCGCTTTCGGTCCCGGCGGGCGAGCGACTGGCATCAGCCGTGGTCATCTGCCCCACCAGCAGGAACGGCGCACGCGGGAGGACACCGTTCTCGATATCAGCGCACCAGTGCGCCATCTGGTGCACGTCGGCGCCGACGTGCAC
>JBOHFJ010000230.1:0-8148 GCA_050699655.1 Pseudonocardiaceae bacterium
GCACCGGTCAGCCGCATGACGCCGACCTCGGAGCGCCGGGTGAAGGCCGATAGCTGGATCGTGTTGGAGATCAGCAACAGCGCCGCGAGAGCCTGGATCAACGCGATCACAAAGGTGGCGTTGCGCAACCCGTCGAGAGCCCGGAACAGCTGCCGGAGGTACTCCCCCTGGTCGGTGACCCGGTCCACACCGGGACGCCCGGTGAACGCCTTGGCGATGGAGGGGAAACGCGCCGGATTAGACAGCTGCACCCGCAGCGACGCCGGCAGCGCCTCGGGTCTGGCCAGCTGCAGGAGCTCCGGCTGACCCTGGAAGATGCGCTGGAACCGCGCGAAGGCGGCCTGCCGGCTTTCGAATATCACGGTCTGCACACCGGGAGTGGACTCCAGCTGCCCACGCAGGGCAGAGCAGGTGCTCGAGGTGCAACCAAGATCATTCGCGCTGAGGTCGGCGCTGAGATACACCACCGTCTCGACGCGCTGGTAATAGTCCTGCTGCATCCGGTCGATGGTGCGGACCACGAGCAGACCCCCGCCGAGCAGGCCGAGTGAGATCGCGGTGGTCAGGATCATTGCCACGGTCATCGTGACATTGCGGCGCAGGCCGGTCGCGACCTCGCTGAACACGAAGCTGGCGCGCATGGGGAGTTGACATTCCTCGGGTCGGTGGTGGGAATCCTAACGGCCGGCTAGCGGCCGACGCCGTACACGCCGCGGCTCTCGTCCCGGACCACGTGCCCGAGGTTGAGCTCCACGACGCGGCGGCGCATGGAATCGACGATCGCGTGGTCGTGGGTGGCCATCAGTACGGTGGTACCGGTTCGGTTGATCCTTTCCAGCAGTAGCATGATCTCGTGACTGATGTCGCGATCCAGGTTTCCGGTGGGCTCGTCGGCCAGCAGCAGCAGCGGCCGGTTCACGAAGGCTCTGGCGATCGCCACCCGCTGCTGCTCTCCACCGGAGAGCTCATGCGGCATCCGGCCCGCCTTGCCCTCCAGACCGACCAGATCAAGAACCTCGGGTACCACCTTGCGGATGGTGTGCCGAGGTTTGCCGATCACCTCCAGGGCGAACGAGACGTTCTCCGCGACGGTCTTGTTGCCCAACAGCCGGAAATCCTGGAACACGCAGCCCACCCGCTGGCGCAGCTGCGGGATTCGGCGCGCGGACAGCTTGCTGACGTTCAAGTCCGCCACGTAGACGTCACCCTTGCTCGGCGCCTCCTCACGTAGCAACAACCGCAACAATGTGGACTTGCCCGATCCGGACGGCCCGATCAAAAAAGCGAACTCGCCCTTCTCCACCTCGACTGTGACGTCATCGAGAGCGGGTCGGGTAGAAGTCCGGTAGGACTTGCTGACGTGCTCGAGTCGGATCACGAGCGGCGAGTCTACTCATCCGGGCCGGGAACCTGGCGGCAACACGGCCAAAGTCCGGACCAAAAATCCGAAAAACCAGCTCAGCCGGCGAGGCGGGCGTCCTGCTGGCGACGCCACCGGACGCCAGATTCGAGGAAGGCGTCGATGTCTCCGTCGAGCACCGCGGCCGGATTGCCCACTTCATGCTCTGTCCGCAAGTCCTTGACCATCTGATACGGATGCAGCACGTAGGACCGCATCTGGTTACCCCACGAGCTGCCCTCGCCCTTGAGCGCGTCCAGCTCCGCCTGCCGCTCCTGGCGCTTGCGCTCCAGCAGCCGGGACTGCAATACTCGCATCCCGGCGGCCCGGTTCTGGATCTGGGACTTCTCGTTCTGGCAGGACACCACGATCCCGGTGGGCAGATGGGTGATACGCACGGCGGAGTCGGTGGTGTTGACACTCTGCCCACCAGGCCCGGAAGATCGAAAAACGTCGATGCGGATCTCATTCTCCGGGATATCGACATGGTCGGTGGGCTCGGTCACCGGCAGCACCTCGACACCGGCGAAGGACGTCTGGCGGCGGCCCTGGTTGTCAAATGGCGAGATCCGGACCAGCCGGTGAGTGCCCTGCTCGACCGACAGCGTGCCGTAGGCGAATGGCGCCTTTACCACGAAGGTCGCGGACTTGATGCCGGCCTCCTCCGCGAAGGAGATGTCGTAGACCTCGGTGGGGTGGCCATGGCGCTCGGCCCAGCGCAGGTACATCCGCATCAGCATCTCGGCGAAGTCGGCCGCGTCCACTCCCCCGGCCTCGGAGCGGATCGTCACCAGCGCGTCCCGCTCGTCGTACTCCCCGGCCAGCAGAGTGCGGATCTCCAGCGACGCGATCTCCTTGCGCAGCCGGTGATGCTCGGTCTCGGCCTCGCGCCGGGCCGCTTCGTCAGCGCCCTCCTCGGCCAGCTCGTAGAGGATCTCCACGTCGTCCAGCCGCTGTCGCAGCCCGAGGATCCGCCGCAAGTCACCCTGCTTGTGGGCGAAGCAGCTGTTGACCTGTTGGGCATGCTCGACGTCATCCCACAAGTCGGGCCGGGCGGCTTGTTCCCGCAGTTCATCCACCTCGGTCCGCAACCGGTCGATGTCCAGCACAGCCTCGATCCCGGCGAGGGTGGCGGCGAGTTCCTTGAGGTCGGCGGCGACGTCGGTGTTCACGTTGAGCCAGCGTAGTCGCTCAGTCCGGGTAGTCGCCCTGGCGTTCAGTCCGTGGGGATGGCGTCGAGCAACGTGAGCATCGCGCGCCGGTGCGCCACGGTGAACTCAGCGATCGCCTTGGTGTAGGGATCAGTGGCGGCCTGCGCGTCTGCCCTGGCTTCGTCGAGGTGATCGAGGTAGTCGGCGCGAGCGGCGCTGACCAGGTTGGCCCGCTGCTTGGGGGTGAGCGCCCCGGCGCAGGCCAGCCGCAGGATCAGCGGGCTGCGCGGGTTGTCTGACCCGGTGGTGGAGCTCAACCAGGTTTTGAACGCGCGCTTGCCGGCGACGGTGAGGATGTACTGCTGGCTGGAGCGAGCTCCCCGCTTGCCGAGCCGGAGCAGGCCAGCCTCGGCGAGCACGGGCAGCTCGCGGTAGACCTGGCTGCGGGTGACGCTGAAGAACGACCCGAACCGATCCGCCGCGGCCGCGACCAGCTGCCCGCCAGTCATCGGACCCCCCTGGAGCAGGCCGAGCAGGGCAGCCGAGGTGGCGTTGAGGTCGCGCATCCACCCACGGTGCCACGCCTGCCAGAAGCTTGTCCACAATGGTCACGCGACCCGCACCGCGGCTCGGATGGCCTGGGTGATGGCGTCGATGTCAGTGTCCGGCGCCACGAACGGCGGCATCGTGTAGATGAGGTCGCGGAAGGGCCGCAACCACACGCCGCCCCGGATCGCGGCGCGGGTGGCGGCGGCGATGTCGACCGGATGGTCGAGCTGCACGACGCCGATCGCGCCGAGCACCCGCACGTCCGCGACCCCCGGCGCTCGCGCCGCCGGGGAAAGCCCGGCCAGTAGCCCCCGCTCGATGCGAGCCACGTCCGCCGCCCAGTCACCGGCGCACAGCAGCTCGACGGAGGCGTTGGCGACCGCGCAGGCGAGGGGGTTGCCCATGAACGTGGGCCCGTGCGCGAGCACCGGCATCTCACCCTGGGATATTCCCTGGGCGATGTCACTCGTGCACAGTGCCGCGGCCAGCGAGAGGTAGCCGCCGGTCAGGGCCTTGCCCAGGCACATGATGTCGGGACTTACCCCGGCGTGCTCGGCCGCGAACAGCGCTCCGGTGCGCCCGAACCCGGTGGCGATCTCATCGAAGATCAGCAGGACGTCGTGCTCCCGGGTCAGCTCACGCAGCACCCGCAGGTAACCCGGGTTGTGAAACCGCATGCCGCCCGCGCCCTGAACCACCGGCTCGACGATGACGGCGGCGATGTCCGCGCCGCGGGCGGCCAGCAGCGCCTCGAGATGCGCCACGTACGCCGGGTCCAGCGCGGTGTCGAACCCGGCCGGCGGGCGCTCGGCGAAGACCTGCCTGGGCAGCAGCCCGCTCCACAGGTGATGCATTCCGCTGTCCGGGTCGCACACCGACATGGGGTGCACGGTGTCGCCGTGATAGCCACCGCGCCAGGTCATCAAGCGGTGCTTGCGCCCCCGGCCACGGCCTCGGCCGCGCCAGTACTGAACGGCCATCTTGGCGGCCACCTCGACGCACACGGACCCCGAGTCGCAGAGGAAGACGTGGCGCAGGGGCTCGGGTGTGAGCTCCACCAGCCGCGTGGCCAGCCGGATCGCCGGCGCGTTGGTGAGCCCGCCGAACATGACATGGCTGACCCGCGCCAGCTGCTCGTGCGCGGCCGCGTCCAGCACCGGGTGCGCATACCCGTGAATGGCCGCCCACCAGGATGACATCCCGTCAATGACCTCGCGGTTTCCCTCGACCGGCTCGGCGAACCGCAGGCGTGTCCCACGCGCGGACTCGACCAGAAAGGGCACCTGCGCCGCCGGCATCGAGCTGTACGGGTGCCAGACGTGCGCCTGATCGAGCGCGAGCAGCCGCCGCGTCGCCAAGGCCGAACCCTCATCCGGCGCACGGCGCTCACGCATTGGGGGGCAGGTCCGTCCCCGCGCCGCGGTGGCGCAGCGTGACCCGTTCCGGCCCACCGCGTGCCACCGACTCGGCACTGTCCAGGCCCTCGACCGTGAACCCAGCCTCTTCGATCATCTTCAGATCCTGGTGACCCCGCTGGCCCTCACTGGTCAGGTAGTCACCCAAGAAGATCGAGTTGGCTAGGTACAACGCGAGCGGCTGCATCGAGCCGAGGTGGATCTCCCGTCCGCCCGCGAGGCGGACCTCCGCATCCGGGCACACGAACCGCACCATCGCCAGAATGCGCAGGCACTGCCGAGGGGTGAGGTTCCATTCCGTGCCCAGCGGCGTGCCCTCGAAGGGAATGAGGAAATTCACTGGGACGGAGTCCGGTGTGAGCTCGCGCAGGGCCAGCGCCACATCGACCAGATCCTCATCGCGCTCCCCCATCCCCGCGATGATCCCCGAACAAGGGGACAGACCCGCCCGCTGGGCACGCCGTACGGTATCGACTCGATCACCGTAGGTATGGGTGGTGCAGATGTCGGAGTACCTCCCATCGGCGGTGTTCAGGTTGTGGTTGTAGGCATACGTACCCGCCTCCAACAATCGTTCCGCCTGACCGTCAGCCAGCAGGCCAAGACACGCGCAGACCTCGACCTTCGGATGCTCAGCCTTGATCGCGCCGATGACGGCGACGACGCGCTCGATGTCCCGGTCGCTGGGCCCGCGCCCGCTGGCCACCAGGCACACTCGCCGCGCACCACCCGAGATGCCCGCCCCAGCTAGCGCGGTCGCCGCGTCAGGCTTAAGCCAGGTGTACTTCAGGATCTCAGCACCTGACCCGAGCCGCTGTGAGCAGTAAAAACAATCCTCCGGGCACAGCCCGCTCTTCAGGTTCACGAGAAAGTTCAGTTTCACGCGCTTACCGAAGTAACGCCGCCGGACCCGGAACGCGGCGGCGATGACATCCATGAGGTCGTCGTCCTCGCTCCGGAGCACGCTCAGGGCCTCCGCGCGGGTGGGTCGCTGACCGCTCAGTGCCTTGGCGGCGAGGGTGTTCACGGTCTCCAGCAGGTCCATCTGGCGCTCCCTTCTTATGTGCTCCTTCGGAGCGCTCGTGAGTGGCATTGAGTGCCAGCACGCTGTTTCCCAGTCACGACCGCAGCCGGGGCGCAAGGCCGCTGGTCGCGGCACCCAGGCCGTCGCGCTCGATGCGGGCGGCAAGCGAACGGGCGTGCGCGACCAGGCCCGCGACGTCCAAGCCGCACGGCGGCTCGGCGGTGTACGGGTCGATCCGGTCCGCGCCGCGGCGCAGCAGTGTCGCCGCCCCCGTCGGGTTGCCCCGCTGCACGTGGGTGAGGCCGACCGCTAACTGCGCCAGACCCTGCCACAGCTCGCGGTGTTCCCCCGACGTGGCCTTCCACATCCCCTCGAACACCTCGTGGGCCGCAAAGGGGTACCCGTCATCGAGGAGCCGCTGCGCTTGCGTCACCGCGTCGTCCGGGCTGAGCACGGCATGCTCGGCAACGCGGTCCACCCCCCGCACGCCCCCAGCAGCGTTACGGGGCAGCGGCCGGCCTTGAGCGTCCCGAGGGCGGGCGTTGCGGGCACGTCCGGCGGAGTCCCGGTCACGTCCGGCGGAGTCCGTGTTACGGCTGTCCATCCCCGCATCATGGCCGACATCAGCGTCCTGGAGTAAGAAGCCCCGCCGGACGCGGGTAAGGATGAGGGCAGGATGGGGACATGGCCCAGCACCACCGCCGCGAGCACACCGACCGGATCCGACTAGGCGGTTGTGCGCTGCCGGTCGTCAGCCCGGTCCGGCTCTACGTATGCGGCATCACACCCTACGATGTGACTCATCTGGGGCACGCCAGCACGTTCGTCTGGGCGGATGTGGTCGCGGCGGTGCTTCGCCTGGCCGGGGCGGAGGCTTTAACCTGCCGCAACGTCACCGACGTCGATGACGTGCTGACCAACGCCGCGCACCGGCGCGGCCGGCACTTCGATGAATTCGCTCTCGAGCAAGAATACCTGTTCGGGCGGGATATGACGGCGCTGCGGGTGCGGCGGCCCGAATATGAGCCGAGAGCCCGCCACCACATCGGGCGGGTCGTGCAGCTTGCTTTGGCGTTGCTGGCCACGGACCACGCCTACCAGCGCGGCGATACGGTGTACTTCCGAGGCGCTGGTGTGCCAGCCAAGACCGGGCTGACGCTGGAAGACGCCACCGAACTCGCGACCGAGTTCGGTGATCGTCCCGCCGGTCTCACCGGTGAGCTGACCAGTGATCCAACCCGGGAGGACGCTTTCGACGTTCCGGTGTGGCGACCCTCCGCCGCCGACGAGCCCGGCTGGCCCAGCCCCTGGGGGCGCGGACGGCCCGGATGGCATGCGGAGTGCGCCGCCATCGCGCTGGGCGTGCACGGTTGCGCGGTGGACATTCTGGCTGGCGGCGCCGACCTCAGCTTCCCGCACCACGCTTACCAGGCAGCCATGGTCGAGGCGGCAACTGGCGTCGGCCCCTTCGCGCGAGCCGAGTTCCCGGTCGGCACCGTCACGGTCGACGGCGCGAAGATGGCCAAGTCCACGGGCAACCTGGTGCTGATCTCAGACCTGCTCGACCAGCACCCGGCAGCGGCGGTGCGGCTGCTGCTCCTCAACCGGCCGTGGTGGCGGGGCTGGGAGTACCGTTGCGAAGACATCGCCGCCCAAGAAAGTCAGCTCGAGAGGCTGTACTCAGCGGCCGGCAGAACGCTGAGCTCGCATGCCGGGTCGGACGCGCTCACCGCCGCCTTGGTGGATGACCTCAATGTCCCAGCCGCCCTCGCGATCGGCGAGCAGTCCGGTGGTGAGGCGGCGCGGTTGGTGTTGCGCACCCTCGCTCTGGAGTAGCCATGACACGTACGCTCATCCTGCTCAGGCACGCCAAGTCCGCCTGGCCGAGGGACATTCCGGATGCCGCCCGGCCACTGGCCGCACGCGGCCTGCGAGACGCCCCAGCCGTCGGCCGCTGGCTGGCTGAACACGGCCCGAGAATCGATCTCGCGGTGTGCTCCACGGCGGTTCGAGCCATGCAGACCTGGGAGCTCGCGGGTGCTCAGCTATATCCGACACCCCGAGTCCGGCACAACGAATCGCTTTACGGGGCGTCCACTGAAGATTTACTGACCACCATCAGGGAGCTTCCGGTCAACGTCTGGACAGCCATCCTGGTGGGTCACAATCCCGGACTCCAGACCTTGCTGACAGCGTTGACCGGCCGCTATGAATTAATCAAGACATCGACGGTAGCCATCATCACAACCTCGGATGACTGGGAGCAGTCAGGAGCAGGTTGGTGGAAACTGGAGACATTAACCACGCCACGCGGGAGTTAGCTGATCACACTCCGCTATGGAGAATAACCTCCTGACCTTCCCTGAGACCAGAGATGACCTGGGTACGGTCATCACCGACGAGACCGGCTTGGAACCGCACTTGCTGCTGGGCACCATTGGCATCAATGACAGTGACAGTGCTTTGATCCCCACGCTTGCGGATAGCCGAGTTGGGGACGGTGAGCACATCATCAACCTCGTTGGTCACCACGCGGGCCTCTGCGGTTTGACCGTCTTTGAGCCGCGGGTCAGTCTCGGAGAGAACGATGGTCACGTAGTAGTTGATGAC
>JBOHFJ010000231.1:0-8115 GCA_050699655.1 Pseudonocardiaceae bacterium
CCGCCTCATACGACAACGAACTCCAGGACGGTCAAGTCACGATGGCGAATTATTCCGCCGCCGATGTCAAGCGAATCCGGGACCTGACTGGTTCCGGGATGATGGACTGCAAGAAGGCCTTGGAAGAATCCGACGGCGACTTCGACCGGGCGGTCGAGCTGCTCCGCATCAAGGGTGCGAAGGACGTCGGCAAGCGGGCTGAGCGCACCACCGCCAATGGACTGGTGGCCGCCCAGATCGGTGTGACCCAGGGTGGTGTGACCCAGGGTGGTGTGACCCAGGGTGGTGTGATGGTCGAGCTCAACTGCGAGACTGACTTCGTGGCCAAGGGGGCCGACTTTCAGGAGCTTGCCAGCAAGATCCTGAAAGTGGCGATGCGGACCCGTCCCGCTGACGTCGAGGCGCTCGCTCGGACCCCGTTCGCCGAGGAGCAGCGTGACGGCGGCACGGTCGAGGACGCGGTGCGAGCTTTCTCAGCCAAGATCGGCGAGAAGCTGCAGCTGCGCCGGGTGGTGTCCTTTGACGGCGAGGTGGCCACCTACCTGCATCGGCGTGCCTCCGACCTGCCCCCCGCAGTGGGCGTGCTGGTCGAGTACGACGGTGCTTCGCCGGAGACCGCGCGTGCGGTGGCGATGCAGGTAGCCGCCATGAAGCCGCGTTATGTCACCCGGGAGGACGTGCCGGCCGAGGTGCTGGCCGATGAACGGCGCATCGCGCGGGAGACCGCGGTTGAGGAGGGAAAGCCGGAGCAGGCACTGCCGAAGATCGTTGAAGGCCGCGTCAATGGCTTCTTCAAGGATACCGTTCTGCTGGAGCAGTCCTCCGTTCAGGACTCCAAGAAGACCGTCAAGGCACTTCTGGATGACGCCGGGGTGACCGTGCGGCGGTTCGCCCGCTTCGAGGTCGGTCAGGCCTGATGCGCGGATGAACGCTGACCGGCTGGTGGGTTCCGGATACCGCAGAGTGCTCCTCAAACTCGGCGGGGAGATGTTCGGTGGCGGTGGCGTCGGGGTGGACCGCGAGGTGGTGAAAGCTGTCGCGCGGCAGATCGCCGAGGTGGTCGCGGGCGGGATGCAGATGGCCCTGGTGATCGGCGGGGGAAACTTCTTCCGCGGTGAGGAGCTCCAGCTGGGTGGCATGGAACGCTCTCGCGGTGACTACATGGGAATGCTCGGCACCGTGATGAACTGCCTGGCTTTGCAGGACTTCCTGGAGCGCGAACACAAGATTGATACTCGCGTGCAGACAGCCATCACGATGGGTCAGGTCGCCGAGCCCTACATCCCGCGCCGGGCCATCCGGCACCTGGAGAAAGGCCGTGTGGTGATCTTCGGAGCTGGAATGGGAATGCCCTACTTCTCCACCGACACCACCGGTGCCCAGCGGGCGCTGGAGATCGGTTGCGAGGTCTTGCTGATGGGGAAAGCGGTCGATGGGGTCTACGACGCCGATCCCAGGCTGGATTCTTCGGCCACTATGTTCACCCACATCACCCATCGCGAGGTTCTTGAGCGCGGACTCAAAGTGGCGGATGCTACCGCTTTCAGTCTGTGCATGGATAACAAGCTGCCGATCATCGTGTTCAATTTGCTCACCGAGGGCAATATCGCTCGCGCGGTGCGTGGTGAGTCCATCGGAACGTTGGTCAGCACGGGGACATAACGGGCATCGGGCTAGTGCACAAGGAGCAGCTGTGATCGACGAGACTCTCTTCGACGCCGAGGAGAAAATGGAGAAGGCCGTGTCGGTGGCCAAGGAGGATCTGGCCACGGTGCGCACCGGTCGGGCCAGCCCCGCGATGTTCTCTAAGATCGTTGTGGACTACTATGGGTCTCCCACCCCATTGATCCAAATTGCCAGCGTGGCGGTACCGGAGGCCCGCATGGCCGTGATCAAGCCCTACGACCCCGGTCAGCTCCGGCCGATGGAGAAGGCGATCCGGGAGTCTGACCTGGGCGTCAACCCCACCAACGACGGCGTGATCATCAGAGTGCTCATCCCACAGTTGTCCCAGGA
The DNA here is from genome assembly GCA_050699655.1 of Pseudonocardiaceae bacterium. GTDB lineage: Bacteria > Actinomycetota > Actinomycetes > Mycobacteriales > Pseudonocardiaceae. Next base: position 2,017 of record JBOHFJ010000231.1, read on the forward strand.
ACGCCGCCGAGATCTGGTGAAGGTGGCGCACACCAAGGGTGAGGACGCCAAGGTATCCATTCGCAACATCCGTCGCAAAGCCAAGGAAGTGCTCACCCGCATCTCTCGTGATGGCGAGGCTGGTGAGGACGACGTGACACGGGCAGAGAAGGAACTTGAGATCATCACCCACCGGTACGTGGGGCAGATCGACGAGCTCGTCAAGCACAAGGAATCCGAACTGCTCGAGGTCTGAGTGGCTGACAGCGGACTGCCAAAGCAGCCCACTTCCCCTGAGCGGCACACTGTCGCTGCGCGCTCAACCAAGCGCACTCGCGTCCGGCGGGCGGGCCGGAACCTGTGGGCCGCGATTTCCGTCGGGTTGCTCATGGGCGCTGGCATCCTGGTGGCGCTGTTCACTGTGCGACAGGTGTTCATCGGGATCGTGGCCGCCGCGGTGGCGGTGTCCAGCTGGGAGTTGGCCGGGGCGTTACGCCGGGCCGGTATCCGGATCACGCTGGTGCCGGTTCTGCTCGGTGGGCAAGCGATGGTCTGGCTGGCTTGGCCGTTCGGCCGGGACGGGATATTCGTCGCGTTCGTGATCACAACGCTGGTCTGCCTGCTGTGGCGCTTCCCCCGGGGTGCGCAGGGCTACGTCCGAGACGTCAGCGCGTCGGTGTTCAGCGCGGCCTACGTGGCTGGATTCGCCGCTTTCGCGACATTGCTGGTGGTTCCCGCCGACGGCGCGGCGCGGGTCTTGTGTTTGCTGCTCGCCGGGGTTGGCTCGGACGTTGGCGGTTATGCCACCGGAGTGCTGGGCGGTCGGCACCTGATGGCGCCGTCAATCAGTCCGAAGAAGTCCTGGGAGGGCTTCTTCGGATCGCTGGTGGCTGGGACCGCCGCGGGTGCGCTGTCGGTGACCTTGCTGCTGGGTGGCCAGCTGTGGCGCGGGGTGCTGTTCGGGGCGGCGATCGTGCTCACCGCGACCGGCGGGGACCTGGTCGAATCACTGATCAAGCGTGATCTCGGTGTCAAGGACATGGGAACCGTACTGCCCGGCCACGGTGGGTTGATGGACCGGATCGACTCGTTGCTGCCCTCGGCGGTCGTGTCTTGGTTGCTGCTGAGCCTGCTCGTCCCGGTCGGTGGCTGAACCGATAGCGGCGCCTAGCCCCCCTCAGAGATGCTGCTCGGCGGTGGCACGATCCGCGCGGCCGTGTCGATCAGCGCGAAGGTGGCCCCAGAAGGGTCGGAGACCCGCGCGACCCGGCCCAATTCGGTGTCGTAGGGGTACACGTGCACCTGACCACCCAGCTCGAGCACCCGGTTGACCGCGTCGTCGGTGCCGGTCCGCGGATCCACCGCGAAGTGCGGCATCCAGTGCGCGGGGATTCCGGTGGCCCAGTCGTCGTTCATCTGCAGCCTGGCCAGCATCGTCGGCCCACCGCGTGACCAGGTGGTGTAGTCCACGTTGCGGCCGTCACCGATCTGGTGCGGCTGGTAACCGAACAGGTTCGCGTAGAACTCATCGGCCCGCGCGCCCTCCCAGGTGTTCAACTCGGCCCAGATCAGCGACCCGGGGTCGAGGGTGTGGAACATCCACGGCGGCCCGGGTTCCCAGAAGCCGATCACCCCGCCGGTCGGGTCCGCCCCGATGAGCACGCTGCCTCGCCCGGGGGCAGCCGCCGGCCCGTAGAGCACCTGCCCGCCCCCTTGGGTGAGCATCTCGGCGGTGTAGCTGATGTCGGCGCTCGCGAGGTACAGCCGCCAGGCCACGGGTTGCCCCGCCTCCGCCGCGACGCCCGCCAGCCCGGCCACCGGCCGGCCGCCATGCAGCGCGGTGGTGTAGTGCCCGTGCTCCGGGTCCGGATCGACCCGGTAGGTCCAGCCGAACAACCCAGCATAAAAGTCGCGACTCCCCGCCGGATCGGTACTCGACACCTCGATCCAGCACACCAGCCCCGGGAAAAACGATGCGTCCTCGTCCACGGGGAGACACTATTCGATTCCGCCAGGTGCCGCGCGGGCACAATGGACCGGTGACCAACTTGGGCGTGCTGGCCAGTCCCAACATCTGGAACTGGCCCGAAGTCTATGAGCGGGAGAATCAGGCGGTCGACGCCGACGGGGCGCTGTGGGCGGCACTAGCCGAGCGGGTCGACTGGGATGGCGCCGACGTCGTTGATGTCGGCTGCGGGGACGGGTTTCACCTGCCGCGATTCGCGCAGCGCGCCCGCGGCGTGGTCGGGGTGGAACCGCACCCGCCGCTGGTGGCCCGCGCCCGGCGGCGAGTGCGCGACCTGCCAACGGTCCGGGTGCTCACCGGGTGCGCGGGGCGGTTGCCGCTGTCTGACGCCAGCGCTGATCTGGTGCACGCCCGCGTCGCCTACTTCTTCGGCCCGGGCTGCGAACGCGGGCTGCGGCAGGCGCGCCGGGTGCTGCGCCCGGGCGGGAGTATGGCCGTGATCGACTTGGACGCCACCCACGCCCCATACGGTGAGTGGATGTGCGCCTCGGCGCCCCGTTACCGGCCCGCCACTGTCGAGGCGTTCTTCGCTTCCCAGGGCTTCGACTGCCGCCGAGTGGACACCGTCTGGCGTTTCCGCGATCGCGGTGATCTGGAGGCCGCGCTGCGCATCGAGTTCACTCCCGAGGTGGCCGCGCGGGCGATCGCTGCGACTCCGGGGTTGACCCTCCCGGTCCGCTACCGGCTGCACCTGCGCCGCAAGCCCGCTGGCCTTGCCGTGGGCGAGCCCACCATTGGGCCTGTGGGACGATTAACCCTGTCATGACTGCGCTGCCCTTGGTGTTCGAGGCCCCGCGCCGAGGCATGCCACCTCGGCACCTCGCCGACCTCGACCGCGACCAACTCCGTGCCGCGGTGACGGAGCTGGGCGAGCCGGCGTTTCGCGCCGACCAGCTGGCCCGGCATTACTTCGCGCGGTTGAGCAACGGCCCGGCCGCGATGACCGACCTCCCCGCGGCACTCCGGGACCGGCTGGTGGCGGCGCTGCTGCCGGAACTGGCTACCCCACTGCGGCACATCAGCTGCGACGGCGGCACGACCCGAAAGACGCTCTGGCGCGCGGCGGACGGGACGTTGTCCGAAAGCGTGCTGATGCGCTACCCCGACCGGGCCACGGTGTGCATCTCCAGCCAGGCCGGCTGCGGGATGGCGTGCCCGTTCTGTGCCACCGGGCAGGGTGGGCTGACCCGCAACCTGTCCACCGCGGAGATCGTCGACCAGGTGCGCGCCGCCGCCGCCGCGATGCGCGACGGCGAGCTGACCGGCGGTCCCGGCCGGTTGTCCAACGTCGTGTTCATGGGCATGGGCGAGCCGCTGGCGAACTACCAGCGAGTGGTTGCCGCGCTGCGCCGGATCACCAACCCGTCACCGGACGGGCTGGGCCTGTCGCAGCGATCGGTGACGGTGTCCACAGTGGGCTTGGTACCGGCGATCCGGCGGTTGGCCGATGAAAGACTGCAGGTCACGCTCGCCGTGTCGCTGCACACCCCGGATGACGAGCTGCGGGACACCCTCGTCCCGGTGAACCGTCGGTGGAAAGTGGCCGAGGTGCTCGACGCCGCGCGGTATTACGCGGACACCACGGGGCGCCGGGTGTCCATCGAGTACGCGCTGATCCGGGACGTCAACGACCAGCCGTGGCGGGCCGAGCTGCTCGGCCGGCTACTGCGCGAACGCCTCGGCGCCCTGGCGCACGTAAACCTCATCCCGCTCAACCCCACCCCCGGCAGCGAATGGGACGCCACCCCCCCACCAGCCCAGCAGCAGTTCCTGGCGCGCGTAAGCGCCGCCGGCATCCCCTGCACCATCCGTGACACCCGCGGCCGCGAGATCGCCGCCGCCTGCGGCCAACTCGCCGCCTCCCCGCATTCAGCGGGCTGAGCGTGGTTATCAGGCGCCATTCAGCACGCTCAGCCCGCTGAATGCGCAACTTGCGGTCAGGTCGTGATGGGAAGTGCTGCGAGTCGCAGTATAATGCTGCTATGCCTACGTCGATCACCATCCGCAATGTGCCCGACGACGTCCGTGACGAGCTCGCGGGCAGGGCGGCGCGCGCAGGACGTTCACTCCAGGAGCACCTGCGCGGCGAGCTGATCGAGCTTGCCCGTCGACCATCGGTCGAGCAACTCCTTGAGTGCGTCCGGGAACGTAAGACGATCACGTCTACCCGCCTGTGCATCGAGGAGATCCTCGAGTACCGTGACGCCGACCGACGGTGACCCTGGTCATTGATGCGGGTGTCGCCGTCACGGCGCTGGTCGATGACGGCCCACATGGCCGATGGGCGGAGAAGATGCTTGCATCCGGACCGCTGGCTGCTCCGCACCTGATGCCGGTTGAGGCGGCGAACGTCCTGCGCCGCGCCTGCCTGGCGGGGACGCTCAGCGCAGACTCCGCGCAACTGGCCCACGCGGACCTGCTCAAGCTGCGGGTGGTGCTCTTCGACTACGAGCCGCTGGCCGAGCGGGTGTGGAACCTGCGTAGTGCCGTCACTGCCTACGACGCCTGCTACATCGCCCTGGCCGAAGCACTCGAAGCCCCGCTGGCCACCATTGACCTGCGCCTAACCCGCGCCCCCGGCCCACGCTGCTTCTTCGAGACCCCACCAACGTGACGCTGGCGCATTCAGCGGGCTGAGCGTGGTTATCAGGGTACCGGTAGGCACGCTCAGCCCGCTGAATGCGTATACAGCGCCGCGCGATCGCGAGACAGCCGAGAAGTTACCGGCAGGGCAACAAGATGCTCCGCGCGAAAATTGCTCCGCACAACAATTTGCTGCACAATGAGCTGGTGGACCTGTTCGAGGAAGAACCTATAGTGCCGGCGAGTAGCCCGTGGCCAAGCCCCGACGCCGACCTCCTCGGCGGGGGCGACGACTGGTGGCTTGTAGCTTGCATGGATTTGGCCCCGAGACCGCTGGCTCGGCTACGTCGGGGGTTACCGGAAAGGCGCGGAGGTCATCGCCGCCCACGTCGCCAGTACCGGGCGAGACCAGGATTATCTCGTCTACCCCTTCTTGATGTGCTGGCGTCACTACATTGAGCTGCAACTCAAGGTCTTGATTGGCCTCATGAGGACGTATCGCCGCGAACCTATGGAGCTACCGAAGACCCATAAGATCGACCATCTCTGGCGGGTGGCGCGGCTGCTACTTGCGCAAGTCTTTCCAGATGATGACGAGGAGAAGAACTTGGACAACGCGGAGCGTGTGCTTATACAGCTCCACGGTTTCGACCCAACGTCAGAGCACTTCAGATACCCTGTGAGAAAAGACGGAACGGAGACGCTTGCAACCCTCGGTCGAATACACATGCGTCGTTTTCACGAGGCGATTGATGGCGTCGCCCACGTCCTTGATGCGGCCGATACTGGCATACGCTACATGATTGACACGCGTGCTGAATGCGAGGAGGCCATGCGTGATCTTTATGGACTCTAGTCGGACGCCGGACGCCGAACTATCAGATCAACTGGTCTATTCTGGAAACTGTCCTATTCTTGAGGGGTAAGAATCTCCACATGACGAGTATGCCGCCAGTCGACTGGTCACCTGCCGACAACCCGTACGCCATTGCTGTCTCTGAAGCGCAGTGGTGGCAGCGAGCTGCCCGGTTGGTCGTTCTGCGTCTCCGAGATGCTGACGAACGGCGCATCTCATGGTTCAGCTCCCGTCAGATCGACGCACGGCAACTTGTCTTCGCGCGTGCGCCACGAATGCGGAGAGGGGTTGTATGTAGGTCGACCTTCTTGAGGCAATGTTGTGTAGTAGATGAAGGTTTTGTGGCCCTTCGACGCCGCCCTGCGGGGGGAGACGTCAAGCCGCCTCAATACCGCATTGGCTGAAGACCGTTGTGGGAAGCGATTGAGGAAAAGGCGATGTAAGAGTCGTCAGGCGGGGATCAGGAAGGCGAGCGAAAGCGATCCGTTGCTGAAGCGTCGAAAGACAAGAGATGGCATCAAAACCGGGGTATGTGCAAAACCTCGGGAAGAGTCTGGCGGGTGCCCGTTTATTGGCCAGGCGGTGTCCGGCGTGAAGACGGCGCGAGTCTGATCTGCGGCTACTACACGAAACGTGGGAAAGCGTGAGCCGATAC
>JBOHFJ010000232.1:0-8004 GCA_050699655.1 Pseudonocardiaceae bacterium
GCCTAGTGGCTGCCCAGTCATCGCTCACGCTGATGTTGGACGTCTGCGCGAGACCAACCGTGGGGGCCGCCTCGGCGATGTCCGAGGGCTCCACATGGCCGGCCCGGCCAGTCTTAGGTGTGAACACCCAGATCACACCCGTATCAGCCAACGGCGCCCTAGCGTCGACGAGGGTGTCCACGAGATCGCCGTCCTGGTCGCGCCACCACAGCAGCACCACATCCACGATCTCGTCAGAGTCCTCGTCCACTAGGTCGGCGCCGATCACCTCCTCGATCGCCGCGCGCACGTCATCGTCGACGTCCTCGTCCCAGCCGAGCTCTTGGACGACCATGTCCGATTCGATCCCGAGCCTCTCGGCAACGCCGAGTTTGCCGGTGTCTCCCGCCGCAGCGGCGACCACGGTGTTCACCCCTCCACAATGTCATGCCCGGCGCGCTCCGCCCGGCGAGTTATAACCCCGATGGCGTCCCAGCGAACACTGCGGCCACCTGGAGCGCAACTGCCAGCGGCGGGACACGCCGATGTGGGGTTGCCCGGCTGGGCAACCGGTGGACAGCGGTGACACCGATCGGCGAGCCCGACACGCATTGAGGCACGATGGTGACGGGCAGCCAGCGCCACGTTACCGCGGGCCGGCGCGACACGACAGTTTAAGGCGAGGAGACCCCTTGACCACGCAGAAAGATCGCCCACCCGCTCGGGTGCGGGTCATCCGCGACGGGATGGCGGCTCACCTGCCAGACATCGACCCGGACGAAACCGCGGAGTGGTTGGAAGCCTTCGACTCCGCGGTGCTGTCCGGGGGCAAGCAGCGGGCACGGTACCTGATGCTGCGGCTGCTCGAGCGGGCCCGCGAGACGGGCATCGGCGTACCGTCGTTGACCAGTACGGACTACGTCAACACCATCCCCACCGAGAACGAGCCGTGGTTCCCCGGTGACGAGGACACCGAGCGGCGCTACCGCGCCTGGATCCGGTGGAACGCGGCGATGATGGTGCACCGGGCGCAGCGTCCCGGCGTGGGGGTTGGCGGGCACATCTCCACGTACGCCTCCTCGGCCGCGCTCTATGAGGTGGGTTTCAACCACTTCTTCCGGGGCAAGGACCATCCCGGCGGCGGTGACCAGGTCTACATCCAGGGCCACGCGTCGCCCGGCATCTACGCTCGGGCGTTCCTGGAGGGCCGGCTGTCCGCCGCCCAGCTCGACGGGTTCCGCCAGGAGGTCTCCCACGCCGGGCCGAGTGGCGGCCTGCCGTCCTACCCGCACCCTCGGCTGATGCCAGACTTCTGGGAGTTCCCCACCGTCTCGATGGGGCTGGGCGCGATCAACGCGATCTTCCAGGCCCGACTCAACCGCTACCTGCGGGCCCGCGGCCTCAAAGACACCTCCGACCAGCACGTCTGGGCCTTCCTCGGCGATGGTGAGATGGACGAGCCGGAGTCTCGAGGGCAGATCCAGGTCGCGGCCACCGAGGGGCTGGACAACCTCACCTTCGTGGTGAACTGCAACCTGCAGCGCCTCGACGGCCCGGTCCGGGGCAACGGAAAGATCATCCAAGAGCTGGAGTCGTTCTTCCGCGGCGCCGGTTGGAATGTCATCAAAGTGATCTGGGGCCGCGAGTGGGACGGCCTGCTGTTCGCTGACCGGCAGGGCGCGCTGGTGAACTTGATGAACGTCACGGCCGACGGTGACTACCAGACCTACAAGGCCAACGACGGCGGCTACGTGCGGGAACACTTCTTCGGCCGTGACCCGCGCACCAAGGAACTCGTCAAAGACCTGTCCGACACCGACATCTGGAACCTTAAGCGCGGAGGACACGACTACCGCAAGGTCTACGCCGCCTACCAAGCCGCCACCCAGCACCACGGCCAGCCCACGCTGATCCTGGCCAAGACCATCAAGGGCTACGGCCTGGGCCCGCACTTCGAGGGCCGCAACGCCACCCACCAGATGAAGAAGCTCACCCTGGAGGATCTCAAGCACGTCCGCGACGCCCAGCGCATCCCCATCTCCGACGCGCAGCTCGAGGCGGATCCCACGCTGCCGCCGTACTACCACCCGGGGCCGGACGCGCCGGAGATCCAGTACCTGTGCGAGCGCCGCCGGGCTCTCGGCGGGTTCCTACCCGAACGCCGGACCAAGTTCAAGGCCCTAGTGCTGCCCGGCGACAAGGTCTACGACGTGCTGCGCCGCGGGTCGGGCAAGCAGGAGGTCGCCACGACAATGGCGTTCGTCCGGCTACTCCGCGAGCTGATCAAGGATCCCGAGATCGGGCCGCGCTTCGTGCCGATCATCCCGGACGAGGCGCGTACGTTCGGGATGGACTCGATGTTCCCCGCGCAAAAGATCTACAACCCGCACGGCCAGCTCTACACCTCGGTGGATGCCGAGCTGATGCTGGCCTACCGGGAGAGCGAGCAGGGCCAGATCCTGCACGAGGGCATCAACGAAGCGGGCTCCACCGCGTCGTTCACCGCGGCGGGCACCTCCTACGCCACCCACAACGAGCCGCTGATCCCGGTCTACGTCTTCTACTCGATGTTCGGCTTCCAGCGCACCGGAGATGGCCTGTGGGCGGCCGGCGACCAGATGGCCCGTGGTTTCCTGCTCGGCGCGACCGCCGGGCGCACCACGCTGGTCGGTGAGGGGTTGCAGCACAACGACGGGCACTCCCACCTGCTCGCCGCGACCAACCCCGCCGTGGTGGCCTACGACCCGGCCTGGGGCTTCGAGATCGCCCACATCGTCCGCGACGGGCTGCGCCGGATGTACGGCGAGGACACCGCGCGTGATTCCAATGTCTTCTACTACCTCACCATCTACAACGAGCCCTACCGCCAGCCCGCGGAGCCCGCGGATCTCGATGTCGAGGCCCTGTTGCGCGGCCTGTACCGGTACGCGCCGGCACCAACGCCGGGCCCCGGCGAACCCTCAGAACAGTCCCCAGAAAAACCGACAGTGCAGCTCGCCGCCTCTGGAGTGGCCCTGCCGTGGGCGTTGCGGGCACAGGAGCTGCTGGCCCAAGACTGGGGTGTGCAAGCCGACGTGTGGTCGGCGACGTCGTGGACGGAGCTGCGCCGCGAGGCTGTCGAGATCGATCGGCACAACCTGCTGCATCCCGAGGCCGAGCCCCGGGTGCCGCACGTGACCCGGGTTCTGCGCGATGCGGTGGGACCGCTGGTTGCGGTGTCAGACTGGATGCGCACGGTGCCCGACCTCATCCGCCCCTGGGTACCCACCGACCTGGTCACCCTCGGCACGGACGGTTTCGGCTTCTCCGACACCCGCTCGGCGGCGCGCCGCCACTTCCTAGTCGATGCCGAGTCAATAACGGTAGCCGCCCTAGCCGCCCTAGCCCGCCGCGGTGAGCTAGACCATGCGACAGTCACCAAAGCCACCCACCGCTACCACATCACGCCTAGCCGCTCGCATGGAGACATATCGGGGTTGTAGAGGCCCCGATTACCCCGATATGTCTCCATATCGGGAAAGGTGGAGTGGTGAGTATTGCGGCGGGCGCTCAGCTGCCGGTTAGTACGTTGCGGCGATTGGCGCGGGCCTCGGGGGGGCTCGCCACGGCCAGCGTGGCCGAGATGGAGCGGCGGTACCCGTGGTTTCGCCGGCTATCGGCCGACCAGCGGGCCGGGGTTCTGCTGGTCACCCAGGCCAGCGTGGCGAACTTTGTCGAGTGGCTCACAGATCCACAGCGTTCGATCAGGCTCACCATCGACGCGTTTCGCACCGCCCCGCGCGACCTGACGCACTGGGTCAGCCTGCGCCAGACCGTCGACCTGGTCCGGGTCGCCGCTCTGGTGTTCGAGCAACAGCTGCCCGAGCTCGCCGCTGACGATGCCGAGCGGGCCGTGCTCACTGAGGCCTCGCTGCGCTACAGCCGCGAGGTCGCCTTCGCCGCCGCCAGCACCTACGCTGGTGCCGCGGAGGCCCGCGGTGCCTGGGACGCTCGGCTGGAAGCGCTGGTGGTGGACGGCATCATGCGCGGCGACGGCGAGGAGTCGCTGCTGTCTCGCGCGGCGGCGCTGGGGTTGGAACCGACGGCCCCAGCGACGGTGCTCGTCGGCAATCCGCCCCCGGACGACCCGCCGGAGCTGCTGGCCGACATCCGGGGCATCGCCGTTCGCACCGGCCGCGGGGTACTCGTCGGGGTGCAGGGTTCTCGCCTGGTGCTGGTTGTCAGTGGCAGCCTCGACCCGCCGGAAGACCATCAATGGATGATCGAGGCTTTCGGTGAGGGCCCGGTGGTCGTCGGGCCGACTGTCCCGTCGTTGGCCGAAGCGCACCACAGCGCCGCCGACGCCCTGTCTGGACTGCGCGCGGTGGCGGCCTGGCCGAGCGCACCCCGCCCAGTACCGGCCGCCGAGCTCCTTCCCGAGCGCGCGTTGGCCGGGGACCCGGAGGCTGAACGCCTGCTGGTGCAGGAGGTGATGCGGCCGCTGGCGGCCGCCAGCGGTGGGCTGGTCGAGACACTCGACGCGTTCTTCGAAGCCGGCGGAGTGCTGGAGGCCTGCGCCAGGCGGTTGTTCGTCCACCCCAACACGGTCCGCTACCGGTTGCGCCGGATCGCCGACCTCACCGGGCGTGTCCCCGGCGACTCACGGGACGGGCTCGTGCTGCGCGTGGGCTTGGCGGTCGGTCGGCTGGCCCGTTCCCGCGGCCTGTGGTGAGGGGCGAAAATCAGGCGGTTTGTAGGTATCCGACAAGAATGCCTCGGTGGACTTCGTGACCGACAGCATCACGGCCGCGGCTCGTTAGGGTGTTCAGTTGACCGGGTGATCGCGCTGCTCGCACCCGGACAAGGTGCCCAGTCCCCCGGCATGCTGGTCCCTTGGCTGGCCCTGGAGGGTGCGCAAGATCGCATCGCGGCGTGGTCGGAAACAACTGGACTGGATCTTCAGCGGCTCGGCACCACGGCGGATGCTGAAGAGATCAAGGACACTGCGGTGACTCAGCCCCTGACCGTGGCGCTGTCGCTGCTCGCCGCCGAGGAGTTGACACGGCGGGTGGGGTTGCCGATCGAGGCGGTGCTGGCCGGGCATTCGGTCGGTGAGCTCACCGCGGCGGCCGTGGCTGGGGTGCTCACCGCCGATGAGGCCGTCGTACTCGCGGCCGTCCGCGGCCGGGAAATGGCTGCCGCGTGCACGCTGGAGCCGACCGGGATGTCCGCGGTGCTCGGGGGCGACCCGGCGGACGTCACGGCGGTGCTGGCCCAACTGGGATTGGACGCGGCCAACCGTAACGGCGCCGGGCAGGTTGTCGCCGCGGGCCGGCTCGACGCGCTGGCGGAGCTCGCGCGGCACAAACCCGCCGGGGCACGGGTGCTGCCGCTGCCCGTCGCCGGGGCGTTCCACACCCGGTTCATGGCCCCAGCCGAACACGCGCTGGCGCGTTACGCCGCGCGGCTCACCGCCAAGGATCCGGCGCGTCCACTGCTGTCCACCTCCAACGGGGAAGTGGTAAGCCACGGCGCGGAGGTGCTGCGCCGGCTGGTCGCGCAGGTGAGCAAGCCGCTGCGCTGGGACTCCTGCATGACGACGCTAGACGGCTTGGCCGTCGCCGCGACAGTCGAGCTCCCGCCCGCCGGTACGCTGTCTGCCCTGGTCAAACGCGAGTTCAGGAGCCGAGACCGCACGGGCACAGTCACGCTGGCGCTGAAGACACCCGAGGATCTCGACAAGGTCGCCGATCTGGTCTGTGCCCATTCAGGATCGCTGGCGTGAGCCCCCGCCTCCAGCAGCTCGCCGCGACCGCCGGCGCGCGGATTCTCGGCCTGGGCAGCGCCCAACCCGAGCGGATCGTGACCAACGCTGACATCGCCGCTCGCGGGGTGCGGACCACCGACGAGTGGATCCGCGCCCGGGTGGGCATCGTCGAACGTCGCCTGGCCCGCCAAGACGAGTCACTGGTGGACCTGGCGGTCGATGCGGGCGCCAAGGCGCTGGCCGACGCCGGACTGGCCCCCGCGGAGATCGACGCGGTGCTGGTCGCGACCTGCACCATGCCGTCATACATACCCAACGCGGCCGCTCAGACCGCGAACCGGATCGGGGTGCACAGGGCTGCCGCCTTCGACATCAACGCCGCCTGCGCGGGCTTCTGCTATGGGCTGGGGACCGCATCGGACATGATCCGCTCCGGCTCCGCGCGGCACGTTCTGGTGATCGGCTCGGAGAAGCTGTCCGACTGGGTGGACCCGATGGATCGCTCCACGTGCATCATCTTCGCCGACGGCGCGGGTGCTGCCGTGGTCGGCCCGGTTGGCCACGGCGAACGGCCCGGAATCGGCCCGATCGCCGCCGGCAGTGCCGGTGACCTGGTGGACACCATCGTGATAGCCGACCGCGACTCCTTCATCCGCCAGGAGGGCCAGGAGGTGTACCGGTGGGCGATCACGAAGATCGCGCCGGTGGCGCTGCGGGCGGTGGAGCTGGCTGGACTCACTCCGGCGGACATCGACGTGCTGGTGCCGCATCAGGCCAACTTGCGCATCGTTGAAGCCATCGCCAAACGCCTGCGGGCGGCCGGAGCCCGTGCGGACATGGTGGTGGCCGACGATATCGTGCACTCGGGCAACACGTCCTCGGCGTCGATACCACTCGCGCTGGACCACATGCGCGCCGAGGGTCGAGTCCGTTCCGGGGACCTCGCGCTGCTGGTCGGGTTCGGCGCTGGCCTGTCCTATGCGGGGCAGGCGGTGGTCCTGCCCTGAACCCATGCTCCACGGCGGGAGAATACATCGCCGTACGGGGCCGACGGCCCCGATCACCGCTGACCGACAGCTTCGACGGAAAGGACACACGCCAGTGACACACGAGGAGATCCTGGGCGGCCTTGCCACGATTGTGCATGAAGTGGCCGGCATCGAGAAGGAAGAGATCACTCCGGAGAAGTCGTTCATGGACGAGCTGGACATCGACTCGCTGTCCATGGTGGAGATCGCCGTGCAGGTGGAGGACTATTTCGGCGTCAAGGTGCCGGACGATGTGCTGGCCAACCTCAAGACCGTCGGTGATGCGGTGGACTACGTCGCCAAGACCATATGACCGGCGACGTACTCATCACTGAGGTTGTTATCACTGGGCTCGGCGCGACCACCCCGCTCGGTGGGGACGTGGCATCGACCTGGGACGCCCTGCGCGCCGGCAAGAGCGGGATCGTCGCGCTGACCGAGGACTGGGTTGACCGCTTCGATCTCCCCGTGCGGATCGCGGCGAAGCTCGCGGTCGATCCGATCGACGCGCTGCCGCGGGTGCAGGCCCGGCGCTGGGACCGTTGCGAGCAGGTCGCGATGATCGCCGCGCGCGAAGCCTGGCGGCACGCCGGCGCACCAGGCGTTGAGCCGGAGCGGCTGGCTGTCGTGATCGGCACCGGCATCGGCGGTGCGCTGACCCTGCTCGGTCAGGACGACCTGCTCGAGCAGGTGGGGATGCGCAAGGTCTCACCACTGACCATCCCGATGCTCATGCCCAACGGCCCGGCCGCGCATGTCGGCCTGGACCTGGGCGCTCGCGGCGGCGTGCATGCCCCGGTCGCCGCCTGCGCCTCCGGCGCCGAAGCACTGGCCATCGCGTGGCGGATGCTGCGGGCCGGGGAAGTCGACGTGGTGGTGGCCGGCGGGGCCGAGGCGTGCATCGTCCCTATCACGCTGGCCGGGTTCGCTCAGATGCGGGCCATGAGCACCCGCAACGCCGAACCCGAACGGGCCTCACGTCCCTTCGACATCGCGCGAGACGGGTTCGTGCTCGGCGAGGGTGCCGGGGTGATGGTGCTCGAGCGGGCGGAGTTCGCGCAGGCTCGGGGAGCAACTCGGCACGGCCGGCTCGCCGGGGTAGGCACCAGCTCCGACGGTCACCACATCACCGCGCCCGACCCGGAAGGCATCGGAGCCGGCCGAGCGATTTCGGCCGCGCTGCGCGCCGCGGGGCTGGCCAAGACCGATATCGGGCACGTTAACGCGCACGCCACCGCCACCGCGGTGGCG
>JBOHFJ010000233.1:0-7971 GCA_050699655.1 Pseudonocardiaceae bacterium
AGTGCGCCAGCGCGTCGAGCACCCGCTCCCGGGACACCGGGTCGAGGTTGTTGGTCGGCTCGTCGAGCAGCAGCACATTGGCCGCGCAGGACACCAGCGCGGCCAGCGCCAGCCGGGTCTTCTCGCCCCCAGACAGGGTGCCCGCCGACTGCTCCAACTGCTCACCACGGAACAGGAACGCCCCCAGCAGGGTGCGCAGTTGCTGCTCGGCGGCCTCCGGCGCGGCATGCCGGAGGTTCTCCCACACGGTGGCTGCGAGGTCCAGCGTGTCGTGCTCCTGGGCGAAGTACCCCACCCGCAGGCCGTGCCCGGCATTGACCTGCCCGGCGTCGGGAGTCTCCATCCCGCCGAGCAGCCGCAGCAGGGTGGTCTTCCCGGCGCCGTTGAGACCGAGGATCACCACCCGGGCACCCCGGTCGATCGCGAGGTCCACCCCGCTGAAGACCTCCAGCGAGCCGTAGGACTTGGCCAGCCCGCTCGCGGTCAGGGGGGTCCGCCCGCAGGCGGCGGGCTGCGGGAAGCGAATCTGGGCCACCCGCTCGGCGCGCTGCTCGGTCTGCGCGCCGGCCAGCAACCTGGCGGCGCGGCGCTCCATGTTGTGCGCGGCGACGGCCTTGGTGGCCTTGGCGCGCATCTTGTCCGCCTGGGCCACCAGGGCGGTGGCTTTCTTCTCCGCGTTGGCGCGTTCCCGGCGCCGCCGCTTCTCATCAGCGGCGCGGGCGTCCAGGTAGCGCTGCCAGCCCAGGTTGTAGACGTCGGCCTCGCCGCGGATCGCGTCGAGGAACCAGACCTTGTTCACCACGGCGGCGAGCAGGTCGGTGTCGTGGCTGATCACGACCAGACCGCCGTCGTGCGCCGTCAGGAAGTCGCGCAGCCAGGTGACCGAGTCGGCGTCGAGGTGGTTGGTCGGCTCGTCGAGCAGCAGCGTGGTGTGGGAGCGCCCGCCCGAGCCGTCCGAGGCGCCGAACAGGATCCGGGCCAGCTCGACCCGGCGGCGCTGGCCACCGGACAGCGTGCTCAGGGGTTGGGCCAGCACCCGGTCGGGCAGCCCGAGGCTGGCGCAGATCCGCGCCGCCTCGCTCTCGGCGGCGTAGCCGCCCAGCGCGGAGAACCGGTCCTCCAGCTGGCTGTAGCGGCGCACCGCCCGGTTCTGCTCGTCGCGGTCGGCCAGCTCCGCCATCTCCGTCTGCGACTTCTCCATCTCCGCCAGCAGCTGGTCGAGCCCGCGAGCCGAGAGCACCCGGTCCCTGGCCCAGACCGACAGGTCACCCTCGCGGGGATCCTGCGGCAGGTAGCCCAACTGCTCCGCGTGGCGAACCTGGCCGGAGTAGGGCGGGCACTGCCCGGCCAGCACCCGCAGCGTGGTGGTCTTGCCGGCGCCGTTGCGGCCGACCAGGCCGATCCGGTCACCGGGCTGCACCCGCAGGGTGGCGCCGGAGAGCAGGATCCGGGACCCAGCGCGCAGTTCAAGGTCAGTGGCTGTGATCACGATGACGTGACTCCAAAGGTGGTCGCCGGCAGGGGTCCGCTCCCCGCGCGCCGCAGCGCACGGGGTCATCAGCACATCAGCTTGTCGCGACCACAGGCTTATAGTAACCGGCCACCGCATCCGAATTACGGTGGTATTCATGGCGGGCTGAGCTGGACCTCCACGCATCGAGCCCGCCGAGCGGCCTCGTCCAGCACCGCTCGGCGCGGCTCCGGGATGTCAAGGATGCGCGGCTGCGCCCGGGCCAGCAACGCGGCCAACCGCGGGTCGGCGGCCAAGGCGCGCAGCGCCGCGGTGTCCCCACCGAGGACGACAGCGTCCAGCTCCGTGGCACGCGGCAACAGCACTCGCGCGGCGGTGTCCGCCGCGGCGCGCAGCGCCACCCGTGCCTGGCCCTCCCGCCGCCGGGCGAACCGCTGCTGGGACTGCCCACCCGCGGCGGAGCGACCGTGCACCAGCCGGCTGCCGGTGCTGGAGGTGAGCACCACCCCGGCGCGGGCGACCCCGACGCTGTATCCGCCCAGGCGCACCAGCAGCAACCCGATCGTGCGCGGCGTCATGAGGTGCTCGAGCAGGTCGTCCACGGCAAGGCCGTCCCGTTGCACAACCGGTGCCGCCAGCGGGCCGAACGGCACCGGGATCGACGCTATCGCGCCGTCGGCGGCCGCCACGTGCACCTGGAACGGCTCGACGCGGGTGCTCAGCGCCCCGCCGTGCCCAGCGGCGAACCGCGCCAGGAACGCGGCCAGCCGCTCCGGCTCCACCTCCACCGCCCGCTCACCGCCGGCAAGCTCCCGAGTCCGGCTCACCCACAGCACGCTAGCGCGTGCTCGTGCGTGGCGGGCGAGCAGTGATCACCGCGCTCCAGCATCATCATCTCTCTGCGAACCGTGGTGCGGGCCCGTTGCTCGGCACATCCCGTGCCGCCGCGTTCCCGCCAGGGCGAGAGCCATTGGTACAACGCAGGAATAACCGGTATGCAAGTAGCCTGGACGCCTGAACTCGCAAGATCTACCGACTCCATGCCACCAAGCCGGTAACGCTCTTCGGGAGCCTTGAACCTCCTGCCTGGTCTGTGCGTCGGCATTTCTCGCCATCCATCCTCGGTCGGGCCTTGGGCTCCCCACGTCGCTCAGTTCACCCGATTGGGGTTGAGTAGGACGCACCCACCGGGCGTTGCTCGTGCTGCTGCCTGTGTCTGATGGTTTAGGCTGGTCAACGAGTGATGAAGACGTTGATGCTTGAAGCTGCGGGGGGGGGGCGAGGCAGCCTCCGTGGTGGGACAGGGAAGGTCGTGCCTCACCATGGACGGGCCACAGACACCCACCTCAACCGGACCCGTGAATGGATACGCGTTCGGCGCCCCATCCGAGTGAACTACTAGTAACAGGGAATTG
Source organism: Pseudonocardiaceae bacterium (assembly GCA_050699655.1). GTDB lineage: Bacteria > Actinomycetota > Actinomycetes > Mycobacteriales > Pseudonocardiaceae. Next base: position 2,887 of record JBOHFJ010000233.1, read on the forward strand.
CCCAACTGCGCACACCGACGGTCATCGGCTGGTTACAGCCGCCATTGGAGACCGAGAAGCTATGGAGGAATCGTGGTCGACATGGCGCAGCTGCGAGACGCGAACGTGCAGGTATGGCGGGATGCCGCGACCGGTTGGTCGAACTTCGCCAATGACGCACAATGGGCCGCCGAGGATATTCGTACGCAGGGAGCGGGTAAACTCACTGACGCCTGGAAAGACCAGGTTGGACAAGCCGCATATGACGTGCTCAGCAAGATCGCCGACAAGTACGAGTGCGCCGCCGACAGCATGAAAGGTGCGCAGATGGCCCTGGACGGACTGGCCGAGGCCGTGGAGGTCGCGCAGCGGGAGTTGACATCGGCGCTGACGCTAGTCCAATGGCCAATTTTACTGAACGACGATGGCACCGTCCATATCGACGCGAACGATCAGGGATGCGAGAGCGACTGGGATCGAATTCAGCGTGTCGCCACAACGGTGCAGAACCTGGTGCACGATGCGGTCGAAGCAGCCAACCAAGCCGACGCCGAGGCAGCCCGGATATTTAAGGAGATCACAGATGGCGTAAACATTACGAACAAGGGCGATGCGAACAACGACCCTGAGACGGCGTTGGGGTTACAGCAGGACGCGTCAACCGCACAAGTAGACATGATCCACCTTTCGTTGCCCGCCGGGCAGAGTCCGGCGGTGGTGGCTGCGTGGTGGAACGGACTGTCAGACAAGGAGAAAAAGCAGCTAGAACTAGCCGTCCCGACCGAACTGATGGACCTTCAGGGCATCCCGGATGATGTCAAGACGGGCTTGCGGGGGGAGGACGACGGCTACGACCGGATGGTGTTGGTAAAGTTCGCGTTGGACCATGCCAACGACACCAGCATCGACAAGTATGGGGAAGACTGCACCCAGTTTGTGTCTACGGCATTGAAGAACGCCGGAGTCAACGAGTCATGGAGCGACATCTTCTCAAGCTCTCCGGAGTGGCACTCCGGAGACACGGGGTTTGTGGCGTGGCTTAGCGGAGCTGAAGCGTCGAGAAGTTGGATCAACGCGCAGGATAGTCACGATTTCTTCCTGACGCATGGCGGCACGGAGGTGCAGAGGGTCGACGCGGAACCTGGCGACATCGTTTATTTTCGGGACGACGCCGGCAACATCTACCATTCGGCGATTATCACATCTGTCACGCCTGACGGTGACGTCAAGTACACTCAGCACTCGCCCGGTCGGGCCGACTACAGCCTGGACGCGCGCGCCGAGACGATCCAGGACCAGCAGGGATCGAATAAGGTCTCGATCGTTCGTTTTCGACCCGATTGGCACTGAAATCGTCATAGGAGACGACCATCTTGCACAATGCACTTCAGTCGCCCATGAACTCCCAGCGAGGGCCACTGGCCGCGCTCATACTCGTACCGATCGCACTGGCACTCACCGGGATCGCGGTAGTGACCGACGTCCGTGCGGGTCGTGTTGACCTCGATATCGCGGACATCCACCCTCGCACCTGTGGTTCCCTCGCAAGCGGTGACTGGCTTCCCAGTCAAATGTCAGTTCAGGCCATCGCGTGGTCAGTCGGCGCGCTCGTCGTGCTGGCGGTTTCGTTCGCCTTCACGATCCGTTGCGCGAGGAGAAACCGAACGGGCGCCGCAAGAGTTATCTTGGCGCTTGCGTTGATTGGCCTGCCGATCGTCACAACGATCGTACTGGTGACTGCGACCGACGCCAGCAGCTACCACGACCAGTTCAATGGCCTTGTCGCGAACTGCGCCACGCCAGGCAGATAGGAACCGCATGGACGTCATAGAAACGGAGTCACAGACGCTGCCACGGCAAGAATTCCTTGGCGCCAGCGCCAGCCTAATGGCATTGGTAGCCGGGATCGCGCTGGTGAGCATCGCGGACCGAGCACGATTTGCCCACGTACGTGAGACCGCCTTGAGCTGCGGAAACTGGTCGTCATTTGCGATGCCCGCGACCGTGTTCAGCGAAGGTTGGGCTGCCTTGTTGCTGTTCGGAATGTCCGCTTGGCTGGCGTGGGCCGAGTTATTTCGGCCGCAGTTCTTCGGGGCACCCTCTCCCCAGGAAGAGTCGTTGATCGTTACTACTGTGCGCATTCTCGTTGGCTTGCTGGCATTGGGTGCCTCCCTGATGATCCTGTACGGAGCGGTCGACGTGTATCAGACACACCAGCAAGCGCTTCCTCCACTCAGGCAGTGCAGCCCATAACTAACATGGTGTCGAACAGATGGGGACTCATGGACATCAACATTCTGCCGCCAGATGTAGACAGGGTGGCCCAAGCGGTCGGCGACGCCGTGAAGACCGCCAAAGACCAGGTCACCAAGGCACTCACACCCAGTACGGCAGCGGCGAACGCTAACCGGGGTTGGCAATGCTCCCCCGCTCTCGCCGACTGCGCGACCGTGTGGCAGGACCACCTCACAGACCTGATCCGACAGACCGAGGACGCAGCACAGAACCTCCACGACAGCGCCGACTACTACCGCGAAGTGGAGAATCGCATCGCCCATGCGCTTACCGACCTGCACTCGTAGCCCGCACCGAAAAAGGGGGGTGCACCTCCGCGAACTTGATGGTCTGGCCGATCGGTCGAAGTTGGGGCAGCCCAAGCAGGTCGACGAGGCTGCAGTGGTGTCTGCGACGTTGGAGTCGCCGCCGGCGCGTCTGACGCTCTTGTCGCTGGCGGGTGTGCCCACGCGCTCGGATTGACCGTGTTGCCGTGGAGTGTCCACAACAGGCGGATCCTCCGGTGCCGGGCGAACGCCCGTTGGGCTCAGTTCGCCGCTGCTCTCGTGGATCGTCATGGTTAGCTCTCCCTCGCCCGCTGGGATCATGCGCGGCGTCCGAGAGGTGGACACGGTGTGTCGCGGGACCACCGTGACGGACACCCTACGATCGGGCTGTATTATCCCGGTTTTGAGAGACCCAATTATTCAACGGGTTTCCCGTTCTATCTCCGAAGGAGTTAGACGGCGTGCCAGCTGGCGGTCACTGTCACCAGACGTGCGGGAGGTTGTGATGGATCGGGGGGTCAGTCCGACACTGCGGCTGTGGCAGTTGGCCGAGTCGCTGCGGGGCCACCGGGAACGCGCGCAGCTGACGATCGAGGAGGCCGCCGCGTTGCTTAAGCCGCACTCGCCACGGTGGTCGCGCTCGAAGCTGCAGCGCGTGGAGACGCGTTCGTACGCGCCACAGCCCGCCGAGGTTGAGCATCTGGCGGCGGTCTACGGGGCTCCCACCGGCGAGACAGCCGTTCTGGTGCGGATGGCCCGCGAGGCCCGCGAGAAAGGCTGGTGGCAGTCCAGCGCGCTACCCAAGCCGTACCAGACCATGGTCGGGCTGGAGCAGGCGGCCACCATGATGCGCGAGTTCGGGCTGGCCCTGGTGCCCGGGCTGCTGCAGACCTCTGACTACGCCCGCGCGCTGAGAACCGCCATCGCGCCCACAACGCCGATCGAGGTGCTGGAGAACCTGATCGCCGCCCGGATGATCCGTCAGCACGTGCTCACCGGCGCCGACCCGCTCAGCTATGAGGTGATCTGCAGCGAGGCGGTATTGCACTGCCCGGTGGGCAGCGGCCGGGTGATGCGTGGACAGCTGGAAAACCTGCTGGAGCTGAGCGGCCGACCCAATATTTCCCTTCAGTAGCCGGGGCCGCTGCGCTGGGCCGCTGTGGAGGCGGGAAAATGGGTCTAGCGCCCCTATTTTCGGACCAGGTGCTGCCGTTCGCGGCTGGTGCGCATCCCGGCATGGAAGGAGCGTTCGCCATCGTCACCCTGCCCGGCCTGGCGCACGATGTGGGCTACGTGGAGGGGCCAGCGGGCTCGATCTATCTGGAGGAGCAGGACCACGTGCGGCGCTGCACCATGCGCTTCGCCGTGCTCAGCTCGCTGGCGTTGTCCGCAGCAGAGTCCGCTGACCTCATCTCCATTACACTGGCGCGATACCAGTAGCCGAGGAGAGGAGGCGCGGGGTGACCCGAGCAGACCTGTACCGCGCGGTATGGCGCAAGAGCAGCCGCAGCCCCGCTAACGGCGGCTCCGACGACTGCATTGAGGTGGCGGTGCTGGACAGTGGCCGGGTCGCGGTGCGCGACAGCAAGCACCCCGGCGGCGCCGTGTTGTTCCTCCCCCGCTCCGAGCTGGCCGCCTGGATCAGCGGCGTGAAAGCCGGCGATGCGCGCTAGCGCGCTCTTGTGAGTGGCGTAACGGGCTATAGCACTCATTGCCACTAACAAGCACCCGCTAGCGTGCATCCGTGATCGATGTTCTGGTGGCCGGAGGTGGCCCGGCGGGGTGGGCTGTGGCGGCGGCGTGCGCGCGGTTGGGTCTGGACACCGAGCTGGTGGACCCCGCGCCGGACCGACCGTGGCGGGCCACCTATGGCGCCTGGCGGGGTGAGCTGCCCGCCGACGCTGACTTCGCGGTGGCGGTACGTGGTCACGGCGAGGCGATCGGCGCCACCCGGCACCTCCTGGGCTGGGAATACCTGGTGCTGGACAACGCCGCGCTGCGCGAGCGGCTCGCCGCCGCGCCGGTCCGGGTGCGCAAGGGCCGGGTGCGCAATGCCCGCCCGGGCCCGGGCGGCGTCACCGTGGAGCTGGGTGAAGGCGAGCGGCGGGCGGCCGTCGTGCTCGACGCGACTGGCGCGGCACGCTCGGTGCTCGGCGCCACCTCGCGTCGCGACGCCGCTGAGCAGACCGCGGTAGGCGTGCTGGTCGACGCGGACGCCGCGCGGGATCTGGTGACACCAGGCCACGCGTTGTTCATGGACTGGCGGCCAGATCACGGCGAGACGGGGTGGCCCACGTTCCTGTACGCGGTGCCGGTGACACCGGATCGCGTGCTGCTCGAGGAGACGTCGCTGGCCCGCCGCCCGGGGCTCGAGCTGGCGGTACTGCGGCGCCGGCTGTACGCCCGACTGGCCCACCACCGCATCGCCGTACCAGCGGGCGAGGAGGAGCGGGTGCGTTTCCCGGTGGACCGGCCGCTGCCAGCGCTCGGGGCCTGGCGCGGCCCAGTGGTGCCCTTCGGGGCGGCGAGCCCGCTGGTGCACCCG
>JBOHFJ010000234.1:0-7963 GCA_050699655.1 Pseudonocardiaceae bacterium
ACCCAGCTCGGCACGGCGCTCGGTCCACAGTCGCGCGACTGAGCCCGACAGTCGCCGAATCCGGGCGAACTCAGCCGCCCGCTCCGCGGTGGACACCGCGCCGCGGGCGTCCAGCACGTTGAACGCGTGCGAGCACTTCAGCACGTAGGAGTGCGCGGGCACCGGCAGCCGCGCGTCGACCATCCGGTGCGCCTCGGCCGCGTAGGTCTCGAGCAGGGCGCGGTTGGCCGCGACATCGGCGTCATCAAGGTAGTACCGCGACATCTCGTACTCGGCCTGGCCGAACACCTCGCCGTAGCTGACGCCGGGTGCGTAGCTGATGTCCTTGAAGTGCCGCACACCCTGCAATGCCATCAGGATGCGCTCCACCCCGTAGGTGATCTCCACCGAAACCGGGTCGAGATCAATCCCGCCGGCCTGCTGGAAGTAGGTGAACTGGGTGATCTCCAACCCATCCAGCCACACCTCCCAACCCAACCCCCAAGCACCCAGCGCCGGCGAGGCCCAGTTGTCCTCCACGAACCGCACGTCATGCGCGCGAACGTCGATGCCCAGGGCCTCCAAGCTGCCCAGGTACAGCTGCTGCGCATCACCCGGCTCGGGCTTGAGGACCACCTGGTACTGGGTATGGCACTGGATCCTGTTGGGATTCTCCCCGTACCGGGCGTCGTCGGGACGCACCGAGGGCTCGACATAGGCCACCCGCCACGGCTCCGGACCGAGCACCCGCAAGAAAGTCGCCGGGTTCAGGGTGCCGGCACCGACCTCGGTGTTCATCGGCTGCACCCGAAGGCAACCACGCGCGGTCCAGTACCCGTCCAGGCTAGCCAGCGCGTCCTGCATGCTCAGCACGTCAGATGCTCCGTCCGTTGATCGACCCCCGCCGACCCACCGGGGCGGGACATCGGCCCACCGGTGTGCCTGGTGGCAGGTTACCGAGCGTGCCCGACTAGCGGGGCGGCGCCCGTTCCACCTCGACTGGCCGCAGCTGCACCGACAGCCCACCGTCGAAGGTCAGGGTGTGCCCGTTGACCGGGTCGAACGCCGGGCCGCCGAACAGGGCGATCGCCTCGGCGACCTCAGCCACGCGGGCGTAGCGACCCAGCGGCACCAGCTGGACCAACGCGGGTGCCGCCTCGCCATCGGCGGCGGTACTGGTCGACTCGGCCAGCGGACCCAGTGCGAAAGCCCGCACCGACAGCCGCGACCCGTATTCCAGGGCCAGGGAGCGGACCACGGACTCGACGCCGGCCTTCGCGGCGTCGTACCCGACGTGGTACCGGTGCGCCCGGTGCGCGCCCACCGAGGTCACCACGACCGCGGCGGCATGCAGGTCGAGTCGGCCAGTGGCCAGGGCGAAGGCGCGCAGCGGGGCGTAGGTGCTGGTCAGGTTCCGGGTGAGCGCGGTGGCGAAGGCGTCGGTCGGGGTGTCATTGATGCGGGCCAGCGGCGGTACCCAGCCGGCGGTGTGGTACAGCTCCGCCCGCGCGCAGCCGGCCAGCCGCGCGGCCAGCAGGTCCGCGAACGCCGGGCCGGTGACGTCGCAGCCGATCACCGGTACCGGGCTATCGCCGCTGACCCGGTCGACGGCAACGAGGCCGCCGGGCACCGAGCGCAGGTGCGCCGCCAGCGCGGAACCGACCTGCCCGGCGGCGCCGACGACGACCCGGCAGACGCTCCCCGTGGTCACACGTAACCACTCCAACGCGGGATCAGCCGCCACTCACCGACCAGCTCCGCGCCCCGGCCGGCGACCTCCAGCGAGCGGGCCAGCAGGTCGCGGACCGTGTCCGGGTCCTGGAGCAGGTCCAACCCCCGCCGGATGCGTCTGGTGGCCTCGCCGAGCCGGTCAGCCTCGGTGGCGGTCCACCACCGCCGGTCCGGCGCGGCCGGGTCCAGGGACAGCGCGGAGTAGAAGTTCGGCAACTCCAGCCAGCGGGCGTGCACCACGCCGAGCGACAGCGGCACCGGGACGCGGTCCATCTGCTCAGCCAGGCCGTCGAGCACCTTACGGGCCAGCGTCAGGTCGTCCGCGGACTCCACCGCGACGAGGATGTCCAGGTCTGACTCCGCGCAGGGCACCTTCACCGAGATCGGCGACTGGGAGCCCTCGACCAGCATCGGCAGGTGCGCACTCGCCGCCGCGAACAGCCGGTCAGCCAGCTCCGTGGTGAGGATCCTCGGGCGGGCGGTGACCGACTTGACGTACTCGAACGGTCCAACCCGTCGGACCCGGTAGGTGTTGGGATCCTGGCGCAACGTCGTGTCCAGCGCGGTGAAGTCGCGTGGCCACATCCGCCGACCGCCCGCGTCGACCTGGAACGCTGTCTCCGCCGACCGGAACACCGCCAACGGCTCGGCGCGGGCGGCCCGCGGCGCGCGCGTCGCCTGGAAACTGGGCTGGACGGCTACGGCGTGGGCCACCGCGGAGGCACCAACCCGGTCAACGCCGGGCACGAACGAGTTGACGGTGAGGTAGACCACGCCCTCGACCGACCGCGCTACCACCGTGTGCCGCCACCCTACCGGTACGAACACCACGTCACCGGGCACGCAGCCGAACCGCCTGGTCCGCTCCCCGTTGCGGCTCAGCGTCGCCTCGCCGACGCCGGAGACGAACACGAACGTCTGCTCCATGTCGGTGTGCGCGTGCTCCGGGACGGCTCCGCCGCCGGGGACCCGGACGAGGAACGTCTCGGTGGCCAGCGACTCCTCCCGACGCAGCAGGAAGTCGTTGGCGTGCGTGCCGAAGTCGAACACCTCGCCGTCGGTGGACCGAGTGTGCACAGGCACCGGCGTGCGCCCCACCCGCGCGGCAGCACCAACGCGGGTCAATTGGGCTCTCGGCGTGGGGGCCTCGGCGAGGAGCTGAGCGTACAAGCCGGCCATCGCCCCGGCGGCTTGCGGCCACGAGGGCAGGGTCAGCTCCCCGACCGGCGGGACATGATCCGGGGCGGCCAACAGGATCTCCACGGCCCGGGTGTCATCCCACGGCTGGACCGTCCACCACCGCCCTTGATCCAGACCGGTGCCGTACAGACCGGTGCCACCGGTCGGGACCGGACTGATGATCCGCCGGCCGAGTTGCAACGCGGCGACCAGGACCCCGCTGGAGTACACCCGCCGATACGGCAGCACGACCCAGTCCACCTCGCCGAGCAGCCGCCAGAACCGCTCCTCGGGGACGAACCCCGGCTGGTAGTCCAACCCGGGGTGCTCGACGGCCAGCTCGGCCAGGCCACGGTGGATCTGCGGGTCGTCCACGTGTCCGGCGACGAGCATCCGGGCCTGCGGGCCGGCGGCCCGCAGGTAGGCGCGGGCGAACCCGACCGTCCCCTTGTAACCGCGCAGGCGCCCCAGCAATCCCACCGACCCCGCCACCACCGGCACGCCCGGCGGTGGGGGAAGCGCGAACCTCGGGTGCGGCAGGTGCAGCACACGGTGCGGCAGGCCCGGCCGGGTCACCCTGGCCTGCGCCTCGTGGTCCGCGGAGAAGAAATGCGCCCCGACTGTCAGGCCATCCACCACCCGCAGGAACGCCACCAGCTCCGGCGTCGCCTCGTGCGGGTGGACGTTGTGCACCGTCTGGACGATCGTCGCGCCACGCTCCACCAGGCCGCGCAGCACCGCGGTGGCCGCGTCGACGCCGAGCTGGTGGGCCAGTTTCTCCGGCCAGTGCAGATGCACGACCGTGGCGGCATCCACCTCGACCGGCTGCCGGAGCGGGCGGGCCGCGCTTCCGGGCACGTCACGGCACAGGCCCGGGCGCACGACGCGCACACCCTCCGCCGCGAGGGCGGCCTCCGCCGCCGCCACATACGGGTTCCAACTACACACCTCGGGCACCTGCACCACCGCCACGCCGCAGCCCGCGGCCGGGCGGCCGGCAGCCGCGCCTACCCGGACGCTGGGCTGGCTCGCCGGGGTGAGCCAGGGAGCGACCTCGCGAAGCAGGGACCGCACCGAGTCCCGGTAGTCGAACCCGCGGAGGATCTCCCGGCCATGCCCGCGCATCCGCTCACGCGTGTCGGCGTCCACCATCACCGCGCGCCGCAAGGCCCGCGCCAGGCTGGCCGGATCACACGGCTCGGCGAGATACCCCGACCCGTCGTCGACGACAAGCTCCGCTAGGCCACCCGTCCGGGTCGCGACGACCGGCACCGCCCCAGCGGCGTACGCCTCCAGCGGGATCCGCCCGAACGGCTTGACCCGCGACGGCACGATCACACCCACGATCAACCTGTGCGCCAGCAGACCCCGCACCTCGGGAGAGAACCGCGTCAGCAGGCTGACATCCAGCCGCTCGCGCGCCACCCGTTCCGCCAACCGCCCCTGATACGGTGAGAGGTCAACACCCTCGCCGACCGCCGCCAGCACGACGTGCGGCGCCCGCACCCCACGATCGCGCAGCAGGCACAGCGCGTTCAGGAGATCGGTGAAACCCTTCTCCGGCACCGCGCGACCCATCGCCAGCCAGAACCCGTCCCTCGCGGCGGGCGATAGGTCGATCACGTCAGATGTCTTCGGTCCGGCGTCCGCCCCGCTGATGCCGTTGCGCAGCTCGACCACCGCCGAGGCGGACACGCCAACCTGCTCTATCAGGTGCGAACGCATGTAACCCGAGATCGCGGCGATCCGCACCCCCCTCTCAGCCGCGAGCCGCAGGGACTCACCTTCCCACGCCACCCGCTCCACCAGTTCAGGCTCGACCAGAAGCGCGCTGGTCCGCGGCACAATGACCGTCGTCCACGCCGAATCCACGGTGGATCGCGCCGCCGCACCCGAGAAGCCGACATCGCAGAGCACGATGAGCCCGCGCCGATACTCCCCACGCAGCCGCGAGACCTCCCACTCCACAGCACCGGTCAAGGCTGGCTCGCCGGGACCGCCCCGGTCGCTCTCCAACGCGCGTACCTGAACCCGCCGGCCAGACCGACCAGGCGCCTCCTCCACACCACGGCGCCATTCCCGCCGCCAACCGCCGCCAACCGCATCAACACCCACCGGCAGGACGACCAGGTCGATCTCTACGGGCAACACCTCAGCGAGGATCTCGATCAGTGCTCGGTTGGACCATCCCGCGCCGCTCCCACACCCATAGAAGCCATCAAAAACCGCGACAGCGACCACACTGCGATCCGAGCGGGCCGGAGATTGCCGGGCGTCCATCGTGCCGCCCCTCATCCAGCTTCGCGGGATGAGGGCTGAGCCGTTCTCGTGGCGGCGTCAGTGTGTCTGCTGGCGGGTGCGAGGCTTGGCAGTCTGATCAGCTTCGACGGGGCGATCTCCAGCGCCTTGGCCAGTGCCACGATCTCGGAGAGGGTCACATCGCGCTGCCCGTGCTCGATGCTGTGCAGGGTGGATTTGCTCATCCCGGCCAGCCCGGCGATAACCCGCAACGACCTGTCTCGGGCATTGCGAATCCGCCGGATGCGCTGGCCGATCGTGCGTGTGTCGTCAGCGTCCGTCGCGGCAGCTTGGTTCACCGGTTTGAGTCTCCGCCGAGGCATTGGGGAGCTATATTGGTGTGGTGTATTTCGGTGGAGAGGCGAGCGCCTGACCACCGGGCGGACTTCCGATCCGTGGGGTGCTAGTGGGGGATGGTCGTCGCCGAGGTACCAGGTGAGCTGCTGGCTGGCCCCGGCGGCCTCCCAGATCCCCGTGGAGAGCTGGGCCGCCCGGGAGACGTCGAGCCACCCAGTGATCCGGGAATCCCCGCAGGTCAGGTCCAAGATTACGGTGCCGTCGCGGTGGGCGATCGCCTGCACGATACCGTCTGAGTCGGCGCAGGTCAGGCCGTGCATCGGTACAGTCCAGTGCTCCCGGCTGACATCGCCGGTCACCGGGTCACTCCGCTCCGGGTCGGTATCGCCGCTGGAGACGCGATCAGCGACGTGCCGCTGGGCAGCCTGCCCAAGTGCGCGCTGGTCAGCGCTGCGGTGCACGGCGGCACCATCGGGCGGGGCGTCGCTTTCCGCGACTGAGAACCTCCGGATATTATCCAATATCTCACTCATCCATGATCACCTATCTGTTTGAAAGAAGCACCCAACCCGCCAGCGCCGCTGTCGACGGGGTTCCACTCCGGCTTTCCGCCCGCTCAAACACCGCTTGACGCTCACATTGGGCCGGCTGCGCGCTCAAGGCTCCTGGGCCTGCTGGACTTGGTGTGATGACGCCTATCAGCGCACCATGCGGAGAAGGGAAATACGATCCCGGCGGGTACCCACCGTTGGCCCAGAGCAGGGACATTGAGGGGACATGTGTGAGCCCACGGCCATGCAGCCCGCTACTGTGGTGTTGTGCCACCCGAGGTATGTGTGCCCAACCATGCCCTGGCTGCTCTCCGCGAGGACGCGGGGCTGTCTCAGCAGGACTTGGCCGACGAGCTGAACGATCTTGCAGCTCGTCGGCACAACAAGCATCCGCGGGTCACCAGGAAGACCATCGGCCGCTGGGAGCGCGGCGAAGTGGCGTGGGCCCAGCCTTTCTACCGCCGCCTACTGGCTGAGTATTTCGAAGTGGCGACGGATGAACTCGGCTTCCGCCGCCCTCGCCGCTCTCGATCACCAACCGCCGAGGCCGCCCCGGCGTCGCTGGAGCTGGTCGGCGTTCCCCCGGCGAGTGAACCTCACGTTGAACGAGACCAGCAGCAATGGCGTGACATGCGTGCGGCTCTCGGCGGACGCCGGCGTGACCTTGCTGTGCTCGCTGAGTCTCTGTACCGCGACTACCGCGTCGCGGGACTCGACAGCACCGGGGTCATCAGCACGTCCACGTGGATTCCGGATACACCTATCCCGCTTGAGGAAACAACGTTGGACTTGGACTTGGCCGTCGCCGAGCCTGCGGTCACCGGAGCCGAGCCCGGGAGCGCGACAGTCCGACCACTGGTGAGTGTCGACGCCCGCTACCGCTGCTACCACCATGCGGTTCGCGATCTCGCCGCGCCGCGCTTGTTCGAGAACCGGCTATGCTTCCGGCTCATCGGTCTGGACTGGACTCAGTCGGCGGCGCGCATGAGGTTCGGTCAGATGAGCTTTTTCGATGCGATGAATACCAACGAGGCGCTGGCTCATGAGTTCGCGGCGCATCACTTGACGACGAACGGCGGCGACGAGGCATTGATGCCTCGCGCGTCCTGGCGCGGGCTGGCATTCCGGAAGTTGATCGGAGACCCGTTCGACCTCAATCGCCGCGCTCTCATGGGCGCCATCGGCACCCTGACCATCCGGGGCGGCGGGTCGCCAGCTGTCGTGTTGCACCACCGCGACTCCAGTCGCGTCGCGGGCGGCGGTGGGATGGTGCACCTGCTTCCGGCGGGTATCTTTCAGCCATCGTCGGTGTTTCCGGCCGCCGTCGCCGCTGACTTCTCGATCTGGCGAAACATCCAGCGGGAATACGCCGAGGAATTGCTGGGCCATGACGAATACGACGGCAGCGGCCGCTCCATCAAGTATTCCGAGCTGGAACCATTCATCACCATGGACCACGCCGTGGTCGAGGGCCGCATCCGCGTGTTCTACCTTGGCGTCATCCTCGACGCGCTCACACTGGCTGGGGACATCCTGACCGTCGCGGTCATCGAACCGCATTTATATGACGAACTGTTCGCCAACGCCGTGCGAAACAACGCCGAGGGTTCAGTGCCAGCGCGGGCAGTCCCGTTCGAGGAGCACACGCTGGCGTGGCTGCGTAGGTCCTGGCGGCTCTCGCCCGGCGCCGCCGCGGCACTCCACTTGGCTTGGGCTCACCGAAAAATATTGATCGAATAAACTCATCACTATTTATTCCCCGGCGGAGCCGGCGATCGCCTCGACGGATGATCCAGTTAGGTAAGTGCCAGGTCGGCGCGTCACGTGGTTCGTCGAGCCAGATTGTCTGGCTTTTTCCGTTGGCGGTGAGTCCGTAGCGTTCGCGGTGGGGCCTGCCCCAGGTTTTCCATTGTTGGTAAGGTCGCGGT
>JBOHFJ010000235.1:0-7742 GCA_050699655.1 Pseudonocardiaceae bacterium
GTCGGAAACGACACGAGGTGTCGTTTCCGACACACAAACCACGATCATGAGGGTCTTCGGAGGGGTTCACCAGCACACTCACGGTGAGGTCGGGCCGCCCTGTGTCGGCGTCGTCATACACCGGAAGCCGACCACGACATGTCTCGTCGGGCTGGGGCGAAGCCCCGCTAGACCTGCAAGCGCTGGTTCTCCGCCTCGTTAAGCCTGCTCAGCACCTTGTTGAAGTGGAGTACTTCACAGCGCGGGTCCGTAACCAACCAGAATCAGAGCAGCGACAGGCGGCGTACCTGGACGCCCTCGCCGCCCAGTGCCCGCTGGTCAAGGTGGTCCAGGGGCGCTTCCAGGAGAAGACCCATGAGTGCTGGTCCTGCGGTGGCCGGTGGGTGTCCTACGAGGAGAAGGAGACGGATGTCAGCATCGCGGTGCAGCTGGTCGAAGACGGTGTCAAAGGTGTGTTCGACACCGCGCTGTTGATCTCCGCCGACAGTGATCTGTGCCCCGCCGTGCGAAGCCTCAAGCGGGTTAACTCCGGCAAGCGCATCATCGCGGTGTTTCCACCCCGGAGACACAGCGAAGATCTGCGCAAGGCCGCGGACGGCATGGTAAAGATCAACGATGTGAGCATTCGGAACTCACAGTTACCCCCACTGTGGTCAACGCCAATGGCATCACGCTGACACGCCCGAAGTACTGGATTTGACAGGATCGGCGCGCTTCAGGGTAACTCATGAACATGGGTTCCGGTACGGCAAGCCAGGGAAATAATGGTCCCACTCGCTTGGGGTAATGGTGGGCGTGATGCGACAGATCCGCGCAGCGGCACGGTCGACGTCGGTTTCCCAGAGTCGCGCGGTGGTGTCGGCGCTACCGGTAGCCAGGGTGTGCCCGTCCGGGCTGAAAGCCACCGGGGAGATAGTGTCGGTGTGGCCGGTGAGGGTCCCCAGCGGGCGGGGCTGAAGCGGGTTTCTGACATCCCATAACCGTGCTGTGGTGTCGTCGCTGGCGGTGGCCAGGGTGCGCCCGTCGGGGCTGAAAGCCACCGAGTTCACGGCACCGGTGTGGCCGATGAGAGTACCGAGCGGGCGGAGTCGGTGGCGGTCGCTGATATCCCACAGCCGCGCGGTGGTGTCGGCGCTGGCGGTGGCCAGGGTGCGCCCGTCGGGGCTGAAGGCCACCTCGTAGACCACGTTGGAGTGGCCGGTGAGGGTTCCCAGCGGGTGGGGATTGCGGGGGTCGTTGACATCCCACAAATGTCCCGTGTTGTCGCTGCTGGCGGTGGCCAGGGTATGTCCGTCCGAGCTGAAAGCCACAAAATGGATGACGCCACCAGTGTGGTCGGTGAGGATTCCCAGCGGTTGGGGCTGGCGGGGGTCGTCGACATCCCATAGCCGCGCGGTGTTGTCGTAGCTGGCGGTGGCCAGCGTATGCCCGTCCGGGCTAAAGGACACCGAGGAGACGCCGCCGGTGTGGCCGGTGAGGGTGCTCAGCAGGTTGGGGTGGTGGGCGTCGCTGATATCCCACAGCCGCGCGGTCTTGTCCCAGCTGCCGGTGGCCAGGGTGTGTCCGTTGGGGCCGAAGGCTAGGCCGATGACGGTGTTGGTGTGGCCGATGAGGGTGCTCAGCGGGTCGACGCGGTGGGGGTCGCTGATATCCCATAGCCGCGCGGTCCTGTCGAAGCTGGCGGTGGCCAGAGTATGATCGTCCGAGCTGAACGCCAACGAGGAGACGGGGCTGGTGTGGCCGGCCACGATGGCTCCAGGAAGGTCCCACAGGCGTGCGGTGTTGTCGGCGCTGGCGGTGGCAAGGGTGTGCCCGTCGGGGCTGAAGGCCACCGAGTTGACGGTGTTGGTGTGACCGGTGAGAGTGCGCAGAGGACTGGGATGGCGGAGGTCGCTGACATCCCACAACCGCGCGGTGGCGTCGTTGCCAGCGGTGGCAAGGGTGTGCCCGTCGGGGCTGAAGACTACGCCGATGACGGTGTTGGCATGGCCAGCGAGGGTCCCCAGCGGGCTGACATGACGGGGGTCGCGGATATCCCACAGCCGCGCGGTCCTGTCGTCACTGACGGTGGCCAGGGTACGACCGTCCGAGCTGAACGCCACCGAGTTGACGGTGTTGGTCTTGTCGGCGAGGACACCTAGCGGGTGGGGCTGGCGTGGGTCGCTGACATCCCACAGCCGCGTGGTGTCATAACTGGCGGTGGCAAGGGTATGCCCGTCCGCGCTGAACGCCACTGAGCGGACACCGTTGGCGTGGCCGGTGAGGGTGCTCAGCGGGCTGGGTGGCGCGGGTCCCTGGTGTCCCACAGCCGCGCGGTGGTGTCGTAGCTGGTGGTGGCCAGGGTATGCCCGTCGGGGCTGAAGGCCACCGAGTTGACGGTGTTGGTGTGACCGATGAGGATGCTCAGCGGGTGGGACCGGCGGGGGTCGCTGACATCCCACAGCCGCGCGGTGTGGTCGTCGCTGACGGTAGCCAGGGTATGCCCGTCCGGGCTGAAGACAACCGAATTGACGTAGTTGGTGTGGCCGGTAAGGATGCCCAGCGAACTGGGATGGTGGGGATCGTTGATATCCCACAACCGCACTGTCTTGTCGTCACTTCCGGTGGCCAGGGTATGTCCATCGGGGCTGAACGCCACCCCTTTGACGTTGTTGGTGTGGCCGGTCAGTCGGGTGGCGTAGGGATTGGCGGCGATGCTGAGCAGGCTGCCGCGGGTTTCCGAGGCTGGGACAAGCCGGTAGGCGGCCAGGGCAAGTTGGGCGGCCAGGGCTGGGTTCCTGGATCGCAGTTCCAGGGCCTGTCCCGCGACTTGCTGGGACAAGGCGACATTGCGTTGTTGCTCTGCGGCGCGCTGCTGGACGACGGCAATCCCGGCCGCCACTACAGCGAGCACGAGCAGCACCGACAAGACAGTGACGGCGCGTCCCCGCCGGAGGCGGTCGCGGCGGATGCTGGCGTGCAGGAACGCCCGCGATGTCGGGCCGAGGTCGACGCGATCGGTGACCAGGTCGCCGGACTTGAGATGGGCGCCGGTGTCGGCCAGGGCGGCGGCAAGTTGGCCGCGTTCCCACAACCGCACCGGTGAACGGCCGTCGTCGTCCCATTCGGTGGCGGCCTGCTCGACCATGCGGCGGGCTCGCAGCGCCGAGGTGTTCTCCTCGATCGCCTGGGCCAGTGGCGGCCAGGCGGACAGGAATGCCTCATG
This sequence comes from Pseudonocardiaceae bacterium, assembly GCA_050699655.1. GTDB lineage: Bacteria > Actinomycetota > Actinomycetes > Mycobacteriales > Pseudonocardiaceae. The sequence continues at coordinate 3,206 of JBOHFJ010000235.1, forward strand.
GGCCACTCCGATGACCACAGTGCCGTTGTGGGTGTCGGTGGTCAGCAGTCGCCGCGCGACAAAAACGTCCAGTTCTCGGGTCACCGGCTCTGGCAACTCATCGCGGGGGACTCGCCACCGGGTGGGGCGGCCCTGCTCATCCGCGGTGACCAACCGCAGCAACCCGCCAATGACCTCCGCACGGCCCCGGCCACTGGCCGCGATCGCCTCGGCCAACGCCGCGTCCGCCTGCCGGGTCAGCGCACCCTGCACCCCGCCGAGCTGCTCGTACCGCGCGACCGACAGCTGACCACCGCGGCCGACTCCCTCGGCGAGCTGGGCCAGGGTGAACGCCAGCAGTGGCAGCGCCTCCCCGGTGTCGGTGTGGGCGACCAGCCGGGCCACCAGGTCCTCGTCCACCCCGATCCCGGCCAGCCGCGCCGGACCTTCGATCACGGTCCGCAGCGCCTCGCGGTGCAGCGGCCGCAGCACGGAAGGATGGGTCACCAACGCCGCCAGGTCGTCGTCGACCAGCAGTTGGTCCAAGAACTCCGGCCGCAGGGTGGCGACCACCTGCACCGGACCTGACAGCGCCGGTCGGAGTAGCTGCGCGAAGTGGGCCCGGGTCCCGGATGGAGTCTGGGTGAGCAGTTCCTCGAACTGGTCCACCACCAGCAGCAACCGCCGCGCTCGGGCGGCCAGTAGCAGCTCATCGGCCAACCCGATCAGGCCAGTGTCATCGAGCTGGTGGCGCACCTGCGTCACCGTCCAGTCCAGCCCCAGCCGCCGCGCCGCGGCGGCCAGTTCCCGCGCCAGCGCCGCTACCGGGTCAGCGCCGGGCAGCATCGGCGCCAGCGTCAACCAACTCGGCTCTTCGGCCATCACATGCACCAATCCGGCTCGCACCAGCGACGACTTGCCGCACCCCGAGGGGCCCACCACCAGCAGCACCGCTCCCTCAGCCCGCTCGGCCGGCGAACGCACCAACCCGGCCAGCCGCTCCACCTCGGCACGGCGACCACAAAACACCCGATGCTCATCGACATCGAAGGGGCGCAACCCTGGAAACGGTGACTGAGAATCCGGCCACCCGCAACCCCCGACAGCATCCACCCGACGTAACGTCGCCACCAGCGCCGCGCGTCCCTCGGCGGAATCGACGGTGAGGTCAGCGTGCTGCGCACACGGCAGCAGCGGGTGACGCACCCCCGGCTCAGCGAGGACCGGTAACACCCGGCTACCCCGCGACAGCGCAATGCTGATCTCGGCCGTACACCACGTCGAGGCCACCGCGGCGGAGGTGACCACGCAGACCACCGCGTCAGCCCAGCGCAACCGCTCATGCAGCCGCTTGTCCCACTCCTCGCCCACCGCGATGCCATTGCCCGGATCCCGGTCCAGGAACACCTCGTGACCCTCAGCAACCAACCACTGGCGCAGCTGATCAGCACACTCCCGGTCCTGGCTGGCATAGCTGACGAAAACCCTAGCCACCGACTCCCCCCACCGGCGTCGCCGTTCGCACCCGAGTTGACATCACCGATGCCACGCAGGTCATTGATGACCACGGCACCCTACCGGGGGCACACTCGCTGTGAGCCGCGCCCGCTATCCGGTGAGCCCTGCTTGGCGGGCGAGCTGGGCGAGCTGGGGTTGGCCGCGCCGATGCAGGGAGATCAGGACCCGCAGCACTTCCCGGAGCATCGGGGAAATCTTCATCATCTGGGGAGTGACGGTGAATGCCTTGACCAGCGAGGCTTGCGCGCCGTCCCGATCTCCCAGGTCGAGCTGGGCGCGGGCGGTGTTGGTGTGGACGGCGCCGAGCCGGGTGGGCGGCAGTCCGGTGTCGTTGCTGGCCAGCTGCTCCGCGAGCCGGATCACCTCGCGGGGGCGGCCGAGGTCCCCCTCTGTGGCCAGCACGTGGGTGGCGGTGTTGGCGGGACCAAAACGCTCGCCATGGATCAGCAGGTCGGTCGGGAACTCCTCGGCCGCGGTCCACGCAGCGTGGATGTGCCGCTGCGCTTCGGTTCGGTCGCCAAGCCGTCCCGCCAGCGTCATGCCCCGCAGGTGCAGCGCGCCGGCGGCGAAGGCCTTTTCCACACCGGTGAGTGCCGCCTGGGCGGCCACGATCGCCCGGTCCACCACGGTGAGCCCGCCCTCGAAGTCCCCGCAGTTGAGGAAGGTGCCGGCGCGGTTCCGGGCGGCGAGGGCGCTCAGCAAGGGGTTGGGTTGCTGGCCCGCGGCCCAGGCCTGGCAGGTCGGGGCGAGCTCGACCAGATCCATCCACCGATGCCGCGCCGCCAGGTAGTAGACGGCGCTGTACACGTCAGCTAGCGGCGCCCACCGCTGCGCACTGGCCGCCGCGTGCGCGTACGTGGTGGCCCGGGTCAGCAGGCCGGGCAGCACGCGCAGCAAACCCGCCAGGTCGGCCTGCTGCACCAGGGTGCTGGCCTGGTCCAGATCCACGCGCAGCTGGACGGGATCGGGCACCGGAACCTGATCGGGAATGTCGTAGCGGCGCACCGCGGTGCGCAGATCCTCCAGCAGCACGCTTTGGTCCCAGGAGATTTCGGCCTCCCCGTACAGATCACCGAGGGAAATCCGCAGGGCGCGGGCGACCGCCGCCGCGTTGGCCGGGGTGAGCATCCGGTCCCCGACCTCGATCTTCGACAACAAACTCGCCGACACCCCGGACCGACGCGCCAGCGACGCCTGCGTCAGACCATGCGCCTTGCGCAACTCAACGACACGCGCGCCACCAATGCCAGCGGTACCCATAGGCTCAAGTCTGCACTTCCGTTATCCGGTAAGCCCCGCTTGCCGGGCGAGCTGGACGAGCTGGGGGTTGCTGCGCCGGTGCAGGGAAATCAGGACCCGCAGCACGTCAAGGCTCATCGGGTAGCTTTTCGCCTTCTGGGGAGCGACGGCGAACGCCGTGACCAGCGAGATTTGCGCGCCGTCCCGGTCGCCCAGATCGAGCTGGGCGCGGGCGGTGGTGGTATGGATGTCGAAGAGTAGGGTGGGCGGCAGCCCGGTGTCGTTGCCGCCCAGCTGCTCGGCGAGGCGGATCACCTCACGGGGCCGGCCGAGGTCTCCCTGGGTGACCAGTACGTGGCCGGCGGTGTACGCGGGACCGACGATCTGGTTATGGGAGTGAAGGTCGCGCCGGAACTCCTCGGCTGCGGTCCCCGCTGCGTCGATGTGCCGCTGGGCTTCGGCCCGGTCGGCGAGCCGTCCTGCCAGTATCATGCCCCGCTGGTGCAGTGCGCCCGTGGCGAAGGCCCGCTCCACACCGGTGAGTTCCGTTTCGGCGACCACGATGGCCCGGTCCAACACGGTGAGCCCGCCGTCGAAGTCCCCGCAGTGGAGGAAGGTGCCGGCCCGGTTCCGAGCGGCGATGGCTGTCAACAGGGGGTTGGGTTGCTGACCTACGGCCCACGCCTGCCGGAACGGGACGATCTCGACCAGATCCACCCACCGATTCCGCCCGGCCAGGCTGTGAACGACACTGTAGACGTCGGCCAGCAGCGCCCACCCCCCAGGCTGGCTGACGGCGTGCGCATACGTGGTGGCCCGAGTGAGCAGGCTGGGCAGCATCCGCAGCAGCCCCGCCAGGTCGGCCTGCTCGCGAAGGGTGATGGCCTGGTCCACCTCGACGCGCAGCTGAGCGAGGTCGGGCACCGGCGCCTGGTCGGGGATGTCGTAGCGGCGCACCGCGGTGCGCAGAGCCGCCAGTGGCGCGCTCTGGTCCTCGGTGACTTCGACCTCCCCGTGCAGCGCGCCGAGGGAAATCCCCAAGGCTCGGGCGATCGCGACCGCGTTGGCCGGGGTGAGCGTCCGAGCCCCAACCTCGATCTTCGACAGCAAACTCACCGACACCCCGGACCGACGCGCCAGCGCCGCCTGCGTCAGATCACGCGCCTTGCGCAACTGCGCGACACGCGCACCACCAATACCAGCAGCACCCATAGGCCTCAGTCTTCCACACGGACGTTTCCCGTACCGCGCCACATGTCGGTTTAGTCGGTTGTGCAATGCGTGTGCAAACTCCCCGTTCACCAGGATCGTTGACTGTTTTCAGATGCACACGGACCTGGGGGTACCAAACATGACGCGCGCGATCCCCAGTGCCCCACCACGACCCCGGCTGACCGCCGGTTGAGCCGCTGCCCCCGACTTCGGCTCCCGGCGGTCACCCGGCCACCACTCAACCCCGAGGTGACATCCACGATGCCTATTCCGGCGCCACTCGCCGCCAACCCCCCGCGCGACGTCAACGGTACTGTCATTCCGCTACAGAGCCGGGTCGAACAGGTCGCGGTAGACAAAGCCTACGGGGCGCTACCATCCCGGCTGCATCAATTCGGCTTGGTCGTCGGACATAGCGCGGATCTGCTCTATGTCCGCTTCGACCACGAGTACCACCTGACTACCCTGCGACCCCACCTCGTGCGCCTAGTCCAATCGCCAGAGCGCTACTGACACCGACCACCCACCCGCTCCTAGCTTCCCGAACTCAACAGCAGAGCTGGTCAGGTTAAGTAGACCAGCTCTGCTG
>JBOHFJ010000236.1:0-7738 GCA_050699655.1 Pseudonocardiaceae bacterium
GAGACAGACTGCCCTCAGCTTCACCCGGCTGCCGTGACAGCCCGGCGACGGGGGTCTCTCACCCCCATTCGGAGAACACGCGCCTCATGGCGCACGCATTGCGCTTGGTGAACGCCACGGCACCGTCGATGAGTACGCGCAGGTAGGTCGGGCCCGCCGCGATGAGGACGCTGAGCGTGGCGGCGGCGACCTCGGCCACACCCTTGTCGCCCGGCTTGGCGGGCACAGCCACATAGTCCACCTCGCCTGCCGCGCGGAGCTCGTCGGCGAGCTCCGCGGTCAGCCGCTCCAGGACGAAGTCGTCATCCTCGGCGGTGGTCGTGAACTCCACAAGCAGTCGTATCCGCGTCAACGCGCCCTCCCCGGGGGATGTAGTCACGGCCAGCCTACGGGCAAGTGATCCTTCCCTGGAGCCAGTCGGTCAGGCGTGACTGTGGGTCTCGGCTCCGCCGCGAGGTTGGCGAACTGCTATCCTCGCCTGTGCGACCAGCTTCCGCTCCGGCGGAGGCGGCAAGTGGAGCCCGCTCCCACCCGAACCACCGCGAGGCGGCCGGGTCCGGTCGCCGGAATCCTTAGGTGGCTTCCGGCGTTGACTTCGTGTGTTGACGGCAGACACGCGGCGTCGATCGGTCGGATCTGCGGGCCCCGCACGCCAGGAGGCGTGGGGGCCATGTTGCGTCCGGGGTGTGACGGTGGGCGGCGACCCACCCGCTCGGTCGCGCCGTGGGTATGACGACCGAGGAGGCCACATCACCGTCGAGACACGCATCAACGAGCGCATCCGCGTTCCTGAGGTCAGGTTAGTTGGTCCCAATGGTGAGCAGGTCGGCATCGTCCGCATCGAGGACGCGCTGCGACTAGCTCAAGAAGCCGACCTTGACCTGGTCGAGGTTGCGGCGCAGGCCCGCCCACCGGTCTGCAAGCTCATGGACTTCGGCAAGTTCAAGTACGAAACCGCGCAGAAGGCCCGTGAGTCCCGCCGCAACCAGCAGATGACGGTTATCAAGGAGCAAAAGCTTCGCCCCAAGATCGACGCTCACGACTACGAGACCAAGAAGCGGCATGTGGTGCGGTTCCTCGACGCGGGGCACAAGGTGAAGGTCACCATCATGTTCCGAGGCCGCGAGCAGTCCCGGCCGGAGCTGGGCTTCCGGCTGCTGCAGCGATTGTCCAGCGACGTCGCGGAGCTCGGCTTCGTGGAGACTTCCGCCAAGCAGGACGGTCGGAACATGACGATGGTGCTGGCTCCGCACCGCAACAAACCCAAAGTGATCAAAGCCGATCAGGGCGCGACCGAGCCGGCGGAACAGCCAGCGGAATAACGACCCAATTCACCGCCGCCGCACCCAGGTGGCAGGACTGAGGACCGACATGCCGAAGAACAAGACGCACCGGGGCATCGCGAAGCGCGTGAAGCTCTCCGCCACCGGCAAATTGCTGCGCCAGCGCGCCGGTAAGCGGCACCTGCTGGAGAAGAAATCCTCCCGGGTCACCCGCCGGTTGGACGGGGTGGTCGAGGTGGCCCCGCAGGACAAAAAGCGGGTCCGCAGGCTGCTCGGTCGCTGACCGGCTACTCACCGCCAGATCCCGGCGCTGTTTGACGACCCTGGGCGGCTTCCCGCCCCCGAGACTGACAGGACGAACCAGTGGCACGCGTCAAGCGAGCGGTCAATGCCCACAAGAAGCGCCGCACCATCCTGGAGGCCGCCAGCGGATACCGCGGCCAGCGCTCCCGGCTTTACCGCAAGGCCAAGGAACAGATCCTCCACTCGATGCAGTACGCCTACCGTGACCGGCGGGCGCGTAAAGGTGACTTCCGGCAGCTCTGGATCACTCGCATCAACGCCGCCGCGCGGCAGAACGGGATGACCTACAACCGCCTTATCCAGGGGCTGCGCCTCGCTGAGGTTGAGGTGGACCGCAAGAACCTCGCCGAGCTCGCGGTGTCCGATCCCACCGCGTTCACCGCGCTGGTCGAGATCGCCAGGGCCAGCCTGCCGAGTAACCGGGGGGCGGGTGAGGCGGTGTCCCAGGACGGGGACGCCGCCTGAACGCAGCGGCCGGCCACACCTGTGACCCCATGACCGCGCCGTACACCGAACGGACGCCCCGGGTGGCGGTCGCCCGGGCGCTGCTCCGGCGGCGGGACCGGGAGCGCGCCGGGCGGTTCCTCGTCGAGGGTGCCCAAGCCGTGCGCGAGGCCCTCAGATACGGATCGGTGCTGGAGCTGTTCGTCACCGAGCGTGCCGCCAACCGGCATCCCGAGCTGCTCGCCGCACCCGGCACTCGGGTGTCCCTGATCACCGAGCGTGCCGCCGCCGGGTTGTCCGCGACGGCTACCCCGCAGGGGATCGTGGCGGTCTGCGCCGCGCTCGGTGGGTCAGTGGCCGACGCGACGCGCGGCACCAGGCTGGTCGCGGTGCTGGCGGGTGTCGCCGATCCAGGCAATGCCGGCACGGTCATCCGGGTGGCCGACGCGGCCGGGGCAAACGCGGTGATCTTCGCCGGGGACACCGTTGATCCGCACAACGGCAAATGCGTGCGGGCCTCCACCGGCAGCCTGTTCCACCTCACGTTGGGGATGGAGACCGATCCACTGCTGGCCCTGGCGGCGTGCCAGCGGGCTGGGCTGCGGATCCTGGCTGCCGACGCCGGTACCGGCCAGGATCTTGATGACGTCCTTGACGCCGGCATCCTGGCGGCGCCGACCGCGTGGCTGTTCGGCAACGAGGCGCACGGGCTGGATCGCGAGCTGCTCGCGGCCGCTGACCACGCCGTCGCTGTCCCACTGCATGGCCGCGCGGAGAGCCTCAACCTGGCCGCCGCGGCGGCGGTCTGCCTGTACGCCAGCGCGCGGGCACACCGTCGGCCGCGTTCCCCCGAACTGATCACCTAGGGGCCGATCACCTAGGATTTGGCTACAACTGACCGCATGCCGGCACGGCGGGCCAAGCCCAGGAGTTCGCACCTTATGTCTGGACCCAACGATCCCTACGACCCCAAGCAGGTCGCCGTGCTGGCGCCCGAAGCGCTAACCCGGGCCGTCGAGGACGCCGAGCAGGCCTTCGCCGCGGCCGCCGACCTCGAGGAGCTGGCCGCGGTAAAACCCGTGCACCTTGGTGACCGGTCGCCGCTGCTGAGCGCCCGGCGTGAGATCGGTGCACTCTCGCCACAGGCCCGCGCCGAGGCCGGCCAGCGGCTCAACTCCAGCCGCGCCGCCGCCCAGGAGGCTTTCGAGCAGCGCCGCGCCGCGCTGCGGATCGAACGAGACGCCAGGACCCTGCGGGACGAGGCGCTCGACGTCACGCTGCCGTGGGACCGGGTCCCCATCGGCGCCCGGCACCCGATCACCGCGCTCTGCGACCGGATCGCCGATGTGTTTCTCGCCATGGGATACGAAGTCGCTGAAGGTCCCGAGCTCGAGGCGGAGTGGTTCAACTTCGACGCGCTCAACTTCCCCCGCGATCACCCAGCCCGCACCATGCAGGACAGCTTCTACGCCGCCCCTGAGGGATCCGGCATCGTGCTGCGCACGCACACCTCCCCGGTGCAGATCCGCGCCCTGCTGGAGCGGGAGCTGCCGGTGTACGTGGTGTGCCCGGGGCGGACGTTCCGCAGTGACGCGCTGGACGCCACCCACACCCCGGTCTTCCATCAGGTGGAGGGCCTCGCGGTGGACAAGGGCATCACCATGGCGCACTTGAAGGGCACCCTGGACGCGTTCGCTCGAGCGATGTTCGGCAGCACCTCGCGGATCCGGTTGCGGCCCTCGTTCTTCCCGTTCACGGAACCATCCGCCGAACCCGACGTGTGGTTCCCGGAGAAGAAGGGCGGCCCAGGCTGGGTCGAGTGGGGCGGCTGCGGCATGGTCAATCCGAATGTGCTGCGGGCCTGCGGGATTGACCCGGAGGTGTACTCGGGCTTCGCCTTCGGCATGGGCATCGAGCGCACCCTGATGTTCCGCAACGGTATCGCCGACATGCGGGACATGGTCGAAGGTGATGCCCGGTTCACCCGCGCGTTCGGAACGGAGGCCTGAGTTCGGTGCGCATTCCGGTGTCCTGGCTGCGCGATCACGTCGCGCTCCCCGACGACAATGATGCCCCTACCGTGACGGAGATCGCTGATGCCTTCGTCCGGGCCGGCCTCGAGATCGAGGCGGTGCACCAGCTTGGCCCGGTCAGCGGGCCGCTAGTGGTGGCCCGTGTGCTGGAGATCGAGGAGCTGACTGGCTTCGCCAAGCCCATCCGGTACTGCGTGGTCGATGACGGCGGCCAGACAGCGCCGCGCGGGGTCGTCTGCGGCGCAACCAACTTCGTCACGGGGGATCTGGTGGTGCTGGCGCGGCCCGGCACGGTGCTGCCCGGTGACGTCGCGATCGCGGCGCGCACCGCTTACGGCCGGACCTCTGAGGGGATGATCTGCTCGGCGGCCGAACTGCGGCTCGGTGACGACCACACCGGGATCATGGTGCTGCCGGCCGGCGCCGCCGTCCCCGGCGAGAGCGCCACCCCGGTGCTCGGCCTGGACGATGCGGTGATCGAGCTGGCGATCACCCCGGATCGTGGCTACTGCTTGTCGGTGCGCGGGCTGGCCCGCGAGCTGGCCATCGCGTTCGACGTCCCCTACGGCGATCCCGCTCAGATTGAGACGGCCCAGGTTGATGGTGACAGTTGGCCGGTCCACATCGAGGACCAGCGGGGCTGCCGCCGGTTCGTGGCACGCCAGGTGTCGGGCGTGGACCCCGCCGCCGGGTCGCCGTGGTGGATGCGCCGGAGGCTGCAGCTGGCTGGGATGCGGCCGATCTCGCTGGCCGTCGACGTCACCAACTACGTGATGCTCCAGCTCGGGCAGCCGATGCACGCCTTCGACGCCACGAAGCTGGACGGTCCCCTCATCGTCCGCCGGGCCGCTGAGGGCGAGAAGCTCATCACGCTGGACGGCGTCTGCCGGGAGCTGGACCCGGACGACCTGGTGATCTGTGACAGCGGCGGCCCGGTGTCGCTGGCGGCCGTGATGGGCGGGCAGAGCACCGAGGTCGGCCCCCGGACCACCAGCCTGCTGCTGGAGGCGGCGAGCTGGGATCAGGCCTCGGTGGCCCGCGCGGCTCGGCGGCACAAGGTGCCCAGTGAAGCATCCCGGCGCTTCGAGCGCGGCGTGGATCCCGCCCTACCGCCGGTCGCCGCCGAGCTCGCCGCGACGTTGCTGACCCGCTACGGCGGGGGAGAGATCCTGCCGGGCCGCACCGACATCGGGACCGCCCCGGCGCGGGTGTCGGTGGTGATGCCGATCGATCTGCCGGATCGGGTGGCTGGGCGGCCCTACGAGCGTGGCGCCACGGTCCGCCGGCTCTCCCAGATCGGCTGCGCGGTGGAGGTTGACGGCGTGGGCGTCACCACGACGCTGACCGTAGCGCCGCCGTCCTGGCGTCCCGACCTGCGCCAGCCCGCCGACCTGGTCGAAGAGGTGCTGCGGTTGGAGGGCTACGACACCATCCCCTCCGAACTGCCACCGGCGCCACCCGGCCGCGGGCTCACCGCCGCGCAGCGCCGCCGCCGAGCGATCTCCCGGACGCTGGCCGCGGCGGGATACGTGGAGGTGCTGCCCAGCCCGTTCGTCTGCACCAGCATGTGGGACGCGTTCGGCCTGCCCGAGGACGATCACCGGCGGCGCACGATCGCGCTGCTCAATCCGCTGGAGTCCGACCGCGACCAGCTGGCCACCACACTCCTGCCCGGCCTGCTGGAGACCCTGCTGCGCAACGTCGCCCGCGGCCAGCGCGACGTAACGCTCTACGGGATCGCCCCGGTCGTGGCGCCGAGCGCGGACCGTGCCGCGATGCCGGACGTGGCGGTGGATCACCGACCTAGCGACGCCGAGGTCGCCGCGCTGATCGGTGCGCTGCCCACGCAGCCGCTGCATGCCGGTGCCGTGCTTGCCGGGCAGTGGGAACGCCCCGGCTGGTGGGGCCCCGGCCGGGAGGTGAGCTGGGCCGACGCGGTGGCGGCCGGGCGGCTGATCGGCCACGCTGCCGGCGTCGAGCTTGCGGTGCGCGCCGCGCGGACCGCACCGTGGCATCCCGGTCGGTGCGCGGAGCTTCTGCTGGACGGTCACCCGGTCGGGCACGCTGGCGAGCTGCATCCCGCGGTGGTCGAGGCGCTGGGGCTGCCGCCCCGGACCTGCGCGATGGAGTTGGATCTCGACGCGCTGCCGCTGACCGACCGGCGGCCCGCGCCCGTCGTATCGCCCTACCCGCCGGTGCACCAGGACGTCGCGTTGGTGCTGGACGCCGCGGTGCCGGCCGCTGAGCTCACCGCCACGCTGCGCCACGGTGCTGGGGAACTACTGGAGGACGTGCGACTGTTCGACGTCTACACCGACGAGAAGATCGGGGCGGGCAAGCGGTCCCTGGCCTTCGCGCTGCGCTTCCGCGCTCCGGATCGCACCCTCACCGTCGCCGAAGCCAGCGCCGCCCGCGACGCGGCGATCGCCGCCGCCATCACGGCCCACGGCGCCGCCCTGCGCTCGTGAGATGGTGTAGCGGTAGGGTCTGCGGTGTCGAGCTAGGGGTTCTTGGTTTCTGGTCGTAATGTGGATTGTTGGCGATGGTGAGATTTCGGGCGGGTACTCGCTGACGGCGCCGCCCTCGAGCTTGACCACGGACTGTGGTGATGAAGACCGGCGTTCCCGGCCAGAGTCCCGCAGTCAGCCCCCATACCACCGCTCAACAGCTCACAGTGGTTCCGCTGAAGCTCGAACTGACATCGCCGGTTCCGGTTGACCGGAGGATGAGCTCTGGCCATTGGCCTGGTCCCCAGGCTGGTCCTGCCGGGAGTGCTGGTGCAACAGATCATCCACCTTGGTCACCATCAGCGCTAGCACCGCCACGATCGGCACAAGGAACGCGACGACGAGAACTGGCGCTGTACCGCGTGGTGATGCCCTCGGCGGAGCGCCGATCCTCGAAGTACCTGCCCACATTCCGGATAGGGGACCTCGCGAGGTCCCCTATCCGGAATGTGGGAGGCTCGCCTGACCCTGCTCGCCTACGTCACCCCGGCAACCATTGCCGCCGCCCAGCAGTTCGCTGCCGTCCGCCAGCTACCCCGTGCTGACCTCGACGCAGCTGCGGCGGCCTGCTGGCTGGAGACCGCCCGGCAGGCCAAACTTGTCGGCATGCCACCCCGGTCGACGGTCTCCGACATCACCAGCCCAGGCAGGGAAAACCTGCGCGAGGAGATCGAGTTCCTACGCACCGTGGCCCGTTTCCACGCCGGCCCGCTGCCCGCCGAGTTCGCCGCCCACCATCACACGGAGGTCGCGTGACACCCATCCACGGCACCACCGATCCCCGTTTCCAGGCCGTCCGGGACGCCTTCGCCGCCAACTTCCGCGACCACGGTGAAGTGGGTGCGGCGCTGTGTGTCTATCACCGCGGCCGTCGCGTGGTGGACTTGTGGGGCGGCATCGCCGACCTCACCACCGGCGCTGTCTGGGTCGAGGACACCCTGCAGTACGTCTTCTCCACCACCAAGGGCTTCACGGCCACCTGCGCCCACCTCCTGGCGCAACGCGGCGAACTGGACCTGGACGCCCCCGTCGCCGACTACTGGCCCGAGTTCGCCGCCACCGGCAAACACCACATCCCCGTCCGCTGGCTGCTGTCCCACCGCACCGGCCTGCCTGCCCTCGACACGCCCCTATCCCTGGCCGACGCGCTGGCCTGGCACCCCATGAT
>JBOHFJ010000237.1:0-7733 GCA_050699655.1 Pseudonocardiaceae bacterium
GGCGTGGTCGGCGCGGAGATACGCCAACCGCAGTCGGTAGACCACCGGCGCCACGGGGAGGTCATCCCGGCGGCCACTGCCGGGCCGGTAGGAGCCCCGATAGCGGCGACGGGCCATCATCACCGCGGCGCTGATGGCCGCGGCCAGGCCCAGACCGACGAACACGCCCGGCTCCCACCCGATGCCCGACCCAGAGCCCGGGATGGTGCCCGTCTGGGGCTCTGGGGCCGCGGAAGGGACGGAAGTGGCCCGCGGCGCGGTGGCGGGCGGGAACTGGCGCGCGGCGGGCGTGGGCAAGGCAGGTGTCGAGGACGGTGGCGGCATCAGCGCCGAGCGCGGCGGTGGTGGCACGGTGGGCGGTGCGACCTGGTGATCGCCGCCGGTCACCAGGGCCGGCAAGCTCGAGGTCGGCAGGGTGAGCCGTTCCCCGGGAAAAATGAGGTTCGGGTTGGTGAGCGTGCCTCCGTTGGGTTGGGGCTTGCCCCTGTTCGCTTCGAAGATCTCCGGCCAGCGCCTGGCATCGCTCAGCGTGCGCGCGGCGATCCGCGAGAGCGTGTCGTGGATTCCGTTGTGCGCTGCGCGCACCACCACGGTGCCCCCGCCCTGGGGCACGGTAACGCCGGGCCGAGGCGCTCCCACGGCGGCCGTGGCAGCGGTGGTGTGCACCATCGCGATCGGCCGTGCAAGCGGTGGCGCGGGGTTGGTCGCGGGAGCCGTCGCGACGAGTCCGCCGTGTCCGCCGCTGATTGCGGTGATCCCGGCTCCGGTAGTCGAGGGGCCGCGGTTGCTCAGCAGGGAGACCACGATGACGCCGACGAGCATCGCGGCGACGGCGTGCACTGGCCCGCCGATCCGCAGCTCGGGCCACCGCAGACCCCGTACCGCCGCCCCGGCGCAGCGCGTCACGTCGATCACGAACGCGGCCCAGGTGATCCAACACAGGCATCCCAACACGTCCAGCAGCAGTGGCGTGCTCAGCGGGCCCAGCAGCACCGCCTGTGTCTCATCGGCGGTGGGGAGGTGATCGGGTAGCGGCCAGCCGATGTAGTGCCACAGCGCCCAGGGCAGCGCGGCGACCAGCGCGACCAGGACCGCCACGGCCGCCAGGCCCCGCATCAGGCGCCCGAGAACCCGGGCGGTGCCCACGACCAAACACCGCACCACGCCATGGCCGTCATGGTGGCGTCCGGGTGAGGGATGGTGGGTTCTGAAGGTGATCACGGTATGGCTTTCCGCTCGTCAGGGCTCGATGGTCAACACGCCGCGCTGGGGGTGCGCGCTTGCTGATCCGTGCACCGACAGCGCGCGGATCCCCACCAGTCCCAGGAGTTGGGTGGGGTGAGTAGCGGTGACGGTGACCGCCACCGTGTCGCCGGAGACGGTGACCGTGCCGGTTGCCCCCACGGTGGCCAGATAGTTTCGCGCGTCCGCGGCGGCTTGGGCGGGGATCAGGCGCACCGCTCCGGTCGCGCGGTAGGCGCTCAGGTCGAGGGCTTGCGCGCCGGCGCGGGCGGCGGCTTCGGCCTGGCCGGTGGCGCGGACTTTCGCGGCCAGCGCCAGACCGCCATCCAGGGTGAGCCCGGCCAGGGCAAGGATCGCCACCAGGAGGGTCACCACGAACGCCGAGACCTGACCCTCATCGCTGGCCCACCAGCCGCGCCGCCACGTGTTCCACCGGCACAGCCGGTGGCCGAACCTGGTCCGAGACTGTCGGGTCATGAGCCACCACCGCCGCTGTCGACTCCGACCGAGCGCCAGATGTCCACCGGTTCGCTGGCGGTGGTGGACAGGACCCGCTGACCGGCGACACCGAGGATCACCGCGTCACCGAAGTCGACCGCGCAGGACAGCGTCACGGTGACGGTGCCGCCAGGGACCAGCCCGACGGTGTCGGTGGTCACACCAACCGAGCGGCACACCACCCCGGCGCTCGACAGCGCGCCCTGGGCGGTGGACCGCGCCGCCGTGACCGCGGCGGGGGCGCTGCGTTGCAGGGTGGCCGCTCGAGCGGCCTGGTGGGCGGCGTCGTCCAGGCGGATCCGGGCGTCCACGCCCCGGTGGATCACCACCGCCACGAGCACCAGCAGCATGATCAGAACAGGGGCGACCACGGTGATCTCGGCGGCCACCGAGCCACGATCGTCCCGCCACCAGGCCATCCACCAGCCCCGCCGGCCGATCCGCAATGTCGTCGCTGGTGTCCTCACCGTCGGTCACCTCCCGCCCGCGGCGAGATCGGGCACGAATCTCTCCACTGGCCCGGTGGCTTCGGCGTGGACCGGCAGGCGTAGGAACGGGATCACCATGGAGGCGTCACCGCTGACCCGGATCGAGGCGGCATCGGTGCCGCGGGTGGCGTCGATGCGGGTGTTGGTCAGCGGGCCGCGCCCGAGCTCCTCGAGCACGTGCCGGGCGGCGGCGCTGCCCGCAGCCGCTGTCGCGTCCTGCATTCGGGCGGCGGCGAGTCCCTGGGAAGCAGCGGCTTGGGCGATGTGGGTGGCGTGGGACCACAGCGCGAACTGCACGATCACCAGGAGCAGCACCAGCAGCAGTGGGGTGGCGATCACCAACTCGGCGCTGACCGAGCCCCGATCCCCGCGCAGCACCACCCGCAGCCGGGACAGCGGGCCGACCGCTCGCCGTGGTCGGTGACCCGGGAGGCGTCTGCCCATGTCAGAGCCCGAGGTTGATGTCGTTGGCTTTGGCGGTGACCTTGGCGACAATGATCGCGACCACAGCGAGGGCGGTCACGATCAGCAGCGCGGTGACCACGACCGTCTCGGTGGTGTAACCGGCGTCGGGGTTGCGGCGCAGCTCCTCGATCCGGGCGCGCAGCGCGGCGAACAGCAGGGCACAGTAGGTCCACATCGCGGGTTCTCCTTCCTGCAGTTCCGGCCAATCAGGGCTTCGGAAATCGCGAACTCACGGGCTTTTCACAGTCCGGTGAGAACCTGGGTGAGCGCGGGGAAGCCGATGAAGATCAGGAACCCCAGGAACAGGGCCATCACCGGCAGGGACATCCGTTCTGTGGCGGCTTGGGCGTCGGCTTCGGCGTCGGTGATCTGGTGGGTCCGCAGCGCGGCGGCTTTGGCGGCCAGGGAGGCGCGGACCTTGGCTCCCTCGGTGCCCGCGAGGCTGACCGAGGCGGCGAGCTCGGACAGCTCGTTGACGTCGAGCTCGTCACCGAGTTGCCCCAAGGTGGCCCAGGGGGTGGCACGGGTCAGCCGGGCGGTGTCCAGGGCGCGCCGGATCCGCGCGAAGGCCCAACCGTGTCCGATGGCGACCGAGTCGCGCAGGGCGCTGTCGAGGCCGGCACCGCCGGCCAGGGTGATCCCCACCAGGTCCAGGTAGGCCGACAGGGCGTGGCGGAACCCGACGCGGCGCCGGCTCGCTTCGGCGCGGACCCGCAGGTGGGGAGTGAGGAACCCGAGCACGGCCAACACCAGCGAGGCGATCACCGGTGGCGCGACACCCACCGACAGGCCGCCCACGGTGAGCGGCAGTTGCGCCACGACCGGCGCTAGCAGCCCGGCCACCGCGCCGCTGGCTTGGCGCGCCAGATGAGTGGACACCGGCCGGCCGATCACCGCCAAGTCACCGACCAGCCGGGCACCCGGCAACCCCAGAGCCCGCAACGGGGCGACGAACGGGCCACCCAGCCGCGCTGCCCACCCCGAGCCCTCGCTGGGCAGGATCGGCGGCGACGCTGGGGGCGCGCTGGCGCGGGCCAGCACCGCACCCAACGCCGGCCGAGGCGGGAAGAACCCGACGACCAGAGCCCACAACCCGATGCCGAGCCCGGCACCTAACCCCAGCGCGGTGATCACGACCACACCCGCCTTCCCGGGGACGCGGTCACGTCGGCGGTTTCGGGGCCGGCCTCGGTAGACCTCGAGAAGAACCGGATCGGCTCGGGCACTGTCGCAATGCGGGCCAGCCAGGCGAACCCCGCCGCGAACAGCGCCCCGACCACCAGCAGCACGACCTGGCCGGTGACCGAGTCGTAGGCCGCGAGGTAGGGCCGGTCCAGCAGGACCATCGCGGTGGCGAAGCCCAGCGTGGTGCCGACGATGACCCGGACCGAGGTTCGGGTGCGGGCCCGGCCGGCCTGCACTCGCATCCGCAGGGATGCCTGCTCGCGGGCGGCCAGGGCCAGTGAACTGAGTAGTTCCCCGAGTTGGCGGGCTTGATGCTCAGCGGCCAGCACCAGCGAGGCGATCACCAGATCCGCGGTCGGGTCGGCGAGCTCATCGGCGAGCGCCCGCAGCGAGGGCGCCAGGCGCTCGCCGTTTCCCAGCCGGGCGGCGAGTTCGCTGACCTGGGGCCGGATGGCGGCCGGGGCCAGGGGAGCGGTGGCCAGGATCGCCTGCTCCAACCCGGCCGCGGCGGCCAGGGTGTCCCGCAGCATCTCCGTCCACGTGGCGATCGCCTCGATCCGGGCCACCTGGCCAGCGTGCCGCGGGTCGCGACCCAACACCGGGGGCAGCGCCCAGCACGCCAGGCCGGCCAGCACCGCACCCACCACCCACCCCGTCACCACACCACTGGCCACGCCGACCGCCACGGCAGCGGCCAGCCGCACTACCCGCTGATCCCTCCGGCCAAGGTGATGCCGGCGTGCGAAGCGCTTCGGCGGGTGCGCATCCACCCCACGCCAACCGGTGATCACCAGCAGCAGGCCCACCCCGGCACCCAGGCCCAGCAGAGCCGCGAGCACCGTGGTGGCGCTGATCGCCGCGCTCACCGGGGCCACCAGCCCGTGGGTTGCTCCAGCACACCGGGATCGAGACCACCGTCGATGAGGTCATCGAGGGCGTCGGTGCGCAGCGCCCCCGGCACGGGCAGCGCGCGGCGGTCGGGGCCAGGCCGGTAGACCTCGTTAGAAATGACGTGTGCCCCGTCGGCGCCGACGACCTCGCGGATCGAGGACACCACCCGGGTCCTCCCCTGCGAGGCCCGGCCGGTGGTGAAGGCCAGGTGCACCACGAAATGCACCGCGGACGCGACGAGAAGGTTGGTCGCTTCCAGGGGGAGTCGCTCCACGCCCTGGGCGGCGTAGGAGGCCAGGCGGGTGAACGCGATCCGGGAGGACGACGCGTGCAAGGTGGCCATCGACCCGTCGTTGCCCTGGCTCATGGCGTTGCACATGGGGATCACTTCCGGCCCCCGGATCTCGCCGACGATGACCCGGTCCGGGCTCATCCGCAGCGCCCAGCGGACCAGTTCGGCCTGCGTGATGCCGCCCTCGCCCTCGATGTTCGGCTCGCGGGCCTGCAACGCGGTCACATCCGCGTGCAGCCCCGGATCGAGGTCCAGACCGAGTTCGAAGGCGTCCTCGATGGTCACGATGCGTTCCATCGGATCCATCTCCGACGCCAACGCCCGCAAGAGGGTGGTTTTTCCACTACCGGTGCCGCCGGTGATGAGGATGTTCTTGCGTGAGCGGACCAGCGAGCGCAGGAACCGCTCCAAACCCGGGTCGAGGGTGCCCAGGGCGCGTAGCCGCTCCAGGGTGACGGTGCGGTGGCCGTGCCGGCGGATCGACATAGCGGTGACCCCGCCGGAAGTCAGCGCCATCACCGCGAACAACCGCTCCCCACCGGGGAGCTGGAGGTTGACCGCCGGTGCGCCCCGGTCGAAGCGACGCTCCTCAGCACCGGCGCGGGCGGCGAGCATCCGCACCAGATCAGTCAGCTCCTCATTCGACCCGGCGATCGGATCAACCTGCGCTCGGCGCCCGTCGCGATACTGGACGAAAACCCGGTCGAACCGGTTGACGTTGATTGTCTCCACGCTCGGGTCGTCCAGCAGCGGCGCCAGCCCCGCCATCCCGAACACCTCATTGATCACCTCAATGATCACCCGCTGCTCGGCGTCCTGGGCGAGGAGCATCCGGTTGGCCATCAACTCCCCTTCGCTGTGCGCGGCCACCGCCTCATCCAGAACCGCCCACGCCAGCGCCTCACGTTCTTCCCGACCGACCGCCATGCCGGGCCGATGCGCCTCGATGCGCTTCGGGAGCTCGGCGCTCAGCACCTCGCGCAGTCGCCGCCGCAACCGAGCCAGCGCCGCCGCGGTATCCGGGGCCTCCCGCTGAGTGCGTGGGCCTTGACCGGTCGGGTGCCCGGGCGGGGGCGTCAGCGGTGGGCCGCCGTTGGTCTGCGAGGTCATGGCCTACTCCCGTTTCGCGACATGACGTCCGGTGCGAGCACGGTCGGCAGCGGGGCCTCGTTCGCGGTCACGGAGTGGCCCGCACCCGCGGGGGCCGCGCGCTGCACCGGCACGGGCTGACCCACTGGCGCGCTGGAACGCTGTGGTGACAGCAATGCCCTGGCGATGGTGATGGCGCTGTGGCCTAGTGGGGAGCGCGACGGTTCGCCTCGGCCGCCGTGCCGGCCGCACAACACCGCCGCGGCATGCGGGTCCTCAGGAATCCGGCCCATCACCGACACACCCAGCTCACGGGAGACCTCAGCCGCCGAGTAGCCCGCACCGGCCAACAGCAGCCCGGGACGTGAGGACCATCGACTCACCTCGCTCAACCGGGTCGCCAGGTGCGCCAAGTCATCAGCGTGCGCCCGGCTCAGCAGCAGCATCACATCCGCCGAGCGCACGATCGGCAACACGGGGGAGGTGGGGTCCACCCGGCCACAGTCAGCGATCACCACCGTGTCGGTCGCCTCCGCCGCCACCCGCAGCACGCCCGCACCGCCAGAACCCTCCGGGGCCAGCGCGGTGAGCGCGGCTAGCGCCTGGTCCGCTCCCGGCGGAGCGACCACCACCGCCAAGTCGCCCGGCAACGCCTGCGTGTGCCGCCACAACAACCCCGGATCGCCGCTGCGCCGCGCCGCGGCCGCCAAGCTCACCAGACCCGGCGAGGACACCAACCCGAAACGGGTGGCCACATCACCCCCGGACGGGTCGCACTCCACCAGCACACACCGGGACGGCACCGGCCAGCGCGCGGCCAGCGCCACCGAAAAGGTGGTGACACCCGGTGAACCCTTCAGACTGCATACCGCGACCAACATCACTGACCACCCTCCGGCAACATCACCACAGACAACTGCCCCACGGGCACCGCGGCGACCTGGCGGGCAGCGGCCTCGGCGAGCTGGAGTGACACCACCGTGGTTTGCTCATCAGCCCGCCCCGTCACGCTGGTCACGGTCGCCTGCCACGACGAGACGTTCGGCGACGCCAATGCGCTCGGCAAGCCCGCCGTCGAGGCGGGCACGAACACCACCGCCACCCGAGCGCCCGGGGCCAACTCGGGTGGGAACGCTCCCGCCTTCAACGCCAGCGCGGCGATCGCCTGCCCATGGCCGGGAACCAGCGCCGCCCCCAGTACCTCGGGGGTCAGCAGCGACCCGGCGGGCAGGCTGGTCGCCATCACCCGGCCGATCACCGTGGACGCTTGCGAGGCGGCCACCGTGGACACGCCCGCATCGGCGGCCACACTCACCTCACGCAGGTCGGCCGCGGACAGCGCGTGGCCGACCGACACCGGGCGGGCCAGGGCCAGCACCCGCTGGCGCTCCCCCGCGACGAGCGACCACAGCACCACGCCCGCCGCGCAGGCCAACACCAACAACGCGCCCACCAGAAGGTGGGGAATGCTCCGTCGCCGACCGCTCAGCAACCGCGAGCCGGTATCCGGCCCTTTCCGAGTGTTCAGCCACGATCCTCCCGCAGACGGTGCGGATCGAGGCGGTGCGGCAGAAGTGTTCACC
>JBOHFJ010000238.1:0-7714 GCA_050699655.1 Pseudonocardiaceae bacterium
AACTGTCCGCCGTGGACCGTGGTTTCAGCCCGCTGCCGTTGTTCCACATCAACGCGCAGGTTGTCGCGCTGCTGGCCACTCTCGTCGCTGGTGGCACCCTGGTGCTCGACCGGCGGTTCCACCGCACCGGGTTCTGGCAACTCCTGGCGGAGCGCGGGATCACCTGGCTGAACGCGGTGCCAGCCATCCTCTCGATTCTGGCGCTGGACAATGTCCCCGCCGCCGCGCCGACGTTGCGCTTCATCCGCTCAGCGTCGGCGCCGCTACCGGCGGCGGTCCGCGAGCGAGTGGCCGCCGGCAGCGGGGTTGTCGTGGTGGAGAGCTACGGCATGACCGAGGCGGCCAGCCAGATCACCGCCACTCCGCTGCGCGGTGGCCACCCACCGGGATCAGCCGGCCGGCCGGCGGGAGTGGAGCTGGAGGTGGTCGGGCCAGACGACCAGTGTTGTGCCCCAGGTGTGGTGGGCCGGGTCCGCATCCGCGGCGAGAGCGTGATCAGCGCCTACACCGAGGGTGTGGCCGCCGAGCGGTTCAGCGCCGACGGCTGGCTGGACACTGGCGATCTCGGGCGGCTCGACGCCGAGGGGTACCTCTACCTCGCCGGGCGCCGCGACGACGTGCTGAACTGCGGCGGCGAGCTGGTGTACCCGGGTGAGGTCGAGGAGGTTCTGCTCGGCGAGGCGGCGGTGGCCGAGGCCGCCGTCGCCTCCCGCTCGCATGAAGTGCTCGGAGCGGTGCCGGTGGCCTGGATCCGGCCTGTGCTGGCGCTGGACGGCGAACAAGCCGACGAGCTCGTGAGCCGGCTGCGGTCGCGGTGCGAGCGGCAGCTCAGCCGGGTGAAACGCCCGGTGGAGTTCCGGATCGTCGCGAGCCTGCCCAGAACCCCCACCGGGAAGGTGCTGCGCCGCCGGCTGCGGGAGTTGCCGCTCGCGGGCGCCAAGCGTCTGGAGGCGTCCCCACTGTGACTGCGCCCAACACCGGGACCGTGGCCAACACCGGGACCGTGGCCAACGCGGGAACACAGCCCAACACGCCCATGAGCCGCGTCAGCGGCTCGGGTCATGTCTACGCGGTGGACCTGGTCCGGGTGCTGACCTTCGCCTGCGTCATCGCGGTGCACACCGTGGCCACCATCAATCCGCCGGGCAGCATCCCGGCGGGCGGCGCCTTGATGCTGCTGCACTTCACCCGTGAGGCGTTCTTCGCTCTCACCGCCTTCGTCCTCGTGCACCGCCACCACGGCGGGCTGCGCGTCGCGCCGTTCTGGCGGCGGCGGTTCCTGCTGGTCGGGGTGCCCTACGTGCTCTGGTCCGTGATCTACACCGGACTGGCGCTGACCACAGCACCGCTACCGCCCAGTGGCGCACTAATCCAGCTCGGGCACAACCTGCTCACCGGCACGGCGTGGTACCACCTGTACTTCCTGGTCGTGACGATGCAGTTCTACCTGGTGTTCCCGCTGTTCCTGCGGCTGCTACGGGCAGCCGCGCGGTGGCGGCGCGGGTATCGCTGGCTGCTGGCGATCAGCGCCGTGCTGCAGGTCGGCATCGACGCCGGGTTGCACTTCGGGCACCCGAGCGGGGTAGCCGCGGAGCTATTGGGCTACGCCGGGTCGTTCGTCGGCAGCTACGTGCTCTACCTGGTGCTCGGCGGGGTGGCCGCGCTGCACGCCGAGCGGGTGCAGTCCTGGGTCCGCGAGCATCGGGCGATGGTGCTGGTGGCGTTCGTCCTCACCGGCGCCGCGACCGAGGCGTGGTACCTGCGGTCGGTGCGCGGCGGAAGCTCCCCGCTGGACGCCTCCGCGGTGTTCCAGCCGGTGATGGTGCCCTGGTGCGTGGCCGTCGTGACCGCGTTGTTCGCGCTCGGCGTCACCTGGGCGGCGCGGCGCGGCGCCGGCCCGGGATCGCGAGTCGTCCAGCTCAGCTCGGACCGCTCATTCGGGGTGTTCCTGGTGCATCCGATGGTGCTATGGGCGCTAACACTCGGCCCGGCGGCGTGGCTGTCCGCACGAGTGTCCCCACTCAGCGTGACCATCATCGCTCTCGTCACCACCATCGTGGTGTCGTTGCTGGTGGTCGAGGTGCTGCGGCACAGCCCGCTGTGCCTGGCCCTCACCGGGAAACCCGGCGCACCGCGCGGTCGCGCTGATCATTGCACCAAAGTCGAGTCTTGCCGTTTCGACCCCGCCGATCAGGCTGGGCGCGGGGCGGACCTGAGGAGGATTGCATGATCGACACTCAATTGCGCTTACCGGACCTCGAGGCCAAACCACGACGGCGTGGGCTTACCGTGGTCATCGATCCGGGGTTGTTCACCGGGCAGTTCGAGGACGCGGTGGACAGCGTCGGCGAATTCGTGGATCTCGTGAAATTCGGCTGGGGGACCTGCCTGGTCACCAAAGAAATCAAACGGAAGATTGACATCTTGCGCGGCGCCGGCATCGGCTTCTACTTCGGCGGCACCCTGTTCGAGCGTTACGCGCTGGACGGGCTCGTGTCGGAGTGGCTGACCCTGTGCCGCGTCCTGGGCGTCACGCACGTCGAGGTGTCCAATGGCACAATTCCGATCGCCAACACCGAGAAAGCTCGCTGGGTGGCCCGGCTCACCGATGAGTTCGCCGTCATCAGCGAGGTCGGCTTCAAGGACATCAGGCGTTCCGATGCCCTGACACCGGCGCGCTGGATCTCCTTCATCGAGGAGGATCTCGCCGCCGGTGCCCACCTGGTCACTGTGGAGGCGCGGGAGAGCGGTCGCGGCGGGATCTGCCATTCCACCGGTGAACCGCGCCACGAGTTGGTCGGCAAGATCGTCAGCTCCGGCATCGACCTGGACCGGCTGCTGTTCGAGGCCCCGAACAAAGACCTGCAGACCTATTTCCTCCGCCGGATGGGCCACTCGGTCAACTTGGGCAATGTGCGGGCCGACGACGTGATCGCGCTCGAGACGCTGCGGCGGGGACTGCGGTCGGGAACTTTGCCCCGGACGTCGTGATGCGCACCCCACAAGATGTGTTCCACCTGTCGATCCCGACCCAGGATCTGGACGAGACACGACGATTCTACGTCGACGGTCTCGGCTGCACGCTGGCCAGGCGCTACGCGGACCGCATCACGCTAAACTTCTTCGGCGATCAAGTCGTCTGCCACCTCTCCGACCGCATCGACGCCGCGCCGCAGCTCTATCCCAGGCATTTCGGGGTCACATTCCGAAAGCGGCAGAACTGGGAGCGGCTGCTCAACCGGTCTAGGGAACACGACCTGCCGTTCTTCGTCGACCCGTTCCGCCGCTTCGACGGCCGCCCCGAAGGACACGACGCGTTCGTGCTTCGAGATCCCTCCAACAACCTGCTGGAGTTCAAGCACTACGACAATCCCCACATGATGTACTGACCGTCGGCGCGCTCACCCCAGATCGGTGCTGAACGAGTCGGCCGGGGCGTGGGTGAGCCGGTAGTCGAGCAGCGCGGCGCTCTCCCGGAGGATGTAACGGGCCTGGATGCCGCGGGTCGCCACGATCGGGCCGCTTCGGGTGGGTGAGGTCCAGGCGGCCAGCCCGAGGTCATCGGCCATCGTGCGAGCCCGCAACGAGTGCCAGGGATCGCTGACGATCACCGCTGTGTGCCAACCCGCGGTGGCCGCCCGCCGGGCCACCGCCCGCAGGCTCTCCAGGGTGTCCCGGCCCTGTCCGATCGGCACCACGGCGGTCGGGGGAATCCCATAGGAGGCGAGGTAGTTGCGGCCAGCCTCGGCCTCGGTATAGGTGTCACCAGGCCGCCGGCCACCGACCGTGACGATCACTGGCGCGACCCCGTCGCGCCACAACCGGGCGGCGTGATCCAGCCTGGAGCCCAGCACGGCCGACGGTGTGCCGTCGTACTGGGCCGCGCCCAGCACCACCAGGATGTCGGCCTTGGCGCGGTCATCAACCCGCGCCACCTGCCACACCCGGAACATCGTGCCGCCGACGGCCAGGGCACCCACCAGCACCGCGCCGAGCACGATCCGGATCAGCCCGATCGACAGCGCGGACCGAGCTGATCCGGATCGTGCGGGGCTGTTCAGCAGCCGACCAGGCGAGTCGCCAGGTAAGACTCGACCTGGTCCATCGCGACCCGCTCTTGGCTCATGGTGTCCCGCTCGCGCACCGTCACGGCGTGATCGGTCAGCGAGTCGAAGTCCACCGTCACGCAGAACGGGGTGCCGATCTCGTCCTGCCGGCGGTACCGACGGCCGATCGCGCCCGCGTCGTCGAAGTCGACGTTCCACTGCCGCCGCAGCGCCGCGGCAAGCTCCCGGGCCTGGGGGGACAGCTCGGCGTTGCGCGACAGCGGCAGCACCGCGACCTTCACCGGGGCCAGCCGGCGGTCCAGCTTGAGCACCACGCGGCGATCCACACCGCCTTTGGCGTTGGGCGCTTCATCCTCCGCGTAGGCCTCCAGCAGGAACGCCATCATCGGGCGCCCAACGCCGGCGGCGGGCTCGATCACGTAGGGCCGGTAGCGGGAGTCGGTGGCCTGGTCGTAGTAGGACAGGTCGACGCCGGAGTGCTGGGAATGCGTGGTCAGATCGAAGTCGGTGCGGTTGGCGATGCCTTCCAGCTCGCCCCACTGCTGACCGGAGGAGAAGCCGAATCGGTATTCCACGTCCACGGTCCGCTTGGAGTAGTGCGAGAGCTTCTCTTTTGGATGCTCGTACTGCCGCAAGTTGTCCCGGTTGATGCCCAGGTCGACGTACCAGTCGGTCCGGGTGTCGATCCAGTACTGGTGCCACCGCTCGTCGGTGCCTGGCTCGACGAAGAACTCCATCTCCATCTGTTCGAACTCGCGGGTGCGGAAGATGAAGTTGCCCGGGGTGATCTCGTTGCGGAAGCTCTTGCCGATCTGCCCGATGCCGAACGGCGGCTTCTTGCGGGCGGACATCACCACATTCTGGAAATTCACGAAGATGCCCTGCGCGGTCTCCGGTCTCAGGTAATGTAAACCTTCTTCGGATTCCACCGGGCCGAGGTGTGTCTTGAGCATCATGTTGAACTCACGCGGTTCGGTGTATCCGCCGCGGGTGCCGCAGTTCGGGCACGGCACATCCGACAGGTCACCCTCCAGCGTGTCCTTGCCGGTGCGTTGGGTGTAGTCCTCCGCGAGCTGATCGGCCCGGAATCGCTTGTGGCAGCTCTGGCACTCCACCAGTGGGTCGTGAAAGGCCTGCACGTGACCCGAGGCGACCCACACCTGGCGGGGCAGGATCACCGCGGAGTCCAGGCCGACGACGTCGTCCCGGCCGGTGACCATCGCGCGCCACCACTGGCGCTTGACGTTCTCCTTGAGTTCCACCCCGAGCGGGCCGTAATCCCAGGCGGAGCGGGTTCCGCCGTAGATCTCCCCACTCGGGAACACGAAGCCCCGACGCTTGCACAAGCTGACGACAGTCTCGATGCGATCCGCGGGCACTGGGGAGCTCCTGGTGGGTTGTTGCGCCGGTCCTGCCCACATTAGCGGCCGCTGTGCCTACCATGGTCGGGCCGGTCCTGGTAGGCACAGCGGCCGGGTCTGACAGTGCCCGGGACTAGCAAGTGCCCGGCGGACCGGGATCGCGACAGGGAAGCGAGGCGGACGGCCATGGCGGGTGTCACTACGGGCCCAGTAGCTGGCCCGGTAGCGGGCACGGTACCGGGCCCGACCCTCGAGGAGGAGCATTCGCCCGGTCGCCCGGCTCCCGGACTGGCGGCGACCCGCCCCCGGGCGACCCTGGTGGCGGCCGGCGAGCTGCTGCGAGCGCTGTCCGCGCCGGTGCGGATCGCCATCGTGCTGCAGCTGCGTGACAGCGAGCGCTGCGTCCACGAGCTGGTCGACGCGCTCGGTGTCACCCAGCCGTTGATCAGTCAGCACCTGCGGGTGCTCAAATCCGCCGGGGTGGTGGACGGCGAGCGGCACGGTCGGGAGGTCGTCTACCGTCTGGTCGACGAGCACCTGTCGCACATCGTGGTGGATGCCGTCACCCACGTGGATGAGGAATGAGCGCCCCGCGTCCAGCTGGACCGGCACCTGGGCAGGCCCAGCGGCCGCGCTCCACCCGGCAGCGGACCGCGGTGTCCCGGCTGCTCGATGACACCGACGGCTTCCGGTCCGCCCAGGAGATCCACGAGAAATTGCGCCACCGTGGTGAGGGCGTCGGCTTGACCACCGTGTATCGCACCCTGCAGGCGTTGGCCGAGACTGGCGAGATCGACGTGCTGCGCACCACCAGCGGCGAGGCGCTCTACCGGCGTTGCTCGGCGCACCACCATCATCACCTGGTGTGCCGGCACTGCGGGCGCACGGTGGAGGTCGAGGGGCCGACCGTGGAACTGTGGGCCGAGCAGGTCGCCGACGACCACGGTTTCACCGACATCGACCACACCGTGGAGATCTCCGGCCGCTGCGCCGACTGCGCGCGGATCTGAGACTGGTCAGACTGAGACCGGTCAGCGCTGGGCGAGCAACTCGCCGCGCACCTGGGAGGCGGCGGACACCACCAGCATCAGCAGCGTGCCCAGCGGCACGGTGTCCAAGCCGGCCGCCGGGAACGCGTACCGCAGCGTCACGTCGGCCCCGCGCTCGGTGCGGACCAGCCCCAGGGTGCCAAACAGGCCCTGCCCGGCGCGGGCGGCAATCCGCTCGGCCAGCTGGCCGTCGTCCGGAACGTCCCAGGCGACCACGCAGGTCAGGCTGAGCATCGCCAAGCCTTCGACGAGTTCCACCGCCTGCACCGCGCAGGGCACCTCACAGTGCCGCAAGCTCAGCGAGCCGTCGGGGTCCACCGTGACGTCCTGATAGCGCTCCAGCGCCGTCCGGGCGGCGTCGAGCAACTCCCGGGTGTGGCTCACCGGATCGTCCTCCTGGAGATTGTGGTGTCGACGGGTAGGGCACAGCCGAACCGGCGGTCCCGGGCGGCGTAGACCTCGCAGGCCCGCCACAAATCCCGGCGGTCGAAGTCGGGGAACAGGACATCCTGAAACACCAGCTCCGCGTAGGCGGCCTGCCAGATCAAGAAGTTGGAGGTGCGCTGCTCGCCCGAAGGCCGCAGGAACAGGTCGACATCGGGCATGTCCGGCTCGTCCAGATGGCGGGCCAACATCCGCTCGTCGACCCGCTCCGGGTCGATCTCACCGCGGGCCGCCCGGCGGGCCACCTCGCGCGCCGCGTCGGCGATTTCGGCGCGACCGCCGTAGTTCACGCACATGGTCAGGGTCAGCACGTCGTTGGCCGCGGTCAGCTTCTCGGCGACCTCGAGCTCTCGGATCACGCTGCGCCACAGCCGCGGCTGGCGCCCAGCCCAGCGCACTCGCACGCCCAGCTCGTGCATCTGGTCCCGACGGCGGCGGATGACGTCGCGGTTGAAGCCCATCAGGAAACGCACTTCCTCGGGGCTGCGTCGCCAGTTCTCGGTGGAGAACGCATAAACTGACAGCCACCGCACGCCCAGCTCGATGCAACCGGACACGACATCCAGCAACACGGCTTCGCCCCGGCGGTGGCCCTCGGTGCGGGGCAGCCCGCGCTGCTGCGCCCACCGCCCATTGCCATCCATCACCAGAGCCACGTGCCGAGGCACCCGCTCAGCAGGAATCACCGGTGGCCGAGCCCCAGAACCATGCGGATCAGGCACCCGCACCACACTCAACACCTCCCACCCCATCCTCCCCCGTTCGCATTCAGCGGACTCAGCGGGGCTATAGG
>JBOHFJ010000239.1:0-7707 GCA_050699655.1 Pseudonocardiaceae bacterium
CTATGGCCGGGCACCTCGGGAACATCGCCGAGGTGCAGATCAACAACAGTGAGCGGCCGAAGCACGGCAACGACCTGTACGGCGCGTTCGGGCGCGACTTCGCCACCCAGGACGGCAAGCGGGTCATGGTGGTCGGGCTGACGCCGCGGCAGTGGCGCGGGCTGGTGAGCGCGACCGGGATCGGGGCGGCCTGCGCCCAGGTCGAGAAGCTGCTCGGGGTCGATCTGAGCAAGGAGGGTGACCGGTTCGCCGCGCGGCACGTGATCGGCGCGCTGCTGGAGCCGTGGGTCGCCAGCCGCACGCTGTCGCAGGTCCGGGAGGTCTTCGACGCGCACGACGTGTGCTGGGGGCCGTACCAGACTTTCACTGAGCTGGTCCGTACTGATCCGCGCTGCTCACCCGCCAACCCGATGTTCGCCGAGGTCGACCAGCCCGGCATCGGCCGCTACCTCATGCCCGGCTCGCCGCTCGCCTTCTCCGCTGTGGATCGGGTACCCTCCGCGCCAGCGCCCCAGCTCGGCCAGCACACCGACGAGATCCTCGCCGGAGTCCTGGGCCTGTCCAGCCTGGAGATCGGGCGGTTGCACGACGAGCGCGTCGTCGCCGGGACCGCCGCTGGATGAAGTGTTCACATCCAGGGCAGCCACTGACCGCGACAGTGGCCCGGGCCGCTGCTGCGTAAACTGAGAAGCTCTTGGAAGCGGACCGGGTCGCACTCCCTCAGTGTTGTGTGATGATGGTTCCGTGGGCATACCAGAAGGGCGACGTGGTCAGGCCGAGGCACCCCGATAAGGATCTTGAGGTGTTGCTGCGTTCACTGGAGTCTCAAGGCTGGAGGATCGAGAAGGGCCGAAAGTACTTCAAGGGGTACTGCCCGTGCGGTGATCACAAGAAGACGATACATCTCACGCCATCGGATCCTGGCTACCGGCTGCACCTGGTCGGGTGGTTGAGGCGTGAGACGTGTTGGGAGCAGGAGCCACGATGACTCGCTACTACCTTGAAGTTCGCTACCAAGTCACCCCGGTCAGCGCTATGGACGCACACACCGACGCGATGATGGACGCTCTGAGTGTGGAGCCGAATCTGATCGATCCCGACATTGGCGCGGATCTGCGCCGTGGCTGGACGGATGTGTGCGCCGTGGTCGAGGGAGAAGACGAAGCCAGTGCGCTGCGGACAGGGCTGGTGGCCATCCGCTCCGCAGCTCACCACGCGGGCGCCGCCACGCTGGGATGGGAACTGGACCTCGACAGGGTCACCGCCACCCTCCGGCCCTCAGAACGTGTCCCTTCACGGGGCCCATTGAGCTGGGCTTCCGTGGTGAGTTGATTTCCGGTGATCGGCGTGTCGGGCTCGACCTCGGGTCTGTGATCGTCGATCATCTGGGTTGTGTCCGCGCCTGATGAGCCTGAGCCCTCGTATGAGGAGCTTGCGGCCCTGGTGGTGGGGTTGGTGGCTCGGGTGGAGGCGCTGGAGGTGGAGAACGCTGAGTTGAGGCGGCGGGTCGGGATGGACTCGAGGAATTCCTCGAGTCCGCCGTCGAAGGACTCGATCGAGGCCAAGGCCAAGCGGCGGGCGGATCGCTCGTCTCGGGAGAGGTCCAAGGGATTGTAAGCCCGGTGGGCAGCCCGGTCACAAGGGCTCGGGGTTGTCGCCGACGGTGACGCCGGATCGGACTGAGACCGTGCCTGTGCCGATTGACTGCGCCTGCGGGGCGGAGCTGACCGAGGCCGGGGAGGCGGGGATGGGCTGGCGGGGCGGCCGGGATCGTGGTGTGTGGATCACCTTCGCCGGGCGGGACGCGGCGTGGCTTGCCGTGACCGGCTTACATCCCACTGTTACCAGTCCAGGTAGGAGAAGGTGTGGCGGTGACTGCTACCAGTGCCGCCGCGCCAGCCGCGGCGCGAGTGCAGCGTGCCGTCGCGCGCGCCGCGGAGTTCCCGCGGCTGCGGTACATGGGGTCGAAGTACAAACTTGTGCCCCGTCTCGCCGAGGTGTTCGCCGAGATTGGCGGCTCGACCGCGCTCGATGCCTTCTCGGGCAGCGGGGTGGTGGCCTACACGTTGAAGGCGCTCGGATACCAGGTCACGACCAACGACTTCCTCACCTTCCCGTCGATCATCGCGGCGGCTACCGTCGAGAACCAGTCCGAGCGGCTGACCGCCGAGGACGTCGACCTGATCTGCGGGCCGGCGGCGGACGACCGTGACTTCATCCAGTCCACGTTCGACGGGCTCTACTTCGACCGTGACGACCGGGCGTTCCTGGACTCGGCCTGGTCACACATCGACGCGCTGACCGGCGCGCGGCGGGCGCTCGCGATCTCCGCGCTGGTGCTCAGCGCCGCGCGCAAGCAGCCGCGCGGCGTGTTCACCGTCACCGATCGCCGCTACGACGACGGCCGCCGGGACCTGCGGCTGCCGCTGTGGCAGCACTTTCGCGAGCGCGTGGCCGAGTACAACGCCGTGGTGTTCGACAGCGGGCGGCCCTCGCGGGCGCTGTGCGGGGAGGTCTCAGCACTCGGCGGCGAGCACGACCTGGTTTACCTCGATCCGCCCTACGCGCCGCCGAAGGACGACAACTGCTACGTGAAGCGATATCACTTCCTGGAGGGTCTCTCGGTCTACTGGCGAGGCCAGCGGATCATGGCGGGCACCAAGACCAAGAAGCTCGCGAAGAAGTACACGCCGTTCTCCTACCAGCGCACCGTGACTCAGGCGCTCCGCGAGACGTTCACGCAATTCAAGGACAGCACGATCGTCTTGTCCTACGCGTCCAATGCGGTGCCGGATGCTGACACCATCGCGGCGGTGCTGCGTGAGGTCAAGGACTCGGTCGAGGTGCGGTGCATGGACCACCGATACTCATTCGGGACGCACGCCACCGCAGCGCGGCGCGAGGTCTCCGAGTACCTGTTCATCGGCCGATGACCGCCTCGAACCCGTCGTTCGCCGAGTACGTCGCGTCGCTGGGATTGCTGCGGTGGGTGCGTCAGGCAGAGCTTGATTGTCGAAAGTGAGCTGTAGCCGTGCAAGGCTGCACGGCTACAGCTCACTTTCGACAATCTTCGAGTGTTCAAGGGCAATGTGGGCCGCGCGCCACGGCACGGCCGGTCTGTTGGCCTCGTCGACTGAGATGCGGGGACGCTCGTCAGAGCCTACGAGCGTGTCACCGACGCCCCGCATCCGATCCGGATACCCACCGAGGTATCACGGAGCAGGCGAGAGGTCTCTATAGAGTGGATGCCGCCCAGGTTGTCGACGGCACAGGTGACGACTCGGACGCTTCATCGCCTGCCGGACCGTGAGCGAGTGTGAGGAGGTGGCCTGATGCGATTCCTGAACCCTGTCGCCGTACCTGCCCGGCCTGCGGGCAGCCGAGTATCGTCGCTGAGACGTCGACCGCTTCCGTGCGGGTGCGCTGCGGCACTTGGCGCTGGCCGTGCGACGTCACCTCCGCCGATCTGACCACACCCGACGCGACCAGCGACCGGGAGCTGGCAGCATGAGCACCAGCGCATGAACCCGCCGGCTTCGTACTCTCAGACTGGAGCGGAGAACTTTGACTGTCATCGCGGGCAAAGTCGAAGAGGGTAAAATAGTCATCGGAAGTGACGGGCAGCGGACCTGGGGCTGGCAGGCGAAGGAAGTACTCCAGGAGGGCAAGCTCATCGTGCTCCCGGACATCATCGTCGGGGGAGCCGGCTACGGCAGCCACAGCAATCACATGGCTGTCCATCTTGCTACGCACAAGCCGCAGAGCAGCGAGAAGCGCGACATTCTTCAGTTCTTTGTCGATTTCAACCAGTGGTGCGGTAAAATGATAAAGGATTTCCAGTCGCACAACCAGTGGCTGATCGCCTACGACGGCAAGCTCATCTCGGTCACCTACGACCTCAGTGTCAACTATCACGATTTCTGGGCTGTGGGCAGCGGGTGGGAGTACGCCAGGACCGCGTTGCACCTGGGGAAGACGGTCGAGGAAGCGATAGGGGTCGCTTGTGAGCTCACCATATTCTGTGCGCCGCCCATATCGATCCACGAACTTCCCCTGGATGCGCGGCCCGTCAAGCCTGTCGGGAGAGGCAGCAATTGACGCGGGTGTTCACCAGCCGCGCGCGCGCCACTCCGGGAGGTGTGGCCGCTCGGTGCTGAGCGTGGAGTCCTTCCCGTGGCCGGGGTAGAACCACGTGTCGTCGGGCAGCTGGTCGAAGACCCGCGTTTGGAGGTCATCCAGCAGGCCGTCGAAGTCAGCCCGGTTGGTGGTTCGCCCTGGGCCGCCGGGGAACAGCGAATCACCGGTGAACAGGTGCGGCGTGCCGGCGGCGTCCCGGTGCAGCAGGGCGATCGAGCCGGGGGTGTGCCCGCGCAGGTGGATCACGTTCAGCACGACCTGGCCCACCGTCACGGTGTCCCCGTGACCCACCAGGCGGTCCGGAGTCACCGGCAGCTCGGGAGCGTCGACCGGATGCGCGACCGTCCGCGCCCCGGTGGCGCCGGCAAGGGCGCCGAGGGCCTGCCAGTGGTCCGCGTGCTTATGGGTGGTGACGATCGTCCGCAGGTTGGAGCGGTCCGGGCCATGGCCCAGCAAGTCCATCAGCCGC
The DNA here is from genome assembly GCA_050699655.1 of Pseudonocardiaceae bacterium. Lineage (GTDB taxonomy): Bacteria > Actinomycetota > Actinomycetes > Mycobacteriales > Pseudonocardiaceae. Next base: position 4,607 of record JBOHFJ010000239.1, read on the forward strand.
TCGAACTCGTTGGCCGCGTCGATCAGCAACCCCTCTCCGGTGTTCCGGCAGGCCAGCAGGTAGGCGTTGTTGTCCATCGGCCCGACCGAGATCTTGGTGACGCTCAGGGCGTCCAGCGTCCGCCGCTGCGCCGGCCCGCCGGGCTCCACCGCGCCGTCGTAGTCCTCGAGAATGTCCACAGTCGCTGACCGTAATGCGTCGGCGCCGCCACCGCGAGCCCGCTTCTGTCAGACCCGGCGCATAGCATGGGCGGAGCCGTCCAGTGAAGGGAACCACGTGGCTGATCGACTTGTCGTGCGCGGTGCGCGGGAGCACAACCTGCGCAACGTCGACCTCGACCTGCCCCGGGACAGCCTCATCGTGTTCACCGGGCTGTCCGGCTCCGGCAAGTCCAGCCTCGCCTTCGACACCATCTTCGCGGAGGGCCAGCGGCGCTACGTCGAGTCGCTGTCGGCCTACGCCCGGCAGTTCCTCGGCCAGATGGACAAGCCCGACGTCGACTTCATCGAGGGTCTGTCGCCCGCGGTGTCGATCGACCAGAAGTCCACCAGCCGCAACCCCCGCTCCACCGTCGGCACCATCACCGAGGTGCACGACTACCTGCGGCTGCTCTACGCCCGCGCCGGGGAGCCGCACTGCCCGCAATGCGGCGAGCCGATCTCCCGGCAGACCCCGCAGCAGATCGTCGACCAGGTGCTCGCCCTGGAACCCGGCACCCGGTTCCAGGTTCTCGCGCCCGTGGTGCGGACCCGCAAGGGCGAGTTCGTCGACCTGTTCGCCGAGCTGCAGTCCCAGGGCTACTCCCGGGTGCTCGTCGACGGCACCGTGCACCAGCTGACCGACCCACCCAAGCTCAAGAAGCAGGACAAGCACGACATCTCCGTGGTGATCGACCGGCTGTCGGTCAAGGACAGCGCCAAGCAGCGGCTCACCGAGTCGGTGGAGACCGCGCTGCGGCTGGCCGACGGCTTGGTCGTGCTCGATTTCGTGGACCGCGACGAGCACGACCCGCACCGGCAGCGCCGGTTCTCCGAGCGGATGGCCTGCCCGAATGGCCACCCCATCGGCGTCGACGACCTGGAGCCGCGCTCGTTCTCGTTCAACTCGCCCTACGGCGCCTGCCCGGAGTGCACCGGGATCGGGGTGCGCAAGGAAGTCGACCCCGAGCTGGTGGTGCCCGACGAGCAGCTGTCCCTCGCGGAGGGGGCGATCGCGCCGTGGGCCTCCGGGCAGACCCACGAGTACTTCCAGCGGCTGCTCGAGGGGCTGGCCGAGACCGTCGGGTTCCGGATGGACATCCCGTGGCGGCGGCTGCCGGCCAGCGCGCAGAAGGCCGTGCTGCACGGCTGCGACGCGCAGGTGCACGTCCGCTACCGCAACCGCTACGGCCGCGAGCGCGCTTACTACGCCGCCTTCGAGGGTGTCCTGCCGTTCCTCGAGCGCCGGATGAACCAGACGGAGTCCGAGCACACGCGCGAGAAGTACGACGGCTACATGCGGGAGGTGCCCTGCCCGGCCTGCTGCGGCACCCGGCTCAAGCCGGAGATCCTTGCCGTCACCCTCGCTCATGCCACAGAAGGCAAGAAGTCCATCGCCGACGTCTCCGCGCTGTCGGTGCGCGCCGCCGCGGCCTTCCTCGAGGGCCTGCGGTTGGACACCCGGCAGGCGATGATCGCCGGCGCGGTGCTCAAGGAGATCCAGGCCCGGCTGCGCTTCCTGCTCGACGTCGGGCTGGACTACCTGTCCCTCGACCGTGGCTCGGCCACGCTCTCCGGTGGTGAGGCGCAGCGGATCCGGTTGGCCACCCAGATCGGCTCCGGGCTGGTCGGGGTGCTGTATGTGCTGGACGAGCCGTCGATCGGCCTGCACCAGCGGGACAACCACCGGCTGCTGGCCACCCTCACCCGGCTGCGTGACCTGGGCAACACGCTGATCGTGGTCGAGCACGACGAGGACACCATCCGGGCCTCCGACTGGGTGGTGGACATCGGTCCCGGGGCGGGGGAGCACGGCGGGCAGGTGGTGCACAGCGGGCCGTTCCCCGAGCTGGAGCGGCACGACACCTCGATCACCGGCGCCTACCTGTCGGGCCGGCGCGCCATCCCGGTCCCGGCCACCCGGCGCCCGGTGGACCGCTCGCGGCGCCTGACGGTGGTCGGGGCGCGCGAGCACAACCTGCGCGGCATCGACGTGTCCTTCCCGCTGGGCTGTCTGGTCTCGGTCACCGGGGTGTCCGGGTCGGGCAAGTCGACGCTGGTCAACGACATCCTCGCGACCGTGCTGGCGAACCGGCTCAACGGCGCCCGCCAGGTGCCCGGGCGGCACACCCGGGTCAACGGCTTGGAGCACGTCGACAAGCTGGTCCGGGTCGATCAGTCACCGATCGGGCGGACACCGCGGTCCAACCCGGCCACCTACACTGGCGTTTTCGACCGGATCCGCAAGCTCTTCGCCGTCACCACCGAGGCGAAGGTCCGCGGTTACCAGCCGGGGCGGTTCTCCTTCAACATCAAGGGCGGGCGGTGCGAGGCCTGCGCGGGCGACGGCACGATCAAGATCGAGATGAACTTCCTGCCCGACGTGTACGTGCCCTGCGAGGTGTGCCAGGGCGCCCGGTACAACCGGGAGACCCTCGAGGTGCACTACAAGGGCAAGACCATCGCCGAGGTGCTGGGCATGCCGATCGAGGAGGCGGCGGCGTTCTTCGAGCCGATCTCGGCGATCCACCGGCACCTCAAGACGCTGGTGGATGTCGGGCTGGGCTATGTCCGGCTCGGGCAACCCGCGCCGACCCTGTCCGGCGGCGAAGCCCAGCGCGTGAAGCTGGCCAGCGAGCTGCAGAAGCGCTCCACCGGCCGCACCGTCTACGTGCTCGACGAGCCCACCACCGGCCTGCACTTCGAGGACATCCGCAAGCTGCTCGGCGTGATCAACGAGCTGGCCGGCAAGGGCAACACCGTGATCGTCATCGAGCACAACCTGGATGTGATCAAGTCGTCGGACTGGGTGATCGACATGGGTCCGGAGGGCGGCGCGGCCGGTGGCATGGTGATCGCCGAGGGCACTCCGGAGCAGGTCGCCGCCATCGACACCAGCTACAC
>JBOHFJ010000240.1:0-7695 GCA_050699655.1 Pseudonocardiaceae bacterium
CCGAAGCCGAGGGCAAAGACGGAGCCCGCCAGGACCGGCGGACTCTACGTCCGCCAAGTGCGCCCGGCGACCCGCGGGTTGCTGCTGCTGTACCCACTCAAACCGCACGTCTGGATGCATCCGGACCTGCCTCCCGTCGGCTTCGTCGTGAGCTTTCCGAAGAGCATCACGGCGAAGACGGTCAAGTACCGGGTGACGAACCTGTGGTGGGACCAGGAGTTCGGCGAACGTGCCGACGAGGAGTTGCCATGAGCTCTGCGCCAGCGGCAGACGAACTCGAGGCGCTGTGGAAGGAACTCGACAACGAACCGGTGGGCCCCTCTGCTGCTGGCCGTCGCGTCCGTCGGGTCCTGCTAAAAAGCTCGCACCACTGCTTTGTTGGGGTGGAGCACCCGTCCAGACAGCGAGTGTTCTCCGTGGTCGCCGACGACATTCCTGCGGGGGCGACGAACGGTCTGCTGGCCACGGCCGGTGTCATGATCACCTCCGGAACCCACTTCGGTGTCGGAACCACCGTGGACCTGGTCCTCCGCGCCAGCACTCATTCGGATATCTTCACGGCCCTGGTGGCTGATCTTCTGGTCCTCCTGTCGCACGGAGCTGGAAGTCCCGGGCGAATCTTGGTCGATCGTCTGGTCGAGTGGCAACGCATGCTCGCGAGCGTTGGCCCCGCAGGGCTGACGCCCGAGCGTCAGCGCGGCCTGTTCGGTGAACTGCACACGTTGTCCGATCTCCTGCTCCCCACCTTGGGCTCGGCGGCGGTCCCCGCGTGGACGGGGCCGGACCAAGACCTCCAGGACTTCCAGTTCGAGTCCGGCAGTGTCGAGGTGAAGACTGTTGCCGGACATGAACCGAGCAAGGTCCGAATCAACAGCGAGCGCCAGCTTGACGCAACAGGTCCAGGAAGGCTCTTCCTTGTAACACTTGCCCTCGATGCACGGCGGGGTGGCCGTGGAACGTCGCTTCCGGAGCTTGTGGCACACCTCCGCCGGCAGGCATCCGACCATGGGGTCCATGCCGAGCTGGACCAGCGACTGGTCCGAGCCGGGTATCTCGACACTCAGAGCCACCTGTACCTGGACCGGCGCTACGTGCTTCGGCAGAGGCTCGTGCACAGCGTCGCGGAAGGATTCCCTCGGATCACCGAGGGCGACACGCCGTCCGGGGTGTCGAATGTGTCGTACACACTCGACCTGCTCGCCGCCACACCTTTTCTCGTCAGTCCCGCCGAGATGACCGACGCCCTGGACACGAACGTATGACCGACACTGACCTCGAACTCTTCGCTCAGCAGCTCCAGCAGGAGCTGCTGAGCGAGGCCAGCGTGACCGGTGAGGAGCGGACCATTCGCGACGTCTTCGTCGAACGGATGGTCGCCGAACTCGGCGAAGCGGGGGAGCTGGAGGACGGTCAGGCCTGCTTCCACCAGGCGCGCGGCGAGGAGATCTCCGGCTACGACGTGAGCACGGACGGACACACCCTCGACCTGTTCGGCGCAGTCTTGACCCAGACCGCGCCCCCACCCACGGTCGGCAAGACCGAGGTCGATACGTGCCTGCGGCGGTTGCGCCAATTCCTGGACAAGATCAGACGAAACGGCAACGCGGGTCTCGAGGAGGCATCGCCGACGTTCGACATGATCCACAGCATCGCTCAGGCGTGGCCCGACGTCACCCGCGTCCGGTTCTGGGTGTTCACCGACGGGCTCACAACCGTCAAGCAGCTCACCGCGCCCGCCGTCGACGGAGTTCCGGCGTCGGCGCAGGTATGGGACCTGCGCCGTCTGCACCGTCTGGTCAGCTCAGGAAGGCAGCAGGAACCCATCCACGTCGACTTCGAGGACCGGTTCGGTCAACTGGTTCCCTGCCTGCCCACCGCATATGACGAGCAGGGCTGCCACACACTGCTGGCGGTCGTTCCGGGGGTGGTCCTGAAGGACGTCTACGCCGAGTACGGGGCCAGGCTCCTTGAGCTCAACGTCCGTTCCTTCCTACAGGCCCGGGGCAAGGTCAACCAGGGCATCAGGGCAACAATCCTGAACGAGCCCGCCCGGTTTCTGGCCTACAACAACGGCATCTCGGCCACCGCGTCCGAGGTGACCCTGGTCGCTACGCCGGACGGTGGCACTGCCATCAGCAGTCTGAAGGACCTACAGATCGTCAACGGCGGCCAGACCACGGCGTCCTTATACCACGCTGCGGTCAAGGACAAGGCGACCCTCGACGGCATTCAGGTCCAGATGAAGCTCACGGTCGTACCACACGAACGGCTCACGGAGATCGTTCCTCTCATCTCCCGCTACGCCAACAGCCAGAACAAGGTCCAAGAGGCCGACTTCAGCACCAATCACTCGTTCCATGTCCGTATCGAACAGCTCTCGCGGACTGTCTGGGCACCGGCCGTTGACGGAAGTCAGAAACAGACCCGGTGGTTCTACGAGCGAGCTCGCGGCCAGTACCAGGACGCACTGTTTCGCAGTGGAACTCCCGCATGGCAGCGCGCCTTCAGGGAGACTCACCCCCAAGCCCAGAAATTCACCAAGACCGACCTCGCCAAGTACGAGCTCGCCTGGGACCAGCTGCCGCACCTGGTCAGTCTCGGGAACCAGAAATGCTTCAGTGAGTTCACGATCCGGCTGGCGAGTCGAGCCGACCAAACGGTCGACCTCCAGTACTTCCACCACCTCGTCGCGAAGGCGATTCTCTTCCGGCATGCCGACAAGCTCGTGGCCGCCACGTTCAGGTCTCACAGCGTCGAGGGGTACAAGGCGAACGTCGTTGCCTACACGGTCGCCCTGATCAGCGAACGCACCCGACGTCGGCTTGACCTCGACACGATCTGGAGGCAGCAGCGGCTTCCGCGGGCACTCAGGGAGGAGATACCCGAGCTCGCTGTCCAGATTCGCAAAATGTTCTCAAGGGCTCCGGGAAACATTGGCGAGTGGGTGAAGAAACCCGCGTGCTGGGACAAGGTGCGCGCCATGTCCTGGAGGCTGGGCCCCGAAGTGGCCGCCCAGTTGACGACTACGAGGAAAGACCCCACCACGATCCCTCATGACATCCACACAGCTGAACTCCAGGCCGCACCGTGGTCGGCGATGGCCGCATGGGCGGAGGCCAATCATGAACTCACCGCGCTCGACCGGCGCCACCTGAGTGGGATGGTCACGCTCGTCGCGTCCGGCAAGACTCCGACGGCCAAGCACGCCGACACGATGAGAAGGATCTACCGGGCAGCGCTCGCCCGTGGTTTCGAACCACCAGACCATCCAGCGGTGTGACGAATGGACGAGTCCCGACCCTCGGCGGCAGCCCCGGACCACGAACCAGCAGTGACAGCCGAGCTGGCTCGCGTCGTCGACGGCATGTCTCGAGAAACACTCGATGGAACCGAGACTCTCGAGCGGAGCGCGACGAACATCCTTGCGAATGCAGATCATGTGCTTCACTACGTCACAGGAGGGCGCGGTCACTCCAGACGGCCCTGTCGCCAGGAAGTCCTCGACGGCTTGGCCAGCCGGTACGGGCTGCTCGGCCGGCCACCGGCAACGCTGGAGGAGATGGGGGCGATCATCGGGGTCACCCGTGAGCGCGCCCGCCAGATCCAGATCAGGCACGAATCGATCACGAAGCTCCGGCCTTGGTGGCCTCAGCTCGATGCCGCACTCGAGATCGCTCGGACGATGGCGCCCTGCACGGAGACCGCGCTGGCAAACGAGCTCGCCCGGCATCACCTCTCCGCCGCAGGATACAGCGTCGAGAGCCTCCGGGCCTGTGCCATGTTTGCTGGACGGTCCTTCGAACTGGAAGCGGTCGACGGCACAGTAACCGCCGACTCCGCGGAACTCACAGCTGTCCTTCGGGCGACCCGCAGGCTGTCAAGTCGCCAGGGTCTCGGGTCGCTGCTCCAGATCAGCGACGAGGTTCTCGACGACGGCGTCGTGCTGACCGAGGAGGACGTCCATAGTCTCCTGTCAGCGTCCAGCTCAGTCATTTGGCTGGGCTCCGACCACGTGACCTGGGCGGCGTCGGCGCGCAACCGCCTCGTCAACACGCTTCGGACGATCTTGTCAGTGCACCAGCCTGTCGAACTGGCAACAGCACAGAAAGCGATCGCGAACTTCTGGTCATACCGAAGCGCCGGCCGAGGTAGCGCGCAGCCGGGTCTTGTCCCGCCCACCACCGCCAGCCTGCGTGCCTTCTGTGAGTGGCACGACCAGTTCACGGTCACTCCAGCCGGCATCACAGCAGCGGTTCCATTGGACCGCTCCGAGGAACTCGGGGTCGAGGCCGCACTCCTCGTCGAGCTGATCCGGTCATCCCCAAACGGGGCGCTTGACCGGGTAAGCCTCATGGAAACAGCCGAGGCGGTCGGAATGAAACTGAGCACGGTAGGCGTGTACCTGACGTTCCATCCCGCGTTCGTCCAACTTGACCGGAACGTGTGGACCGTACGCGGTACCGAGATGCCGCCCGACGTGGTCGCACGGACCAAACGGCAGGCACGACTTCGTGCGAAGGCCGAGAACCGCGACTTCCGGACCGGACTCAGAGCCGGAAGTCGCCCCTGGGTCGCCTTCGCGGTTACCTCCAACTTCAGACTGACCGGGGTCATCCTGCGACAGTGGCTTCCGGCCGGGACCCCATCTTTGCGGCTGGAGCTGATCGACGGTCAAGGCGACCCGTGTGGGACGGCCACCTACAACGACGACACGGGGTTCACTCATGGCCTCGGTACCTACCTGAACCGCTTCGACCTCCGAGTGGGCGAATACATGCACATCCTGGTCAACACGGACGAGGAATCAGCCCAGATCACCCACGGCGGCGCTAGCCTGATCGACGGTTCGCCAGCCAACACGGATCTTGCCGTGTGACCTGTGGCCACGTGGAGCAACAACCGGCTCCGCTGAGCGCGCCGGGCACTGTAAGTCTGGGCAGGGGGTGGACAGCCAGGCCACGTTTGGATAGAATCGAACATATGTTCGATTCGTCAGTCGGAGGGGATGGGAAGGGGTCGAGTGGCAGTGAAGTGATCATGTAGGACATGATGTGCGGACTTGGGATGTAGCGCGTCCCTGTGGGCATCGTTGGCGAGAGCGGAGGGGCTAGTGGCGACCTACGGGGTGAAGCTGCACCGTAGCGACCTGCTGCGGTTGGACGAGCATCCCGACGCCTGCACCGAGGAGACCTTCGAACCGTGGTGTACTGACCGCATCGACAACGGTGCAAGGCTTGCAGTGGATCTTTTCGCCGGCGCCGGCGGTCTCAGTCTCGGCATGGAGCAGGCTGGCTGGACCGTTGCCGCGTCGGTCGACAACAACAGGTTCGCGCTGCAGACGCACCGTACGAACTTTCCCGGCCTAGCCCTCAATGCAGACCTCGGAGACCCGAAGCAACGTAACCGAGTTGTGCATCTTCTCAGAAAGACCACTATCGACCTGCTCGCCGGAGGCCCCCCTTGCCAGCCCTTCAGCCGGGCCGGCCGTAGCAAGATCCGAAGTCTCGTCCACGCGGGAATCCGTGATGAGCACGACGAGCGCAAGGAACTCTGGCAGGCCTATCTCGACGTCGCACTCCGGGTAAGACCCCGCGCGGTCCTTATGGAGAACGTGCCCGACATGGCGCTCGGCGACGACTTCGAGGTCGTGCGCACAATCGTCGACACGCTCGAGGAGGCCGGATACCGCACGAGCATCCAACTGGTGGACGCCTGGAAGTTCGGCGTCCCGCAGCATCGCAAACGCCTCATCGTGCTCGCACGCAATGACAGTGACGTCTTTGCGTGGCCTAAGCCCGGAAACGAGGTAAATCTCCGCGACGCAATCGGCGACCTACCGAAACTCAACGGCTCCACAGGTGCCCGTGTCCTTCCCTACGCCGAATCAGGCGAGTTGTCCGACTTCGCCGCGCTCATGCGCAAAGGGTCCCCCAGTGAACAGGTCTGGGACCACATGACTCGCCCGGTACGTGAGGACGACCTGGAAATCTTCCAGCAGATGACCCCGCAGACGTTGTATGCCGACATCGATCCCAAACTGCGGCGCTACAAGGCGGACACCTTCGACGACAAATACAAACGACTCGACTGGGAAGAACGAAGCCGGTCGATCACGGCCCACATAGCCAAGGACGGATACTGGTACATCCATCCCGAGGAACACCGTACGCTCACAGTGCGTGAAGCCGCTCGCATCCAAACATTTCCCGACTACTACCGCTTTGCCGGGAGCCGTAGCCACGCATTCCAACAGATCGGCAACGCTGTCCCGCCGCTGCTCGGCCAAGCCGCCGCGACCGCCCTGTGGCCAACACCCGACGCCGGGAGGCAGCGGAACAACCCAAGCCGGGTATTGAGGGGAATGCTGACCAGGTGGGCACGACAGCGGCGCGCAGACCACTACTGGTGCGTCCTCCCGGGCCCCCAGCTCGGGCCTGCCACTGCCGCGACTGTTGCGCTCATCGGACCAACGCCCGTCGAACTCACCAGTCTCTACCAAGGCCTGCGCGAAATTGCCCACAGCGGACGCATCACCCGAAAAGCTCTCAATCTCCTCGAGGGTGCCTCCTCGTCGCGATCGGTGGCCAAAGCCGTAGAAAAACTCCGCCAGTTTCAGGGCTCCAGTGCGATCTGGCGCCAACATGAGGACCTATTCACCAGACTTCGACTCCCGCCTGCCAAGAGCGCGCTGCTCCACCTGCTGGTCGGCGACGACCTACTGCTGGCAACCCAGCCGACGCTCCGCGTGGCGTCTCGTGTCCTCGACACGAACTCGCACAAGACCAACAGTCTGACCGACGGGAAGGTCGACCTTGCCAGGCTCGTCGGCGGTGGTGCGGACGCTCCCCTCCGAATGGCGGCGCTACGCCTGATCAGTCAGCTGTACTGCCACCCGACGAACCCGCTTTGCGACCAGTGCCCCCTGCTCAAGAAGTGCGCCCAAACCCAACCGAACAAGGCAGGTTCGTGAACGCTTCTAGACTCCCTTGCGGGCAGTCTCTTCGACGCGTTTCGCAGCCGCGTTCACATCCCGGCGAACGTCGCACTCCCACACTCTGATCACATGCCATCCCTCCGACCGGGCAGCAGCAGTCGACCGGACGTCACGTTCCCGATTCTCGGCGATCTTGCGCCGCCAACGCTCCGCATTCGGTCCCTTGAACTCGTCAGGCGAGTGCGTGGGGCATCCATGCCAGAAGCATCCGTCAACGAACACCGCCAAACGCCATTTCGGCAAGACGATGTCAACCGTGTACTTGCTCGCAACCATCCTGTGCAGCCGGAAACGAAACCCAAGTCGATGTAGCGCTCCGCGCAATACGACCTCAGGCCGGGTATTCCGGTTGACGCGCCCTCGAAGATGCGCCCCCGCCTCCGTCGAAACCCATCTGACGTTGCTCACCACCACATCCTCCAGCGGAGCACGACGACAGACATCGAATCCCACAGTGCCCACCCTACTGGGGCAACATACTCTTGACGGGGTGGTTTCGACGTCCCGCATCCCGGGCGCAACCCCGGCGGCGATGGCGCGGTCGATCCACTCGGTACGGAGATCGATCTGTTGCTTGAAGGTGCTCGGGCTGATTGACGATGTGGACCGCAACCGGTTCACGATCCTGCGCTCGCTCACGCTGCTGCGCCAGCTCAGCCTGCATCCCGGGCTCGTCGAGCCCGAGCACCAGCAGCTGGGCT
>JBOHFJ010000241.1:0-7653 GCA_050699655.1 Pseudonocardiaceae bacterium
CCCTAGATCGTCGGGACACGACCGGCGGGAGCTTCGTCGGCAGCGGATGCGGAAACCAGGCGCCCAGCATGCCTATGACACCACCAAACTCGCCTTCGAGCTTGGCCGGCGGGTGCACGAACCACGCAGCAACGCGGCTGAAGGTCCGGCGACCATCGGTCTTACGGATGATGGGGCATGATGTCCTCATGGCACTGGCGCACATTGAGGATGCGGGCGCTTTCCTGCGCGACTTCGCGACACGACACGGGATCCGACGTCTGGCGTTGTTCGGCTCGGTGCTACGCGGAGCGGACACTCCAGACAGTGACATCGACCTGCTCGTGGAGTTCGAGGAGGGCCGGACACCAGGCCTGCTCAGCATGGCAGAGCTGGAACTGGAGCTCGGCACCGTCCTTGGGCGGGAGGTGGAGCTGCGGACCTATGAGGATCTCAGCAGGTACTTCCGGGACGAGGTCCGGTCACAGGCGCGTGTGCTTTATGCCGCCTGACGACAAGGTGCGAGTTCGTCATCTCGTGGAAGCGGCGAGCAAGGCGGTGTCTACGCAGCAGGTCGAACGCGTGATCATCTCGATGATGACGAGCTGTTGCGCCTCGCCCTCACGAAACTCGTTGAGATCGTTGGCGAAGCGGCGAAACACGTCAGCAACGACCTGCGCGAATCCCATCCCGAGGTGCCGTGGTCGGCGGCTGCGCGGATGCGAGACCGGCTCGTCCACCACTACTTCGATATCAACTTGGACGTGCTCTGGAGCACAGTGACCGAGGATCTCCCCAGGTTATTGGCAATTCTTCCGGACGATTTCGTTCCCAACAGATCAGCTCCGACGGCCCACAATCAACACCGCCTCGACGAGCATTAGCCGAAGTATCAGGCGGTACGTAGTCAAGGCAGACATCCGGTGTCATCGTTGGATCGGGCAACACCGTAAGGCTGGTGGTGGGCAAGCTACGCGGTGGGCGGCGCCTCCACCACGACGATGTGGTTGCCGTCCGGGTCACGCAGCATGAACATGAGCGGGGCGCCGGGTGGGCGCATCGGCTCCGGATCGACGTCGAGGCCGTCGATGGCGCTCAGGCGGGCGTGCTCGCCCAGGACGTCCGCCGTCTCCACGGCTATTGCGCTGCCGCCGGGCTCACCGCCGCCCATCGGCGGGTTGAGCGCCAGGCGTGCCCGCGAGCCAGGTGGGGCCACCTCAATCCAACGCATCTCATCGTGGTCACCAAAGCGCGTGTCGCCGCGAACTTCAAAACCGAGCTTCTCGGTGTAGAAGGCGAGGGCCGCGTCCTGATCGGCGACGGTGAACATGGCTACGCCGATGTTCGAGAGAGTTGTGACATCGCTCATTCCTGTAGACCGTACCGATCGATGTGCGGCGGTCAACCAACCCCAGATGAACCGACATCGCTATTCCGGGCCGTGGGCGCGCCCGAGCAGTTCACTGGCCAGCTCCCGAGGCGACCGGCCGCTGTAACAGACTCGGCTCACACTGTCGGTGATGGATACCTCGACGCCGCAGCGCGCGGCCAGGCCCTGGATCGACGAGCAGGACTTGACACCCTCGGCCACCTGGCCGTGGGTGGCCCGCTGGGCTTGCTCAAGGGTGTCACCCAGCCCGAGCCGGTAGCCGAAGGAGCGGTTGCGGGACAGCGGTGAGGCGCAGGTGGCCACCAGGTCGCCGAGGCCAGCCAACCCCGCGAAGGTCATCGGGTCGGCGCCCAGCGCCACACCGAGCCGTGCCATCTCAGCCAATCCTCGGGTGATCAGTGTCGCAAGGGTGTTGTCCCCATACCCCAATCCAGCGGCCACCCCGCACGCCAGCGCGATGACGTTCTTGCATGCGCCACCGAGCTCGCAACCGATCACGTCGGTATTGGTGTAAGGCCGGAAGTAACCGGTCCCGCAGGCGCGCTGCACCGCGACGGCACGGTCGTGGTCGGTGCAGGCGACCACGACCGCAGTGGGCTGTTCGGCGGCGATCTCGCGGGCCAGGTTGGGGCCGGTCACCACCACCACCTGATCCGGGGTGACGGCGGTGACATCGATCACGACCTCGCTCATCCGCTTGAGGCTGCCCAGTTCAACACCCTTGGCCAGGCTCACCATGGTGGCCTCCGGTGGGATGGCCCGGTGCCACTCGCGCAGGTTGTCGCGCAGCGTCTGGCTAGGCAGGGCGAGCACCACCGCGTCCACTCCCCTCAGCGCCGCTTCCGCACACGCGGTGGCCCGCACGGAAGCCGGCAGCCGCACCCCCGGCAAGTAATCCGGGTTGGTGTGCCAGCGGGCGAGCGCATCAGCTATCTCGGGCCGACGGGCCCAGAGCACAACATCCCGGCCGGCGTCGGCGAGCACCTTGGCGAACGTGGTGCCCCAGGAACCCGCCCCCATCACCGCGATTCGCTGCACCACCTGGGTCACGACGCCCGCCATCTGGCGCAGTCTTCCCTGCCACCGGACCGGCGAGTTCAGCGGCCGCCAACACGGGATGATGGGGGCGTGCGGGTCGATCTACTGGTCCCGGTGAAACCGCTCGCCATGGCCAAGACCCGGCTGCGGGGGGCTGCCGATGGCGGTCCCGAGGCACACGCCCGGCTGGTCCTCGCGCTGGCCCGGGACACCCTCGCGGCGGTGGCTGGTGCGGCTGTGGTCCGCCGGGCGGTCGCGATCTGCTCCGACGAGCGGGTGCGCGCCACGCTCGAGGGCGACGGGGTGCGGGTGATCCCCGACGAGCCGGCCGCGGGCCTCAACCCGGCCCTGCGGTACGGGGAAGCGGTGCTCCGGGCGGCGGACCCCACCACGACGGTTGGGGTGCTGCAGGCCGACCTACCGGCGCTGCGCTCATGGGAGCTGGAGCGCGCCGTCCGCCACGCTCTGGCCACCGGAGGCCGGGCGTTCTGCGCCGACCGGACGGGTACCGGGACGACCCTGTTGCTCGCCCCGCCGGGGCATCTCCTGGAGCCCCGCTTCGGAGTCGGCTCCGCGGCGGCGCACCGGGCCACCGGTGCTCAGGAGCTCTCCGGCCGCTGGCCAGGACTGCGGTGCGACGTCGACACCGCGGCCGATCTGGCCGCCGCGCGCGGCCTAGGCCTCGGTCGGTTCACCCGCGCCGCGCTGCCCAGAACTGAACGCGCGGATTTCACACGAGGGTGACAATTGATTAGCCCCAAGCCGGACAATATTAAGGGACAATGGCGGGGTGAGCCAGCACCTCACCCCGCTGACCGGCCGTGCCGTACCGATTGCCGCCAGCACAGAAACAACCAGTGCGGAAACAAACAGTGCCGCGGTCGCCGCTGGAGTGACGGTGCCGCCCGCTCCCCCAGCGGCGACTCCGCTGCCGTCAGCGACCGACCTGCCTGAGAACCGCTACCTCAACCGGGAGCTTTCCTGGCTGGATTTCAACGCCCGGGTGCTGGCACTCGCCGAGGACACCAGCCAGCCATTGCTAGAGCGGGCCAAGTTCCTGGCGATCTTCGCGTCGAACCTGGATGAGTTCTGCATGGTGCGAGTCGCCGGGCTCAAGCGCCGTGAGGAGGCCGGGCTGCTCGTGCGCAGCGCGGACGGGCTGTCCCCGGGGGAGCAGCTGGCCCAGATCGCGATACGCAGTCGGGAACTCGCCGAGCGCCAAGCTCGGATCTACCTCGACTCAGTCCGCCCGGAACTGGAAAAACACGAGATCACCGTCGTCAGCTGGCCCGACCTTGATGAGCGGCAGCGGCTGCGGCTGTCAGGTTACTTCACCGACCAGATCTTCCCGGTGCTCACGCCGCTGGCGGTGGACCCCGCGCACCCGTTCCCATACATCTCCAACCTGTCGTTGAACCTGGCCGTGATGGTGCGGGATCCGGACAGCCGCATCGAGCGGTTCGCCCGGGTGAAGGTGCCCAACAACGTGCCGCGGCTGGTCCGGGTGGAGCGCGACCAGGACGGTCGCGGGTCGCCACCCGCCACGTTCCTGCCGCTGGAGGAGTTGATCGGGGTGCATCTCGGTGAGCTGTTCGCCGGCATGGAGGTGGTCGACTGGCACATCTTCCGGGTCACTCGCAACGCCGACTTCGAGGTCGAGGAAGACCGCGACGAGGATCTGTTGCAAGCGATGGAGCGCGAGCTGGCGCGACGCCGCTTCGGTCCGCCGGTGCGCCTGGAGGTGGCCGAGCGGATGAGCGAGCGCGTGCGGGAGCTGCTGCTGCGCGAGCTCGACGTCGACCCGCACGACGTGGTCGAGGTGCCCGGTCTGCTGGACCTGTCCTGCCTGTGGCAGCTGCACGCGCTGCCCTCCCCGGAGCTGAAGGACAAGCCGTTCGTTCCCGCGACGCACCCAGCCTTCGGCGAGGGCGAGAGCCCCAAGGACGTGTTCGCCACCCTGCGCGAGGGTGACGTGCTGGTGCACCACCCCTACGACTCGTTCTCCACCAGCGTGCAGCGCTTCATCGAGCAGGCCGCCGGGGATCCGCAGGTGCTGGCGATCAAGCAGACGCTCTACCGGACCTCCGGTGACTCCCCGATCGTCGACGCGCTGATCGACGCCGCCGAGATGGGCAAGCAGGTCGTCGCGCTGGTGGAGATCAAGGCTCGCTTCGACGAGCAGGCCAACATCAAGTGGGCCAGAGCGCTGGAGCGCGCCGGGGTGCACGTGGTCTACGGGCTGATGGGGCTCAAGACGCACTGCAAGACCGCGCTGGTGGTGCGCCAGGAGGGCTCGACGATCCGCAGGTACTGCCACATTGGCACCGGCAACTACAACCCGAAGACCGCCCGGCTCTACGAGGACATCGGGTTATTCACCGCTGAGCCCGCGATCGGCGCGGACCTCACCGACCTGTTCAACTCGCTGACCGGCTACGCGCGGCCGACGTCCTACCGCGGCCTGCTGGTGGCGCCCTACGGGATCCGGCGCGGCATCGTGGAGCGGATCGAGGGTGAGCTCACCCACGTCCAGGCGGGCCGCCCCGCCGGGATCCGGATCAAGGTCAACGCGCTGATCGACGAGCAGGTGATCGATGCGCTGTATCGGGTGGCGCTGGCCGGTGTCCGGGTCGACCTCGTGGTCCGCGGCATCTGTGCGCTGATCCCCGGGCGCCCGGGGTTGTCGGAGAACATCCGGGTACGCTCGATCCTGGGCCGCTTCCTCGAGCACTCACGGGTCTTTCATTTCGTGGGCGCGGGCGAGCACTGGATCGGCAGCTCCGACATGATGCACCGCAACCTGGACCGCCGGGTGGAGGCACTGGTGCTGGTGACCGACCCGACCGCCGCCGACGAGCTGGACGCGATACTCACTTCCGCGCTGGATCCGGCGACGCGATGCTGGGTGTTGGAGCCAGGGGGCTCGTGGAGCCCGTCCCCCGCACCCGGATCCACCGTCCGTGACCATCAGGCGCAGGAAATCCTCCGACACCGCGGGAGTGACTGGCCAGGGGGTGAATGACCAGGTGCCCGGCCTGATCGCCGCCGGTGCCGCCGTGTGGCGAACCTCGCCGTCGGGCGAGGTCGAGGTGGCGGTGGTGCACCGACCCGGTCTGGACGACTGGTCACTACCCAAGGGCAAGGCGCGCCCCGGGGAGACGCTGCCGGCCACCGCGATACGCGAGGTGACCGAGGAGACCGGCCACACCGTCACGCTCGGCGCCAGGTTGGGCAGTCACCGGTATCGGGTGGCCGAAGGTGAGAAGGTGGCGCACTACTGGGCGGCGCGCCCCACCGGCGGCGGCTTCCACCCCAGCAAGGAGGTCGATGAGCTGCGCTGGCTGCCCGTGGCGACGGCGGCGGAGCTGCTCAGCTACCAGCGTGACCGCACACTGCTGGCCGGGCTCGAGGCCACGAGCGCGGCCACCGCCACTGTGCTGCTGGTCCGGCACGCCGAGGCGGGCGCGCGCGAGACCTGGCGGGGCGCTGATGACCTGCGCCCACTGAGTGCCGCGGGCCATCGGCAGGCTGAGAGTCTGCGCGCACTGCTGCCGCTATTTGGCGCCGCACGGGTGCACTCCGCGCCGCCGCTGCGCTGCCGCCAGAGCGTCGAGGGCCTCGCCGCCGACCTTGGAGTGCCGATCACCCCGGAACCGCGGTTGGCCGAGGACGGCTACCTCGCCGACCCGGCCGCCGGCCTGGCGCGGCTGATCGAGATCGCGGCCGAGCCGGGGGGCCCGGCCGTGGTGTGCAGCCAGGGCAAGGTGATTCCCGAGCTGGTCGGCCACCTCATCGGCTTCGCTGTAGCGCCCGCCCCCGCCGGTGTGCCCCGCGAGGTGCTCAGCCGGAAAGGCAGTTGCTGGGGGCTGTTTTTCAGCGGTAGGTCACCCGCGCCGCCGGCCCTGCTGACCGCTGACTACTACGACGACCCGGAGCCCCCGCCGACGCTCACTTCTTGCTCACCGACTTCTTGGTGACCAGCTTCTTGATAGCGGATTTTTTGCCGGTCTTCTTCGCTGTGCCCTTAAGGGGGCCCTTGGCGAGGGCCTTTACGCTGCCCTTCGTGGTGGACTCGACCTTCGCCGGCTTGTCCTTCGCCGGCTTGTCCTCCGCCGGCTTGGCCTTCGGTGCCGCAGTCGTGGCGGCGGGCACCGCGGCCAGGCGCGGCGACTGGCGCGCCCCACCCACTACCTCGCGGAACAGGGTGCCCGGGCGAAAGGCGGGCACCTCGGTCGGCGCGAGCGCCACCGCCTCACCGGTCCGGGGATTGCGCGCCACTCGCGCCGCCCGCGCCCGCTTCTCGAAAACGCCGAAACCGGTAATCGTGACCTTGTCACCCGCTTTGACTGCCTGGATCACCACATCGACCAGACCCGCCACCGCGGCCGCGGCGACCTTCTTGTCACCAAGGCGCTCCGCGAGGGCGTCAATCAGCTGAGCCTTGTTCACTTACGCTCCTCCCACGCACACGACCTCGGCCGGTACCGCGGCCATTGTGGAGCACCGTATGCCGGGGAGCGCCCGAACACCATGTGTCACACCAAAAATCCGATGGCTATCCGCCTATCGGCAATCCCGTTGCCGGCTCGGCGCGGACCGTGGTCGGCAGCCAGGCTGGGCGCCGGTCCTCGAATGTGTCGATCAGCTGGGCGTGGCGCAGGCTCAGCGCGACGTCGTCCAATCCCTCCAGCAGGCGCCAGCGAGTGTAGCCGTCGATCGTGAAGCCCACCGTGAGATCCTTGGCCCGCACGGTCCGCTCCGAAAGATCGACGGTGACTTCGGTGCCCGGTTCGGTCTCCAGCAACCTCCAGAGCGATTCGACATCGGCCCGCTCGCACTGGGCCGCCAGCAGGCCCTGCTTGCCGGCGTTGCCCCGGAAGATGTCGCCGAACCGGGGCGAGATCACCACTCGGAACCCGTAGTCCAGCAATGCCCAGACCGCGTGCTCCCGCGAGGACCCAGTGCCGAAGTCCGGCCCGGCGACCAGCACGCTGCCCTGGCGGTAAGCCTCGTGGTTGAGCACGAAGTCCTCGCGGGCACGCCAAGCCGCGAACAGTCCATCCTCGAAACCCGTGCGGCTGACCCGTTTCAGGTACACCGCAGGAATGATCTGATCAGTGTCCACATCAGAACACCGCAACGGAACCCCAACCCCCGTATGACAAGTAAACCTCTCCATCACCACTCCCTCCTCAGGCGTGCCCCGACATGGAGCCATATCGGGGCAAACGGACGCTCAATAGCCC
>JBOHFJ010000242.1:0-7646 GCA_050699655.1 Pseudonocardiaceae bacterium
CAACAGGAGGGCTGGTCGACGGCTGCGGGACGACTCTGGTGTTGAGTTCGGGAAACACAGCGCAGGCGGGGCACCCGCTCGCGGTCGGGATCGTGCTCGGACGGCGGCTCGTGGAGGATTCATCGGCACCTATACGATCTTGAAACAATCGTGCGTGTTGGCCGACGCGCTGCGCGAGGGAAACCCGACCGACGCCCGGACAGCGGCGGGTCTCTACGCCCTCGTCGCCACCGTCATGTGCCGGAGCTGGCTCGTCTTCTACCACTGCCTCCGCAACAGCTCCCACCTGGTGCACAGCGACTCCGAAGAGCGGTTCTTCCACCATGAGCGCAAGCGGGCGGTGGCCGGGATCATCCTCTGGAGCCGGCCCGCCCAGGTGCGTGTGGGACTCGTTCCAGGCTCGTCCCATGAGCAACCGCTATGGCGCCCGTCAACGACCGCGCGGCAGGCCCCGCGGTCGTTGACCGTGCCCGAACTGCTGGAAACCCTGGCCGCGCCAGGTGCGCCGGCCCAGGCACCAGCGCACCTGGCCGAACCCGACGCCGTACTCCACCTGTCACAGTGCGTGGCCGGCGCCGCCGAGCGCAAGGCAATGGAAGCCGAGCTGGCGTTGCGCGCGAACTGCTGCGGACTCGTCCGAGATCATCCCCGCGATCGAGGAGGCCTACGCCGCGGCCAACGCGCAAAGCCGGCTCGATGGGCTGGCCCCTGCGCGGTGGGCTCGAACCCAGAACCCAAGGATTAAAAGTCCGCTGCCCCGAGTGTCGCGTGGTGTCGGGGACTGACGCCTAAGGACGATTAGTGCAGGTCAGCGGCCATCCGCGCCGGTTTCGAGTGTCGCCTGGTGTCGGGCTGGGTCGGGTTCGCACGAAACTGCGGAGCCCGATAGGAGCCCGCCGCTAGGCGGTCGGCCCCCGGTTCCACGACGGGAATCGCCGTGCCGGCGTTAGCGCCCTGGGTCAACTGTTCAGGATGACCGAAGAGTCCCGGCAGCCCGCCCGCGTGCATGAAGACGGTGCGGTGTTCGGGTTTAACGCGTCCGTCGGCGACGTGTGTAATCAGACCGGCCAGGGCACGCGTGGGCAACCAGACCCGCCATCGTCGCGCCCGAACCGAACGTGCACACATCAAGGGCGCCGAACCTCGTCGAACGACCGGCCGATCCCGCAGCTGCTTGCGTCCAGTGGGCACTCGACGTCATCGAGCGCCTGCGGTGTGGGCGTCATCGTGGGACCAGGGCCGTGCTCGTCATTGTCCGTGGACGTGTCGCCGCCGATCCCCGCTCTTGCGTCGCTCGCAAGGGAAAACTATCGGATGTGGGCGCTAGGCCGATCCGGGGAGAGCCCTCATTCTATGAGGTGGACTCATCGAGAGGAGATTCCCCATGCCTGCTGTGACCGTAGATGATCTGTTGTCCCTGCCTCGTATCCCTCGTCTTGACCAGTCGGTGGCGACGGAGCGCCTGGTGGTGTCGGTGACAACCGCGCCGAGCGGCTTCGAGGGTGAGGGCTTCCCGGTGCGTCGAGCCTTCGCCGGGGTGAGCTTGGCCGCCCTGGATCCGTTCGTGCACATGGACCAGATGGGTGAGGTTGACTATGCGCCCGGTGAGCCCAAGGGCACCCCGTGGCACCCGCATCGCGGTTTTGAGACGGTGACCTACATGATCGATGGGACGTTCGCGCACCAGGACTCCCACGGCGGTGGTGGCCTCATCACCGATGGCGCCACGCAGTGGATGACCGCTGGGGGCGGCATCCTGCACATCGAAACGCCACCCGAGGATCTCGTGGTCTCCGGTGGTCTTTTTCACGGTGTTCAACTCTGGGTCAACTTGCCGGCGAAGGACAAGATGATCCCACCCGCCTATCAAGGCCTCGAAGCGGACCAGGTGAGCTTGCTGGCCTCGGCGGACGGTGGCGCTCTCGTGCGTCTGATCGCTGGTGAGGTCGCTGGGCATACCGGGCCTGGAGCGACGCACACGCCGATGGCTTTCCTCCACGCGACGGTCTCGCCCGGCGCGCGGTTGCAACTCCCGTGGAATGCCAGCTTCAACGCCCTCGTCTACGTCCTGGCTGGCTCCGGGCGAGCCGGCGCCGAAGGACGGCCGGTGCACCGCGGCCAACTGGTGGTGTTCGGCGCCGGAGACTGGATCACCGTCCGGGCCGACGACCGCCAAGACTCCCGCGGCGTCGCCCTCGAGGTTCTGGTGCTCGGAGGCCAGCCCATCGGTGAGCCCGTCGAGCACTACGGGCCATTCGTGATGAACACTCGAGCCGAGATCGAGCGGGCGATGAGAGACTTCCAGGCTGGCCGGTTGGGCAGCATCCCCGCAAACGCGCTGATGCCCCATGTACCAGGCCCCACCCCAGCTCGGGTCGAACACACAGGAATCTGAGGCCTCAGCGGCGAGACATCCCAGTCGCTACTCGACCCGGTCGAGCGCCGGTTCCGGATGCTCCCCCAAGTACTCCACCCACGCCTTCTTGAGGCAGGGATAACGCGTGGACGCCTCGACCAGGTTCATGAAGCTGATCACATTCTGGTCGAAACGACGCTGCAACTCGCCATCGGCAATCCGACCGGAACCATCGAGAGCACGGTGAGCCTGCGCGAGAGAGAACATGTCGGGGAAGATACGGGCGCCGAGGTGCTCGAAGGGCACGCGCAAGGCCCACAGGCCCCGGTTTCCGCCGACCATCGAGGGAGACGCCGAGAGCAACAGTCCGTGCAGCTCGTTGAACGGCTGCGGACGAAAGCGCGATACCCAGTCGATGGCGTTCTTGAGCACGCCAGGCATGGACGCGTTGTACTCCGGTGAGCAGACCACGAACGCATCGCACCGCTCGAGACGACGGCGGAACTCCTCCGCCCCGGGCGGGAATCGGCCAGCAAGCTCGGCGTCGGAGTTGAATGACGGGGCATCGAACTCAGCCATCGACGCGCGGTCCACTTCGCCCCCGTTGGCCACGACCGTGTCAGCAGCCAACTGCGCCAGCAGGGTGTTCAGCGACCCCGCGCGCAGTGACCCCGAGAACACCAGAAACCGCACCGGTCCACGTCCCGAGCCATCACTCACGGTTACCTCCACAGTGCGGAGTCTTAGTCGTCCGGTGGAGAGGACGATGTGTACGGTCCGCAGGATACCGGGGAAGGCGTCCTTTTTGGGCCAGTCCACCGGTCGGGTGTCAGCAGCCTTACACTCGTTGCAGTGACGGTGTCGGTACCGGCTGAGCGCGCGACCTGGGTGGGTCACCGCTGCTGATCGCGTCGGTTCAGACGGCGTCGACGTTGCCGGTGTTCGTGGTGGGGATCTTTGCGGGAAGCCTGGCCGACATTTTCGACCGTCGGCGTCTGCTGCTCGTCACGCAGACCTGGATGTTGCTCGCCGTCGGAGTGTTGGCGGCTCTCACCGCCACGGGGGTGACCCGCCCTTGGTCCTTGCTCGGCTGCACGTTCGCCCTCGGGCTCGACGCCGCTCTCAACAGTGCCCGAATGGGTATGAGCGCGCGGACTGGGGCTGTATCTGTTCGCGATGCAAGGCTCGATCGCGGCAGACAGCACAGTGTGGGGGGCCACGGCCTCCTCGGTCGGGGTGACGGCGGCGCTGCTGATCGCGGGCGCCGCGCTCGTGATCAGCGCGGCGGTGGGGCGATTGCTCCCGCTCGATGCCGGTCCCGAGCTGGCGCTCGCTGTGATGAGCGACGTGTGGCCCGAGCCGGCGACGCTGCTCGGCGCCGACCGGGGACCCACCATAGTCAGCGTCGCGTACCGGGTCTACCCCGACCAGGTGGACACCTTCATCACCGCCTGCACCGGCTAGAGCACGCCCGGCGCCGAACCGGAGCCACCCTGTGGATCCTGTGGCACGACCCAGCCCACCCCGATCAGTTCACCGAACAGTGGGAAGTCGACTCCTGGACCGAGCACCTCCGCCAACACGAGCGAGTCACCGAACTGGACCTGCTTCTGGAATCTCTTGACCACCTGGGGCGGGAAGCTGGCCACAGCAGGCGATGGGCACGGCGCGCTGGTGCGAGTCATGAATGCCCGGCGTCTGTCTTTGCCGGAGCCCTTGGCTCCCGTTGTCCGGCGAGATTTGACCCCCCTGTGATCGCCTCCAACCGCCCACGGTGTTCTCCGCTGTCCCTGTCAGTCATTGGCGAGCTTGTTCAGGACCTGCGCGAGGCAGGCTAGCTCCGCTGGGGTTAGTTTCGCCCCGAAGTGGGCCTCGATCCCGTTGAGATGGGCCCGGGCCGCTCGGCGCTGGACGCTGTGCCCCTGGGGGGTGAGCGCCACCCAGACCAGGCGGCGATCGGTTGGGTCGTGGCGGCGCTCCAGCAGTTGCTGGCGGACGAGACGGTCCACGAGGCGGGTACAGGTGCTGCGGACGATCAGGAGGCGCCGGGCTAGCTCGGTCATCCGGAGCCGGTGGTCTGTGGCCAGGCTGAGCTGGTAGAGCACATCGTAGTGCTCAAGGGGGATTCCGCTCTCGGCCCGCAACTCGGCATCCAACACCTCGACCAGGTGGCGTTGGAGGACCAGCAGCGACCGCCAGGTGGTCAGGGTGTCGGGGCTGGGCCGGCTCCGGCGCATCTCCGTCCAGAGGGAATAGTTGCATGTGGTCGGATCGTTGGCAGCACAGTATAACCTGACGGAACTGGGAGGCTGTGTGATCACCACCCCGACCATCGACGTTCGCCGGGCGCAGCAGCGGTTCCATACCCGCGCCGGCTGGCTGGACTCCCGCCACAGCTTCAGCTTCGGCGGACACTGGGACCCGGCCAACACCAGCCACGGCCTGCTGCTGGTGTCCAACGACGACCGAGCGCGAGCCGGCACCGGATTCTCGACCCATCCCCACCAGGACATGGAGATCGTGACCTGGGTCCTGTCGGGCAGTCTGGAGCACAAGGACTCCCAGGGCAACAGGGGACTCATCTATCCCGGTCTGGCCCAGCGGATGAGCGCCGGGACCGGGATCTGGCACTCGGAGATGAACCCGAGCGCAGCGCTGGACGTCCACTTCGTCCAGATGTGGGTGTTGCCCGATACGGCCTCCCTCAACCCCGGCTACCAGCAGCTCGACATCAACGCCGAGCTGGACCGGGGTGGGCTGGTCCCCGTCGCCTCCGGGCGGGGCCATGACGCGGCCATCTCCCTGCGCCAGCGCGATGCCGTGCTCTGGGGTGGGCGGCTTCGTCCCGATCAGGTCGTGGGACTCCCTGACGCGCCCCACGCCCACTTGTTCGTGGCCGTGGGCGCCGCCGACCTGGAGGGCGCCGGTCGGCTCAACGAAGGCGCCGCGGCCCGCCTCACCGCGGCGGGCTCCCCCCGGCTCACCGCAGGGCCCGAGGGCACCGAGGTGCTCATCTGGGCCACCGGCTGATGATGAGGTGCGGCCCGGCGGATCGGCCAGGGGAGCCACCATGAGCGGCACCGCCGACACTCCCAGGCGACTATCGCACACCAATCGGGTGGAGGCGTTCAGCGACGGGGTTCTCGCTGTGGCCATCACTATTCTGGTTCTCGACCTGCGCGTCCCGGCCCACCAGCCCGGGGAGCTCCTCCCCGGGCTGATGCGGCTGTGGCCGGGCTACCTCGGCTACCTGGCGTCGTTCCTCTACGTCGGGGTGATCTGGATCAACCACCACGCCGCCTTCCGGCGGATCCGCTACCTCGACCGGGCCCTCAGTTGGGCCAACCTCGGGATCTTGCTCACCACCGTCCTGCTGCCATTCCCCACCGCCGTGCTGGCCGACGCGCTGCGCGAGCAGAACCCAACGGACGCCCGGACGGCGGCGGCTCTCTACGCCCTCGTCGCCACCCTCATGTGCCTTAGCTGGCTCGTCTTCTACCACTACCTCCGCAACAGCTCCCACCTCGTGCACAGCGATATCGAAGAGCGGTTCTTCCATCATGAGCGCACGCGAGCGGTGGCCGGGATCGTCCTCTACACCTGTGGCGGGGTCCTCGGCTACCTGGTAACCCCGATCATCTCCCTCGCCGTCTTCCTCGCCCTGCCCGTCTTCTACGGGGCCACCAGCGAAGGCCTGACCGGCCCGCGAGCACTCGACCGCGGACGGGCGCCCGGAACATGAGCACTTGGCGCGGGGACAGCGATGACGCCCGGGTCGACAGGAGAAGGTGACGTGGCGCTGAACCGCGCCCGTCGCCGTGACCATCCCCTTCGAGGCCGGTCCGTCCGCCGAACTCAACCAGGGCATCGCCATCCTCACTGCCGCCACCCAAGTCCGTCTTCCCTATCTGGTGTTCGCCTCGGTCGCCAGCGCCAACCAGGACACCGGCGTGCCCCACTTCGAGAGCAAGCACCACATCGAACAGCGTCTCACTGTAAGCACCCTGGGCCATACCGTCGTCGCTCCCACCTACTTCTTCGACAACGTCCTCGGCGACCCGTCCATCGCCAGGGGGACGATGCCACTGGCCCTACCCGGGGATCGGCCGTTGCAACAACTCGACCGCGGTGACCTCGGCCGCTTCGTCGCCTACCTCCTAGCCAACCCGGCACCCCACCTTGGAGCGAGGATCGAGCTCGCTGGCGACGACCCCACTCCCAACCAGATGGCCGCCGCGATAGAGGCAGCGAGCGGACACCCCGTGCGGCACCAACCGGTGCCACTCGACGAGGTTCACCTCCGCAGTCCCAACCTCGCCGCGATGTTCGCCTTCCTCACCAACAGCGGCTACCAAGTCGACCTGCCCGTCCTGCACGACCGCTACCCGCAGATGGACTGGACCAGCTTCGCCGACTGGACCAGCACCCAGAACTGGCCCCAGCCCGACTGACCGGACGGGAACCCTCCCGCCCGAAGGCACCCCCTACCAGAACGCCCAGCTGCCCGCCCGGGACGTCGTGGCTCTGGCACCTGCGGATTCCCACACCCCCCGCCTGGTGAGGTGTCTTGATAACGAGGGCCGAACGGACACCGACTAATGCTCCACAACCTTGGTTCTGCGGTTGATACCACTGGGACGCCGAGGCGAGACAACCCGATCGCGCGACGTCGCGCTCACAGAGAAGGGGTGAGGCCGTCACGGTTTAGGTAAACTTTGGGGCCGAGGGGCGGCTTTCGTGCGGGCCACGGCCGGCTCCTCGATGCTAGGGGCGAGCGCCGACAGCGAGCACCACCGCCTGGACTAGTACACCGTGGAAGAGGTCCGGTTTCCCACCGGAGGCAGCAGATCCGGCAGGGGCACCTGACCGCGTCATGACCCAGCGCGTGCGAGTAGACGGCGGCATTGCACTTCACCCCACGTAGCCAGGGACGGCTGCCAACCCAACCCGAACGAGTTCCCATCGGGCTCCTACCGCGAACTCGGCACCGTGAGGAGCCCTGGTCCGCTCCTTACAGTCCACCTATCACAAGCCGCGATGCCGCCAGCGTGAGCACCGGGTCCAGGTGGTTGTGGGCGGGCCGGGGTTGTGATCAAGGTGTATGTGGCTTATTGGGCAATCAGTCCAGGATGACGGGTAGCGCGTCGAGCCGGTGCATGATCACACTGGGTCGCCAGGTCAGGTGTTCGGGCGGTACGGCTAGCCTCAGCCGGGGGAAGCGGGCCAGCAGGCTGCCCAGCGCGATGCGGCCTTCCAGTCGGGCCAATGGCGCTCCCAGGCAGTGGTGGAT